>JAFKJW010000204.1 GCA_017305925.1 Hyphomicrobiales bacterium | reverse complement strand
CGTCTTCCCGGAATTGCGGAGCGTGACGGCACTCTAGATTTTCACCCGTCCCTTGCGCCATATGCCGAAAGGCACAATGCAGGCAGGCTTCGAATGGCTGACAGCACCTCCGTCCTCTCCCGTTTCGCGCTTCCCGGCAAGGTGGCCGTCGTCACCGGCGGCGGGGCCGGCATCGGCAGCGCGGCTGCGCTGCATCTGGCCTATGCGGGCGCCGCCGTCTGCGTCATCGACCGCAATGCCGACAGGGGCGAGGCGGTCCTCAGCGAAATCCGCGATGCCGGCGGCACAGGCGCGGCCTGGGCGCTCGACGTGACCGACGAGCCGGCAATGGCGGCCGCCTTCGCCGCGATCGCGGAAAAATTCGGCGGCATCGACGTGCTGGTCAACAATGCCGGCATGGCCATCCGCTCGCCCGCGCTCGATATGCCGGTGGAGGACTGGAACAAGGTGCTGGCGGTCAACATGACCGGTATGTTCGTCGCCGCGCGGCTGGCGGCGCGCGCGATGCAGGCGTCCGGCAGGGGCGGCGCCATCGTCAACACCGCCTCGATCATGGGGCTGTCCGGCGGGCTCTATCCGAACGTCGCCTACCAGTCGACCAAGGGCGGCGTCGTCAACATGACGCGTGCGCTGGCGCTCGAATGGGCGCCGCTGAAAATCCGCGTCAATGCGGTGGCGCCGACCTTCGTGCGCACCGGCTTCATCCAGCCGATCCTCGACGATCCGGAACGCATGGCCACGATCGCCGCCCACACGCCGCTCGGCCGCATCGCCGAACCGGAGGAGGTGGCGGACGCGATCCTTTTCCTCGCCTCGCCGGCGGCGGCGATGATCACCGGCGCGATCCTGCCAGTGGACGGCGGCTTTCTTGCCCGCTGAGAAGGCGCTGCCGGCCGGCGCCGTATGGCCCACGCTGGCAAGGGCCATAGCTGCGGTCGGCACCGACGCCCATGTGGACTGCCTCATCGACCTGATCGGCGCCGACGTCGCCCACGACCTCGTCACCGTCACCCGCTATTCGGCGACCCGGATGCCGGAATTCGTCAAGCATCGGCGTTTTTCGGACGAGATGGTGCGGCGTTACCTCGAGAATTACTACGTCTTCGATCCGTTCTACGCCTCATGGCGGCGGGAGCGGCGGCTGGGGATCGTGCCGTTGAAGCGGCTGGCCGATGACGAGGCCAAGCGCGGCCAGTACATCGCCGGCTTCCTCACCCAGTCCGAGATTGTCGACGAGGTGGGCATCCTTCTGGCCGATGGCGGCGACTGGTGCCTCGGCATCTTCCTCGACCGTTCGGAAAAACCGTTCCGCGACGGCGAAATCGCGCTGCTGAACGAACGGCTGCCGGTGTTTGCGGCGCTGCACGCGCTGGATTTGCGGACGCGAGAGCCGGGTTTCCTGCGCACCTCGGCCGAGCCCGGGCCGGGTGCCGCGCCGCGCCGCGAGCCGCGCGTCCCCGACAGCCTGTGGCCGGAACTCAGCCAGCGCGAGCGCGAGCTGGTGCAGCTCGTCCTGGCCGGCCATCCGACGGCGGCTATCGCCAAGCGGCTCGGCATCGCCGTCGGCACGGCGAAGAACCATCGCCGGCGCATTTACGAGAAGCTCGACATCACCACCGAGCGCGAGCTTTTCCTGCAATTCCTCGCCTTCCGCAGCGATCCGGTCGGCTGAAGCCGGCACGGCGCGGTATGTTCCCGAAATGTTCTTGAACTTTGCCGGCGCCTGTGCTTGACTGGCGACAAGGGATTTTCGGACGGTTTTCGGAAAACGGCTCCGGTATTCGGAGGGGCGATGGTTTCGCGCGTCGGCACGGTGGCGTTCCAGGGCATCGAGGCGGTTCCCGTCGATGTCCAGGTGATGGTCGCGCCCGGCAAGATGGGGATGCAGATCGTCGGCCTGCCGGACAAGGCGGTGGCCGAGAGCCGCGAGCGCGTCCAGGCGGCGCTGCATGCCTCCGGCCTTTCCATGCCGAGCCGCAGGGTGACGGTCAACCTCGCGCCGGCCGACCTGCCGAAGGAAGGCAGCCACTACGACCTGCCGATCGCGCTGGGACTGATGGCGGCGCTCGGAGCCATCCCCGCGGACGCGCTGGCCGGCTACGTCGTGCTGGGGGAATTGTCGCTCGACGGCATGATCGCGCCGGTGGCCGGGGCGCTGCCCGCGGCGATCGGCGCCCACGCCATGGGCAAGGGGCTGATCTGTCCGGCGGCCTGCGGGCCGGAGGCCGCCTGGGCGGGCGCCGAGATCGACATCCTCGCGCCGCGCAGCCTGATCGCCATGGCCAATCATTTTCGCGGCACGCAGGTGCTTTCGCGCCCGGTGGCGAGCATCCAGGCGCCACCCTGCGGCCTGCCGGACCTCGCCGACGTCAAGGGGCAGGAGACGGCGCGTCGTGCGCTGGAGGTGGCGGCCGCAGGCGGCCACAACCTCCTGATGGTTGGCTACATTAATTTACAAGGATTCCAAGGGTTCTGGAATGGGCTGGCGGGCTGGCCCGGCATACGAGGAGGAGCAGCGCAACGGTTTCCGGCGTTGGCGGAAGTCCCTGACGTGGAGCGAATATCTCGGCTGGGAATTGCGGCGACACGGCCCGTTTCTGGCGGGCGCGGCGGCGGCGACGGTTATGCTGTGGTTGCTCATCGCTTAGCAGCCAATTAGTTACACGGATTTATCCGCGATCCTACAAACGTTGATTGATAGGAAATGCCGCTTCCGACCCTCATTGTCGCCGTTCTGGGCGCTTCCGCCGCCGCCCGAAAATTGCCATTCGCTCGGTTCCCATGGACGGCGGAGCCGGGGCTGTATGCGGAACGGCAGCTTCTACAAATGCCACCGCGAGGCGGACTGTCAGCAGACGGCCCCCGGTGCGTCTCGAACGCCGAAATGCGTCATGCTGTTAACCGATAAGGCACCTGATATGCTGACGGACTGTCAGGCTTTTGTGAAAAGCGACGCAGGAGTTCGAGGGTGGTCGCCGCTGAGGCGGCACGCCCGTAGCGGTACCCCTGGCCAAGTATGCAGCCGAGGGATGCCAGTTTGTTGGCCTGTTCCTCAGTCTCGATTCCTTCGGCAATGATCTTCATATCGAGCTTATGTGCCACTTCGATCAACCCTTCGACGATTACCAGGCTCCGGTGGTCTTCAATCATGCGGTCGACAAATGATTTGTCGATCTTGATGATGTCCACGGGGAAGTTCAGGAGATGGGTAAGCGAGGCGTGACCGGTGCCAAAATCATCGAGCGCAACACGCATTCCTTTGGCCCGCAGATTTTCCGCTGCTCGGGCGATGTGATTGTCGTGACCGCCCATAAAAACCGTTTCGTTGATTTCCAGGATGACATGCTCGAGCGGGACGTTGGCGGCTGCGAACTTCTCTACGATCCGGTCTTCGAGACCGCCTTTCTGGAAGTCTGGGCTCGCAACATTAATGCCGACATGCTGGAGTGAAATACCGCTGTCGAGCCAGGCTCTTACGTCAGCGGTCACCTCCGACAGCATCTGCATCGTCAGGTTGTCGCCGATACGCGGGTCCGAGATGGCTTCGTGAAACTCGTTGGCCGGTACAATCCGCCCCTCCGGGGTACGCATGCGCACCAACGCCTCCACGCCAACGATCTCGGCAGTGTCGATCCGCACGATCGGTTGATAGGCCGCGAAGACGCGGCCTTCGGATAGTGCGTCGCCGACCTCACGTATGGTTTGAATCCTACGTGTGATAGCCGTGCGCATCCCGGGCACGAAGGGAACGAAACCGCCTCTGCATTCCGCCTTTGCGTGATAGAGGGCAAAGTCGGCGTTCTGGTACAAGGTTTCGGCGTCGATGCCGTCGCATCCGTAAAGTGCGCCGCCGACGGTCACGGAAGAAACGATCGTGTGTTCGCCATACTGGAATGGCATACTGATCGCTTCGATCAACCCATGTGCCGCCTTGGTCATCTCGGATGCCGTGCTGCAACCCGGCACGACCACGGCAAATTCGTCACCTCCGATACGAAAGACCTCGACAGCGATCGGCGCGGTTTTGAGACGCAGCGCGGTAGTACGCACCAGCATGTCACCGCCGGCATGTCCCAACGTGTCGTTGATCTCCTTCAGATGATCGAGGTCGATCAACATCAGGGCGAAAGATTTTGGAGTTGCTCCCGTCAGTTGTCCGATACGGAGATTGAAGCTGGCGCGGTTAGGTGCTCCCGACAAGGTGTCCACGAACGCCAGTTCATGCATGCGCCGCCGGATCTCGTCGTGTTCAATGGCGATACTGCAAATATGAGTGCAGCGCGCAACCACTTCCCTTTCGACGTCCGTCGGCCCTCGGGGGGTAGGAAAATAAAAGGCGAAAGTCCCGACGACGCGGCCGTCCCGAGCCTTGATTGGACTGGACCAGCAGGCCTTCAAGCCAAGCGGGAGTAAAAGCGACCTGTAGTCGTCAAAAAGCGGGTCACACTCGATATCCGTGACTTCCACTGCCATGCCGCGATACGCCGCCGCGCCACAGGAACCAATGTCAGGCCCGATCGGAATTCCGTCGATCGCCCGCGAGTACTGCTCTGGAAGGCTTGGACCTGCAAGCGTCCGCAGCCTGCCATCTCTATCGACGGTGAGAACCGAGCAGATAACATCTGCGGCTATCGTCTCGGCCTGCCTGCAAAGCTGATCGGTGACCGATGCCAGCGGCTCCCCGTAGGCTACCTTCTCAAGAATATCCGTTTGCAAGGCAATCAGCGATTTTGCCGGGTGGTCAACCGCCATTTCCGCTCCCGCCGAGTGCGGTATCTTAGTCATACTCCCATTGTGCGTAGGCTTTCTTAAAGAGAGCTCAATTCAATCAAGAAATTATCTTCAACTTGTCTATAAATGGGCCTTGGGTTCATTAGGGAGATTAAGGCATCCCACCGGTCGGCCTGACGACGGCTTTCGCGGAGTGAGTGCGGGAGGCTGTCAGTCCGCATTCCACCCCATTACAGTCATTTAGCATTCGCTAAGATCTGGCGGGTCATTCGGGCTGACGTTTGGCTACATTAATCTTCAAGGATTCCAAGGGTTCCGGCATGGGCTGGCGGGCTGACAAAGCCTACGAGGAGGCACAGCGCGACGGCTTCCGGCGCTGGCGGAAGTCCCTGACGTGGGGCGAATATCTCGGCTGGGAATTGAAGCGGCACGGGCCGTTTCTGGCGGGCGCGGCGGCCTCGGCCGTCGTCCTGTGGCTGGTACTGCGCTAAGCCTGAATCAGGCTTCTCATCCCCCGCCCACGCATCCGGAACTCGTCGGCGAGGGTGCTGGGCAGGCGCACGTCGGGGCCTGCCGCTTCCTGAGCGCGGACGCGGGACAGGATGCCAAGGCCCTCAAGACGCCAACGGCGAAGGACCTGACGGCGGTTGCGGCTCACCTCTTTGAAAAGGCAATTCCAGTCGTGGGCTTCTTTCGCGCGAAGCTCGAAAAACGCTTGTAGGGCGTGGTCCTCGGCTATCCTGGCGTCGAGGCCAAGCCATTCACACCAAGGCAGGCCGGGGCGACGTACCTGGCGGAAGGCTTTCCCGTCACATCGGCCGGCGGCCTCGGTGGCGTTGGATTCCACCCAGCCCTGAATGTGAGCATCGAAGCGCGCGAACTCGGGATAGGTCCGCCCGTGGGCGCGGGCGGACACATATCTCCGGAGAGCGTGAGCTTCGTCCTGGTCGGTCAACGGGGCCTCCGTTCCTCGTAGTCGTCGCCGCCCTCGCCCGGCGCGGTTTCGTAGTCGTCGGCGAAAGCAGGCAGGCCTTCGCGCTTGCGCTTCTCGTCGTCGTCCTGGCGGGCGGTCTTTCCGAAGGCGCGGAAGGACGGGAGAGCGGCCACGACATCGGCCTCGGGCTTGCCGACCAGGCGCCCGCGCTGCTCGTCGTCAAGATGCATCGTGATGAAGTCCGCCAAATCCTTGTCATTCGCCTGCAATTTCTTGAGGGCGGCGGAGTCGCCGGCGGCGGCTTCCAGAACAAGGGAGGCCATCGCCTTGTGCGCCTTCAAGGCGGCCATTTCGTCGCCTTCGGCGCGGGCGCGATGGTGGTCGGCTTCGAATTTTTTGCGGACCTCCTCCGAGGGCTCGTAGAGTTGCCCGGTTGCTTGGTCGTAGACGGTCACGCCTTGGCGCTGTGCCTCAAGCCATGTGGCATCCTTGAAGGCACGATCGCCGAAGACCTCAAGCGACGAATCCCACTCGTCTACGGCTTTGGAGAGCATGGCACGGACAGCAGCATCGGAAGCGGCGGGGCCGTGGATGCGGAGCTCGTCGCCGAGATCCTGGAGGCGGCATTTCCCGATCTCGATCCATACGCCGTCAGGGGCTTCCGTGATCTTCGTGAAACCACGGCTGCGCCACTTGTCGGCGATGGATTCGACCTTCTCGGCCGGAAGCTGCGGAACCTCGTCGGGGTCGCGTTTCGGCCTCACGCCGTTGCCCTTCCTCCGGAGGCTCTTAAGCTCCTCCAAGCGCTCGATGTCGTCCAGGTCGTCGGCAGCGCGAAGGGCATCGGCGAGCGCGTCGGCCTGCCCGCGCTGACCGAAAACGCGGGCGAGACGCCCACGGATTTCCAGGTGCCCGCCGTCCTTCGTGGCGATGCGGATGAGGCCGGGGGTGTTGGCATCGATGAAGTGAAGATTCTCGGCCCAGCCCGCCGCGTTCCGGAGGCCGGGGAAGCGCTCGCGGAGGAGCTTCTGTTTGAAGTTCACGCGGGAGCGCGGGCGGATGCCGTTGTCTGCCTGTTTCAGTGCGGTCGTCGCCATGATTTCCTCCTCGGTTTCGAGCAACTGGTTTTCTTGAATCCTTGTGTTCCGGATGCCAGCGACAAGGACGCTCTTGCGGTCGTGGCGCTTCCGCTTTTTCACGGTGGCAAGGCGGGACTCGCCCATGGTCGGCTCGGGCTCGCGGTCGTGCAGGCCACGCGCTGCGTTCGTCCGGTGGTCGGCGCGGCGGGCGCTGCCTGCGGATTCCAGAAATCGATTCATGATTCCGGCGATGCGCTCGCGCTCGGCTTTGAGAGCGTCACCGCGCTCGCCCCCGCCGTGACGCCCTCCGGACTCGAACATGGCGGTCAGGACAGCGTTGCGGGTCTTTGCAAATCCGGAAAGCTCCGATGCGTCCACGCAACGCGAGGCGAGCATGACGTGAATGTGCGGCTGCTCCTCGCCGTACACGTCGGCAGGGCAATGAATGGCGACATCCACAACTGCGCCGGCGGCGACGTAGGAAGCAACGGCGGCCTCGGCGAAGGCGCGGCGGGCGTCGGCGGGAATGTCGCGGGGAATCGTTATCAGGACTTCCCTCGCGACAACGGCGTCCTTTCGCTTCTCGGCGGCCTCCACGCGGTTCCATAGCTGGGCGCGGTCGTAGGCCCACGCGGGCGCGTCCGGAGGCGCGAGGATGAAAGAATCCTCTGCCCGTTTTTTCGTGTAGTCGAACGTCTCGCCAATCCGCTCGTCGGTGAGGCGGGAGGCGCTGCGGTAGGCTGCGGCCGCGACGGCGGAGCGGCCCGCGCTCCGCTGAAAAACGGAAACGCGGACGTTGAAAATGGCGGTGTCTGGCGGGAGGGAGGTCGCCATTTTCAGACGGTCCAGAGGGCCTTGCTGCGGCGGAGCCAGTAGAGGGCGATGCGGCGAAGAATCTCCTCCCGCTCGTCGTCGGATTCGTCGCGGTCCTCGGCATGGCAGGCGGCGAGGTAAGCGGCGCTGGCTCGCTCGTAGCGAGCGAGATTCGAGGCTCCACCGAAAGGATTCTCTCCGTCGTCCATGCGCGTCGTCGCGAACGGGTCTTCGACCAGCGCGACGGCCAGGAGCGTCAATTTCTCCTCGGGTGTCGGCGGAGCAAACACGTCGGCGAAATCGTCGCCGAAAGGGTCGTCTCCGGAGACGGATTCAACGCCGAAAGGATCATCTTCGGCGAGCGCGGCAGCGGCGGTTTTCGTCTTCGTCATTGCATGTCCTCCTCAACTTCGTATCCGGCATTTTCGAGTTCACAGAGCTGCGCGTCCCGCTGTTCGACCGTCCCGACCATCGCCCCGGCGCTGTCATCGAGCGTGAAGCCGCGAAGGCCTGCGCGACGCCCGTAGTGGCGTAGCTGCGCGGCGGCGAGGCCGTCCGCCTGGACGGCGAGGAGCGGCGAGCCGTGAAGGCGCTGCCAGTGCAGGCGGATCGTGAAAATCGGGGCGGCGGGATTCATGAATCCTCTCCTGCGTGGATGCGCGAATCCGACTGCCTGGCGTGTGTCGCACGGCGGAGGAGCGTGGCGACGACGGGAGCGGACAGCAGCACGGCGGCCGCTCCGAAAACGACGGCGACGGCGTGGAACAGCGCGGTTGCGGCTGTCAGCGTGTTCGCGTCCATCGTGTCGCTCCTCCCTGTCGGATTTCCCTGCCCGTAGGGCGCGATGCGTCGGTACGACGCTTAATCGCGCCCTTAGCAGGGGGCCGCTTCGCGCGGCTTCCTCCTCCTGATGTTTGTCGGCGGCCTTGAAGATCTCAAGGGGTCGGCAAATCATTGAATCGGCGTCGGTTTTCCGGCGCTTGGGTTTCGCTGGCAGGGCCTAGCGACTTCCACATTTTTGGCCTGCGGATTCAGGCCGGGCGGTTTCGGAAGTCCGCCGGCGGATTCGCAAAACGGAGATTTCGGGATGCTGGATTTTGGAAAAATTCGGGAGAAGGAAAAAGGACTCCTCCAACGCAAGGCGAAGCTGGAGGCGGACCTGGCGCGCCTCCGGACGCAGGAAAAGAAGGCCGCGCGGCGCGACGACACTCGCCGGAAAATCGTGCTGGGTGGCGTGGTCCTGGCGGCCGTCGAGGCGGGCAACGTGGCGCCGGATTTCGTCGCCGGGCTGGTGCGCGCGCACGTCGCCGAACGGGACAAAAAGCTATTCGTCGGGACGGCGTTCGCGGTTCCGGAAGCGACGGATTCCGGTGCTGCCGAATCCGACATGAGGGAGTGAGAAAATGGGCGGCTCGATCGATCTTTTTAGGGTTCCTGACGCGGACAATCTCGCGTGGAAGATCATGGAAAACCTGTTGCCCGTCGATACGGCGACAGGATTCACGGTCGGGCTGTCCGTCTTCATTCCGATGCTGGTTTTCATCGCCAGCCTGCTCATGGGCTGGCACGTCCTGATGGGCATCGTGAACAGCGCCTATTCCGGTCGCGTACTCGGTGAAAAATGGCATCAAATCTGGGCGCCGCTGCGGGTCGTGGCTGGCTTCGGATTCCTTGTTTCCGTGACAGGCTCAGGCCTCGCGGGCGTTCATCTCATCGAGCGCCTGATTTACATGATGGGGGTCAACAGCGCCGACGCGATCGCGGTCGCGAGCGTTGAACACGTCGTGAAGGACGGGCATAGCCTCACGCCGATCTCGGCGGGCGGACGCCAACTTGCCTGGCAGATCGTGACGGGCGAGGTCTGCACCCGCATCCATCACCAGGCGGTCGAACGGACAGCGGCATACACCGGAGAAAAAGCTTCTTCCCGTCTGCCGCCCGCCGCCGGCGAGGCCGTCGTCCGTCCGGCAAAAAAATCCTGGATTCCGTTCGGCGCTGAAACGCCTGCGGCGGTGACTGGTTTCGCGTGGGACTACGGACAGGCCTGTGGCTCCCTGACGATCTCAGCGCCGACGACCGAGGAGTTCGGCAGCTTCGGCGAGGATCGCCGGAAAGCGGCCCAGACGCTCATCGAACAAGTCCGCGCCTTCAATCCGGCGCAGCCCCTCGCCGACGCTTTCCGGAAAAGCGGCACATCCCGAATCCACGGCGATCCGGCGACAAGCTCGACAGGCTCGGACCTCTCCCACATTCGCGATTTGCAGGCGCAGGGGGTTCTGGTCGCTGGCCTCGTCCAGCGGGTCAATGCCATCGGCGACGCCTACGACGCAACCGTTTCGGCAAGCGCGGCGGCGGTGTCCGCCGATGAGGACAGGGAGACGCGGGAAAAGCTGGTCGAGGGTGTCAGGACTCACGGCTGGACGCTCATCGGCAGCTACTACCGAATGATGTCGCGGATCGCGGAAAAGTCGGCGTCGTATGCCAGCGAGCGGGCCGTCTACCGCGAACCGAACCCCGAAGCGTGGGGCGGCTACAGGAACGAAATAGCCGTCGCCATGGACCTCATCCGTTCGCAGAACAAGGCGGAGACGAACCGCCTTGTCGTGTCGGGCGACGATCTCGCGGCGGTCGATTCAGATGCGACGGTCCTGGCGAACGTCCTCAACTCGATCTCGCACCCGATCCTCGACTACATGACTGCATATGACGGCTGGCGGAGCGATCCTGTCGGCGACCTGATCGCCATCGGCAACCGCCTGTCGGTCGGGGGACAAACGGCCTTCACAGTCGCCCTTGCGGCAACGGCGGGAGCCAATTTCTGGTCCTCGACGGCCGGCGCGGTCGTGGCATTCGTGATGGTGCCGGGATGGTGGGCCATCGGCCTCGCCATCGTCGCGGGATCAGTGCTTTCGTACGTGCTGCCGATGATGCCCTACATTTTCATGATTTTCGCCCTCGGCGCGCTCGCGATGGACATCATCGCCTTCGCCATCGCCGCGCTGCTCTGGGCCTTCGTGCATGTCCGGATGGACGGGCAGGAGTTCGTGGATCAGGTCCAGTCCATCGGCTACAAGGCCCTGTTCTCACTCATGCTGCGGCAACCGATTACGGTCCTCGGATTCCTAGCCGCTCATGCAACGTCCGTGGTCCTGCTCAACGTCTTCCTGATGACCTGGAATTTCGCCTTCAAGGGATCACAGGGAGGCGCGGCCATTGGCGTCATCGGCATCGTCGTCGGCTTCGGGATGATGATCTTCATCCAGTGGCATATCCTACTCCGCCTGTTCGGGCTGATCCTCGAACTGCCCGCCCGCGTGTCGGCCATGTTCGGCGCGGCGATTCAGGGCTGGGGCGATACCGAACACGGCAACACCGTGATCGCGGCGAGCGCGGGCGGGATTTCCGCCCACGTCCGCCCGAACGTGCCGCAAATCCCCGGCCAGAAAGGTCCGAAGGGACAGGGGGATTCCGGAGGCAAGGGAAAGCCGAACGTCGGCGGGGTCACGGCCCCGAAGGGCGGGAAATGAAAGCGAAAAGCTTCGGGATCAAAAGACCCCGAAGCCCGTAGCTGCGAAAACGACGATGCCGAGAAGGCCGCCGTAGATGATCGCCGTCGCGGCCAGTGCCACCCCGGCACCGCGAGCGAGGCTTTTCAGAAAATGACGCATCTTGACCTCCTATGACCGCGTTAAAATCTGCCTCTTTCGAGCTCGTCAGGAACGGCTGCCTGCAAGGGGTTTTGGTGCGGGCGCAACGAAGTGAGCCACGGCCCCTTGCGGGCTAAGACGTCCAGACGGGCATCTTGGGCATGATTTTACGCGGTCGGCGGGCAAGAGCCCAGGTTTTTCCTCATCGTCATCGTGCGGGCTGCGGTTCGGTCTTTCGGTGTCGGCGATCTCGCCGGCGGTTTGCGTCACGCCTCGGGCGGGCTCACGATTCCGGAGGAAAGGGGGCGGTCATGAAAATCAAGGTTTCCATTCTCGCGGCTCTCGCGCTCTCGGCATCCACATCGATCGCCACGGCGGCCGACAGGTGTTTTCAGGACGTGGCCTTGTCTGCGGTACTGACTTGCGACGGCAGCGGGGCGGGAAGCCGCTCGGCGGATTTCGTGGCGGGGTGCAAATACGTCCCCAGCGGGTGGACGAAAATGGAAGTCGCCTGCCCGCCGCCGCCGCCGGGTATGTGGATCAACGTCACCTCCATGCGGGAAACGCAGGGGGCAGCCTGCGCCCGTGTCGGGCTGCGGCCCGCCGATCTCGACGGGCAGATTTGCGCCTCCGGAAATAACAAGCCTAGCGAGGGGCTGGGAGCGGATGCCATTCGCTATGACAGCAATGGTGACGGCTGGTCTGACAAGCCTCGCGGGGGTGCGAAGGTCGTACAGGGCTGGGCCGGGTTGGGACCTGTCTACAAATGCCAGTCGGCGGAGGGCTACGTCATGCCGCCGTCGCTCTCTGTGTCTGCGGTGGCCGCGTACTACTGCGGACCCTGAAGGCCCCGCTCCGCCGGCGGTTTGCGCCATGCAGGGAACGGGCTCACGCTTGTCTTCTGGATTTCAAAACAGGGGGCATTCCAATGAAATCGGTACTCACGAAAATTTCCGACGCGCTGCTCATCGGCAGCATTCTCGCGCTCGCGTATCCCGGCCATGCAGAGGCGGGCGAACAGCGTTTTATTTTCCGGCTTAAGGCGGCGGTCGTCACTCCCGTCGTCGTTGCCGACAAGGGCGACGGAAGCGGCGAGGAAGGCGCTGGGGGGACACCTGGAGGCGGTTCCGGCGAGGAGACGGGAACGCCTTCGGGCGATGGCGGCGACCAGGACGCGGGAACGCCTTCCGGCGATGACGGCGACACGGCAAACCCGCCTGCGCCCGAGCGAGTTTTGACCACGACATACCGGACAGGATCGACGCTTTACACGGTTACTTGTCCGACCGATTGGGACTCGGATTTCCTGACGGTGCACAGATTCGCGATCACGGGAATCTCTGATGACTTTGAGGTCATCACCCCGGCAACGCTGTCCTTCCGGAAAGCTTCGGCGAGTGCTTGGGTTCCGACGATCAACAGCAAATGGCATAAGGTCGTCGGGCCGCAATCCCCGTCGCTTCCGGCCACAGTTCCGTGGTTTGAAGCGCCGAACGGGTCTTTTTCATACGATCCGTACAGGTCGGAATACGGCCCCATGTGCAGCGGCCCCGCGAGCGTTTCGGGGACCCTTCCGCCGCTGAAAACGCTCGCGGTCGGCGACACGCTGGAGACGTACATTCTGATCGTCGCTCTGAGCGAAGACGGACGAGAGGTCTACCGCTTCAACGTTGACGACGGGAAATAGCAGCTTCCGGGGGGCCGTAGGTCGCCCCCGGCGGACTCCTGGAAGGAGGTGGGAGGGCGGTCCTAGTGGCCGCCCTTTCTTCATGCGGATTCGGGCCTCCATCCGAGGGCTTGGGGTTGGGGTGGCAGGCACACGGCTACCCCAACCCCAAGCCCTCGGCAGGCAAAAGGCGGTCAGGAACGTTGGGTTCCGACCGCCTTTTTCATGTCTGCAATGCGTAGCGAAAAAATTCGCTACGGTCTCCGTTAGAAACTCAAGCCGCCCTGAACCGCCCTGTCGCCGACGCAAAAGAGCGCGACGGCGAGAAAAACGAGCATCCGGCCGATCACCTTGACGGCGTAGGCGACCGCGTTCGACCAGTGCGCGGGGTCGGCATAGACGGGGCGGCGTTCGTATTCATAGCCGAGGCCGGCGAGCACGATGCCAAGGGCTAGAAGGACGGTCCAAGCGGTCAAGGTCATGGGGCATGGCGGGGCTCCTATGGGGCGAGGGTTGTGGCGGGTTCAGGGATGCGGCTGCACACCTCGGCAGCGTGTTCCTCGGCCGCTGCCATCGCGGCGTGCAGGGTCAGGCAGAGCTTGCGGAAGCGTTCGCTTCCGGGGCCGTTCACTCCGGCAACGTAGCCGACCTGGCCGCCTTCCTCGACGCGGCCAACGGAGAGCTCAACCGCGACCTCCGGAAAGTCGTCGTAACGGGCAGCAAGCGCGGCGGACCAATCGTCGCCGGGGTAGCGCGCCCAATTTTCGCGGTTGACGTAGAGCGGAGCGCGGTCCCGCTCGCGGAAAGCGGCATCGGGAATCGTGGTCCACTCGATGACGGTGAGAATGTCAGACATACTACTCTACTCCTGTTGTTTCGTGACTCACTTATCGGGAGAGGATGCCTAGGCGGCCTCATCCTCGATCTCGTTCAAGCCTTCCGGCTCGGCCTCCCGACACATGCGCATGTGGTCGGCAAGCTCGCGCTCGGCCTCGGCCAATTCGATCTCGCGCCATGCCCGAAGCTCCTCGATCCGCTCGCGGGTGCGCCGGAGGAGTTCGCGGCGCATGATGGCGATAGTCTTGTCGGTCGGCGCCCCGGTGGCGCTGGACCAGTACGGAGCGGCTTCCACGGTTCCGACCGTGAAGCCGAGAAGCTGGGCGAGGTCTTTCGACGGCATCGCCAGCTTGGCGCGGAGGTCGGCATACTCATGGCGGCGTCGGTCGCGGTCTGCGGCAGCGGCTTCCGGAGATCCGAGACGGCAAGGGCGTCCAGGCGGGCGGCGGGTTTTTGCGGCTGTGCCGGTTACGGGCTTGGACATGCGGACTCCTCCTGCTGTTCGGATTCATATTCGGTGAGACGCTGGGCGGCTTCGTCGCGCTCGGCGATCGCCGTGGCATATGCGTGGCAACGGCGACGAACGACGTCCATGACGGCCGCCCCGCTCTCGGGCAGGCCGCCATAGCGGGCAAGGAGCGTAAGCAGGCGGTCGGCTTCATAGGCCGCCGTGGCGGAGGCCGCGCGGTAGGCGCTGCGGGTGTCGGCGAGGGTTGCGGACATCAAGCGACCTCCTCGACGGCCGGCGAGGACGCGCGGGCGATGGGGTCGGATTCGATGAGTCCCAGCCAGCGACGATAAGCCCGCCCAGCCGACGAAGCACCGAAAGCTTCGCGCGCGGATCTCCAAGCCCTTGATGCCTCATCACGGCGCTCGGCAGCATCTTTATAGGCCTGCCGACGCTCGTGCCACATGCTGCCGTGCGGCGAGTCGGCATTGATTTCGATGTAATAAAGCACCCGCGCCCCCGCCTCTTCTTGCGCCTTTTTCGCCCGGTCGAGTTCGGCACCGAGTTCCTGCGCGCGTTGCCAGAGCGGCGAGGATTCCCAAAAGTTCGACATGTCAGTTCCCCCTCTTGTCTTCGGGCTTTCGGCCCTCTCCGGAACCGTCGTCGCCGGCGGTTCGGGGGAAGGCCGGGGCAAGCGCCCCGGTTCCGGTTAGGCGGCTTCGTCCTCGTCCCCGCGATAGATGCCTGAGATAGAGAGGATCGCTTTCGCGGCGGTCGGGTAGAGATCGACGCCCATGCCCGACAGGGATTCAGGGCTGGAGGCCTGCGCCTGACGGTAGCCCGTGCGGCGGGCGAAGCTCGGTTCACACGTTGCCGTGTAGGAGCCGTCACGGCCCCGGCCTGCATGAATCCAGCCGCGCCCCGTCTTCCAGAAATCCGAATAGGAAGGGTATCCGGGGACGACGTGCTGAACGACGCAAACGTGGTCATCCGTGGCCGTGTCGATCTCGGCGCCCTTAGCCGCCGCTGCCTCCTCGATCGCCGTCAAAACTGCCTGTTCCATGTCTCTCGCTCCTGTCGGTTTCCGCCTGTCCGGCGGTCTACTGTTCATATATTCCAGAGCCGCCTATCCGGCGGGGGAGCGGCCCTTAGGCCGCTGCGTAGTTCTCGGCGATGTGCTGGCCGATCTGCGCCTTCGTCGCGCGGCGCGGCAGGTAGGCGTTGCCGAACTGGTAATAGTGGTCGCCGTGGTCTTCGCGGACTTCCCACTCCGTCATGGCCCTGCCGTTGATGGTGAGGTCGGGGCCTTCGCTGATCGCGAAGTTCCGGCCGTCGATCTCGAACCTGTAGTTACGCATGTCTCTCGCTCCTGTTCTGGCGACTTCGGGAACCGCCCCGTCGTCCTTGCCTGTATTAATTATTGGTCGCGCCTCCGAATGGCGCAAGAGTAACCAAGCGGGAAATGCAGAAAAAGATCTTCTTTTTTCGGCTGAAAACGAGAATGGTTTTCTATCTTGAAGTCATGTCAACAATATAGCGTGAGTGAAATAGGTACGGTTAACGGAATATGATTTTGTCGATGTCAACAATTTAGATTGATAACAGAAATGTACTTCAAGTTGACATCTGTCAACTTCTGATACCGCAAGGATTCATTCAAGGATTCGGCAGCGCCTCCGGAAGGATTCCGGGCGCGAGTCCTTGGCGGCCGGCAGGCGGCAAGGATTCAAAAATGGTGACGGAAGGATTCGAGGGCGTCGAGGGGGAAAACGACAGCCGAAGGCCGGGCCCTCCGGCGGAGCCGTTCGCCCCCCTTCCTTTTTTCCTGACTCCCTGTCGCCGTCAGGCACAGGGGAAGCCCCCTCCGTTCTTGCCTTCCGTCGTATGCCGCTGCGCCCTTGACCGGAAAAAAGCGGGGAGACAGGCAGGGGACAAGCTGAATTTTGGAGGGGCTTTAGCCCCGGCCGCGAGGAGTATTTCCGGCACGGAAATGCGGGGAAAATTCTGCTTGAGGGGCTTTAGCCCCGGCCCCTGGCTGGCTCTCCGCTCCGGTCAAACAAGGGCGTGGCGGTATACGACGGAAGCGACACGCGGAGCGGAAGAAATCGAATCCGGACTCCTGGATTCCTAGCGGTGCTGCCTGTCGTCGTTCGCGGGGCGACGGCCGCGATAAACGCAGCCAAGTGCACACAGGGGTTTCCACGCCCCACGCCGGGACTCCCGACGCAGGGGCGACACTAGGCACGGCCGGGATTCGTGTCCAGCGCGGATGTTCCGGAACGGGGGCTGAAATCGTTACGGATGCGGAATGATTTGAAAGGGGGTTGTGCCAGTCCGCCGACCGGGTGAGCATTTTCATTCAGGCAACAAAAAACCCCCATCACAGGCTGGCAGGCCTCCGGGGGTTTTCACGAAGATGAAGATGATGATGATTCACTCTCATGCACGTGTAAAGACCGCCCGCAACAGCGGGTGAGCCCCCGGCTGGGATATTCCCCAGCCAGCCGACAGCCTTCTTCGACCTCAAAAGCAAAAAATGTTGACGGAAACCCGAAGTTCACGGGGTTTTCGGGCCTCGACGCCGCGCGCCTCGGGCGTGTCGGCGACGGGCTGACGCGGGAGCGGCTTCGCAAGAAATTTGAGGTGGCCCGCCGGCGGGCGGAGGAAGCCGACGCGGCGGCGCGGAAGGCGGCGGCGAATCCTCATCCCCACTGGATCGCGGCGGCCACGGCGGCGAGGAAGGCGGCGGAAGATGCCGCGCGGGACCTGGCGGGCGAGTTCGAGGCGGCGGAGGCGACCAGGCCAGCGCCCGGCGGCATGTCGCCGGAGGAGGTCCGCGCCGCCGACTTCGCGGACCTGGACGCGGAGGAGGCGCAGCACAAGCCGGACCCCCGCCACTTCCGCGCGGGGGCGGTGCCTCCGGACGAAAGAGAGGACGAAGCGCGGAAGGCCCTGGCGGTCTTCAAGATGCTGCCGCCGGCGTTCTCGTCGTACGTGGATGCCATGAACATCATGAAGCGGAAGGAACGCGGCGCGGCGATCCTGGCAAAGGTCGGGTGGGATGTCCTGGATACCATCGGCCTGACCCCGGCCGAGATCACGGAACGGGCGGAGCGGAAGGCGAAGGCATACGCGATGAAATACCCGGCGGAGACGTATCCAGAGCCGGAACACCGTAGACGGCGACAGGGGAAGACCTGGCGGCGGGAAATGCGAAAGGAGGCGCGCAAGGCACGGGCCTACATCGGCGGGGCGGTCGGCGCGGTCGGCGGGCCCGAGCGCGATGGGCGTCCGCTCTATGTTTCCGATTACTCCGTCACCTGCCACCGGGCGGAGATGCGCGACAGCCGGGAGAACATGGCGCGGCTCGTCATCCTGAAAAAGGACGATCCCGAGGCCCAGATTCCCATGTTGGAAGCGCATAAAAAGAAGATGGCGCGGGAAGCGGCAAAGCGGCGCCTGGTCAACGATGTCCTCCTCGCGCGGGCGCGGGCGATCGGAGCCAAGGCGATCTGGATAACGCTCACGCTTGAAGGAAAATACCATTGCAACCCGACGAACGCGGGGCATGAGGTCCAGAAATGGGACCCCATGCTTGGCCCTGACGAAGCCATGCAGCGGATGCAGGAGCTTTATCACCAGACGGTCAGCCTTCTCCGGCAGAACGGTTTGAGGCCGTGGGGCTTCTGGGATGCCCAGGCGCAACAGGACGGAACGGTTCACCGTCATGTCCTGGTGTTCGTCCACGACCGTCATATGAGCGAGGCGGAGGCGCTGGCACTCCTCGATCCGGACGCGCCGGTGGCGGAGGCGGAATCCATCCGCGCCGCTTCCGACGCGCGGGCGCTGGCGGAGGCCCGTGCGGTCGCGGACGGGTTCTGGGACCGCTTCTCCTCGACGCCCGTGGCGAAGCGGCAGGAGGAGACGAAGCGCGCGGACCGGGGTTGCTCGGCGTACGTCGTCGGAGACACGGACTCCAGGTACGCACCACCGAAGGACAAGCGCGGCAAGGAGGAAACGCCGGAGGCCATCGTTCGGTATGCCTCTCGCTATTCCTCGCGCCTCGCGACGGGGTACGGCGAGGACTACGAGCCAGATTGCGGCATTCCCGCCGACGACGCACCAGCGACGGACCTGGAGCGTCATGCCGTCTGGGCCAGCGAGCGTGATGCCCGTCTCCATACCCTCATCGGCATGGACTCGCAGCGGTCGCCCGGCAAGCTCTGGGATTCGGTCTGGAAAGCGGCGGAGCGGGGCGAGGTTCCCGACGATGCCCGCATGGCTCTCGCGGTGCGGGAAATGTTGCGGGCTCAAGGCCTCATGGACAAGCTGACGGGCGGCAGCCATTCGCGCCCCCGTCAGGGCGTCGAGCGCGGCCCTGACGGCGCGCGGGAGGGGCTGCGCAGGGAACTGGAAGCGTTGAAGGCGGTCGAGGAGAAGACCGCCCCCATTCTGGTCAGGCTCGAAGAACTGGCGAGGGAGATAGACCTCTTGAACGGCGAGGTCGCGACGGCGGCCTATCAGTCCTGCATTGCCATGGGGATGTGGGCCGACAGGGACCTCCATGCCTCCGAACGGCTATGGCTGCGCGATGCCCTCGACTGGCCTCCGGAGGAGGATTTACCCCTTCCGCCCGTTCCGCTTCGCGAGGAGCGGGAAAACGCCTTTGGCGAGACGGTGCGGGAGACGGTCGGCATAGCCGCCCCTGTCGTCGTCCTCGCCGGCACGGCGGGGGAAAGGAAAGCGGCGGCCGATGCCTTGGAGGGCGGGGAAATGATCCTGACCGTCGATGATGTCGGCGGGTGGGTCATCGTGCGCCCGTCCGATTCTCCGTTCGACCAAATCCGGCTCAGGGTCGAGGAGTGGGAAATTACGGACAGGGAGACGGCCGCCGCGAAGGTCGAGGAGAAACGGAAAAGGGATTGGGAGGCCATGCAGGCGGAGGCGGAGAGGCGCGAGGCGCGGGAAGACCTTCGCGCGGCCTGTGAAGAACTTTACGAGGAAGGCGCGACTTCGGAATCGGCATGGGCCGATTCAGGGGAGGCTTTTGAGACGGAAGAATTTGAGGATTCGGAAGGGGAACTTTCAGATAACCCAACCGACCCAAGTTATGGGGCTGCGCCCCATGAACATGGGGACACGGGGCCGCCGACTTGATGAAAAACGGGGTGTCCAAGGGCGAAAATCGAGGGAAAAACGAGGCTTCCGACAGGAAGGACGGGAGAGCCTTGCCCGTCCTCGGTTTGATTTTCGCGACGGCTCGGCCGACGATTCATGATGTCCATCATGGAGGCTGTCATGCAAGCTACAACGGAATCGAGAATCCCTCCGGAACTCCTCGTAGTTTCAAAATACTGCATGGAGCGGCGGGGCAGGCTCTACAATTGGGACCGCCAGTTTATCAAGGAAACCGCGGAAACCCTGGACTGCGGGCTGATGCTCTCCGATGACGATCTGCGCCGGCTGCGACGCCTTCATGAAAAGCTGAAGGCCCAGCGCAACCCCTTCTTCCATCGGTAGGCAGGCATCGGCCGCCATACCGCTGAACATCCGCCAAGCCCTCCGGATGCCGGATTCGACCATTTTAGGAATTTCTTCTCCCGGTTATTTGCCCATACAGCGCGATTCTTGGGTCGCCGTGGGTCTGAGGTCACGGAAAAATCAAGGCTTCCGG
Source organism: Hyphomicrobiales bacterium (assembly GCA_017305925.1). Taxonomy (GTDB): domain Bacteria; phylum Pseudomonadota; class Alphaproteobacteria; order Rhizobiales; family Rhizobiaceae; genus Arvimicrobium. The sequence goes on along the minus strand of JAFKJW010000204.1, from coordinate 13,477 downwards.
GGGGGAGTGCGACAGCGCCCCCAAAAGCGAAGCGCCCGTCTCTGGGCGGAGGGACGGGCGCAAGCGGAACTCGAAACTCACCCGCTTCACCACACTCCAACAACATGGTGAAAAAGCCGTTAACGGCGCGCGCGTTCGCTCGGTCGAGGAAATTGCAGGACCTCGGCCTTGTCCCGACGCGTGTATTTTGCCGTCGCCACCGCGTCCATGAGCAGCCCCAGGGCGTCCCGCGCCCTGCTGCTCGTTTCGTCGTCGCCACTCAGGTAGTGAAAAGCGCGGTCGAGATGGACATAGGCGGCGGAAAAGTCGCTGGTCAAAACGCTGTCGTGCTCCGTGGGGCCTCCCGACTCCGGTTGTGAAATAGGCCCGTCAACAGGAGGGAAATATCCACAGGCGACTTTGATTCAAATGCCGCAAGGCAGGCTTGTCCCTTACCCTTTTTCAACCGCCCATTCTGTAACTGGGATTCGGGCCACGGGGTAACGAGGGTTTCAGGGTGCGGGCAGTCGAACTTTTTGCAGGCGCGGGCGGCATGAGCCTCGGTTTGAAACGAGCCGGGTTTGAGGTCGTCGCGGCCTATGATTCCTGGCAAGCCGCCGTTGATGTCTATCGGCAGAATCTTGGCGGATTCGTCCGAGTGGCAGACCTCAAGGACATTTTCAGGATCGCTCCGGAGATCGTCGCGCAGCGCCCCGACATGATCGTCGGTGGGCCGCCCTGTCAGGATTTTTCGACAGCCGGCGAGCGCATCGAAGGCGAGCGGGCGGGCCTGACACGGGCTTTCGCCATGCTGGTCTGCATCGTGAGGCCTCGCTGGTTTCTGATGGAAAACGTTCCTTTGGCAGCGCGGTCGGATGCCTGGCGGGATGCCCGCGCGATGCTCGTCAAGGCCGGGTATGGGCTGACGGAAACGACACTGAATGCCACCTATTACGGCGTTCCCCAGACCCGCAAGCGGCTGTTTGTCGTCGGCCGTCTCGGCGAGGCAGATGCCTTTCTCGAGTCCGCGCTGGCGGCTGCACGGAGCCCCGAAAAGATGCCTATGCGGGCGATGTTCGGGGAGGCGCTTGGCGGCTGCTATTATGCCCATCCACGGCACCCCGGAAAGCGCGGAGTGTGGAGCGTGGACGAACCCGCGCCGACGATGCGCGGAAGCTCACGGCGCCCGATGCCCGCGACGTACCAGCCGCGCCCAGGCGATACCGCGTTGGTCGAGGCCGGAGCCTTCTTCACGCGGCCTTACCACGACGGGCGCGGCGTCCGCTCGCTAGACGAGCCCGCGCCGGCGGTGGTGAGGACAACACGGGAGCGGCCCCGGCAATCGCACCTCGATCGCCCGCACCCTGCGGACTCGGTGCACCCGGCGAAGGCTGCGGTCCTGACGCAAGAGCAGGTTTCCAGAATCCAAGGCTTCCCTATCGGCTGGGATTGGTCGGGCGCGGCCGTGCGCGACGTCGATCAGATGATTGCGAACGCGGTCCCCGCGCCGCTGGCGGAGGCTATCGGCAGGACGATCCTGGCGCGCGAGGCGGGTGAATCCATTCCGGAGATTCAAGGGCGTTTCGGCCAATGGCTGCGGCGGTCGAAAGGGTTCAACGGGCAGGCCGTCCGGAACGGCAAGAGCCGCGTGAACCGCGCGCGACGCCTGCTAGGTGGGCGGACCTTCCCCGACCTGGCGGGGGAGCTTGCGGCGCTGGATGCGGTCGAGGCATTCGCGGCGCTGCCGACCGGCACACGGTCGGATTTGAGGAAGGCATTGCGCCTCTATCGCGAATGGCAGGAGCAGCCCAAGGGCCGGAGGAAGGTGAAGGCGGTTCTTCCTGCTGCGGTCGAGGCCGTGGCAGCGTAGGTAAGGCTCATGGGGCTTTGCCCCGCCGCGCCTTCGGCTTGGCTTCCCCAGGATACAAAAAAGGGGAAAGGCCCTTGTGCCAGGCATGAACCAGCGGCACCATTGACCTACGGAACAGCGGGGACGCGATGGCCGTAAAGGGGAAAGCCCGTCTCGATGGAGGCGGGTTTTTCTTTTCTGCCCGCCCTAAACATGGATTCAGCGTATAAGGCGGAGCCGTCTGGATGTCCTCGGCAGGATCGAAAGCCGAACGGACGGCGGAGCAAATTCGCGGCCGGCGCACTCGGTTCAACAGGGCGATCTACGGAGCGTTAGTATGCGACGGCGAAGCCGGAACGCGGGACTGTTCGCCCCCGATGCGCGGTCCATTTTGAAAAACGGCGGGCGGGTGCTGCGGGGCGGAATCCTGTCGATTCCGAGCTTCACGAAAGAATCTGTCGCGCTTAGAAGCCCATCTGATGCCCTCGGCGAGGTCGCCATGGGTCTTAGGTCATGGTTTTTCGGTGACGCTCTGAAAGAATCTGAGGTCGGAGGGGAACATAGTTTCGGCGTAAAATCGCATTTCCGCTAGGCCTTTTTCGACGCGCTCGATGTCGCCGGCCTCGAAAGCGCGGGACAGGGCTACGACTTCCTTTTGAAAGCTCATTACGTGACCCCGGAAAAGCGAAACTTGGATGCGAAGTTCCCGCAATTCGAGATAACTGAAGACGGTCGACGCCTTGTAAGTGTCCGCCGTCTTCACGACCTTCTGACGCAACCGATAGCGGCGTTGGCGCTCCGCCCCGGTCATCGTCGCTTCGCCCTTCGGTTTCGGCCCTGGCTTGCGTCGGCCGGTCGGCTCGTCGGTCATCGTGGCCTCCTTGTAACTCGTCACAATCCAGCGTGACGGATTATCAGGAAGGCGACAAGGGGATTCGTCACAAGGATGCGTGACGAATTATGGAGAGGCAGGGAATGCGTCACGCTTTCCTGTGACGAATTCGAGCCTTGAACCGATAGGTGCAAAACTCGATTTGAGATAACTCGCGGGGGAGTTGGATCGCCGCTAGGCGACGATCCGGCCCCGCCTGCGGGCATCGGCGGCGTACTCCGACAGGGGCTTGGTCGCCCTGAAATGTCGGTCTACCTCCAGGCGGAGGCCCATGGCCGTCCGGACATAGGCAAGTTCTGAAAGATCGACATAACCGAGTTCGGGGCATCCTTGGCCCGTGTCGCAGAGGCCGAACGCGATTTTAGGGTTCGCCGGCGAGACTTCCGTCAGGAGCCACGTCGAGGCCCCGTTGGGGTCGAAGATTTTAACAACGGGGCGGTGATCCAGTTCCCGACCTCGGGCGGTGGCGCTGCCGTTGGCGAGTAGTTCGGAGAGGAGAACCGGGGGGATCATTCCCCCGCCTCCTTCTCGCGACGGCTGCGGATGACGATCCGGCCGTTAATCGGCAGGGCGGTCAAGGTGACGTTGAAGCCTTCGCTGTCGCTATGAGCCCAGGCGGCCCCCACCTTCGTCCAGAAGGCCTTTTCGCCTTCGCCTTCCACGACGTAGACGCCGTGCGAAGGGTGGTTCTTCGGGGCGGGTGCTGCTTCCTTCGTTTTTGCCATTCTGGCCTCCTGTCGGCCGCCCGATTGCGGCCGTTCTGGAAGCCGGATTCGGAAGGTTTCAGGAGGGTTTAGCTGGCTCCGTAGGACGCTTGCGCTTGGCCATAGGCGGACGATCCGACCGACGTAGAGGAAGGCAACAGAACGGGCGGGGACGACCGGAATCAGGAGGGGGATGGCAGGGGAGGAAGGCAGCGCCTACGAAGCGCCGCCGCCACTCTCGATGGCTTTGCGGGCGAAGGCAGGAACGGTCTTCGACGAATACGACTCGGCCACTTCGGCTATGTCCTCCATGAGGTCAGGGCCATGCGGTTCCGAATCCCAGTCAAGCGCGAGAGTCCAGCGCCCGCCATACCCGTAGGTGTAGGGGACCCGATCGGCTGGGACATCGGGGCGTGGGTTCAACTTGGCAGAGACGCCAATTTCAGGATGAAAATTGACCGCTTCGACAAGCTGCCGAAGCTGCTCGGCGAGGCGTGTCCGGATAGCGGTGCGTTCCTCGCCTTCGGCCTCGCCCATGGCGCGGTTCAGGTCCACGGCCTCGGCCAATCGGGCTTTCAAGCCGGGGTCGGCTACGGCTCGCGCTAGGACGGCTTCCGCCTTGGCAAGCTCGGCGGCGGCTTCCTTGACCTCGCCGGCGAGCCTGTCGAACATCGCAACGGCAGCCTCGTCGCCAGTGGCTACGACTCGCAGGATGGCATCGCGCTGCCGCTCGGCATCGGCAAGGCGAGCGCGGAGTCCTGCAACGCGCTGGGCATCGCCGGAGGGAGCGGCACCTTCAAGCACCGCATCGGCATCGATATACGACAGGTGTTTGAGTAACCGCCGCTCGATGTCATCCACGCGCCAGCGGTTGGCGTTGTCGCAACCAGCTTTTCGGCGGGCTGTCGAACACTCGAAATAGAGGGCACCCTTCGGGGGCTTCCCCTTGTTGATGATGTGCATAGGCCCATGGCAGCGGTCGCAGCGACCAAGGCCTATGAGCAGGTGCGCGAGGCCATAGCCTCGCCGGCCGCCCTTGCCGCGCCGGATGACAACGCCATTCTCGTCGCGCTCGGAACGGCGGGAGGCGATAACTCCCTGCGCTTCGTCAAATTTCTTCTCGTCAATGACGGCGGGATAATAGTCTTTGACAGGCGGGCCGTCCGGCTTGTGGGTGCGATACTTCGTTGATCCCGTGCCCGGCTGGAACTCGCCGAAGGTTGCGCGGCTATTGAGAATCTTCGCAACGCTCGAAGTCTGCCAGCCTGTCGGCTTCACCTTTCGGTTTTCGTCGGCGCGGAAGGTCGGGACTCCCTCCTGATTCAGACGGCTGACGATGGTGCGGCGTCCATGTCCCTCAATCGTCATTTGGAAGACGCGGCGCACGATGTCGACGCGGTCTTCGCGCAGCACGAATTTCCCGTCCTCGATCGCGATCCATTCCGGAGTGCGGCGGGTCATCAGGTGGGTCCCGGCGCGGGCGCGCTCGCGCTTCTTTGCCCAAGCCTCGCCGACACGCTCGCCCTTGACGCGGCTTTCCTCATGCGCGCGGGCCATGATGGCGATGGACACGATTAGCGGTGTCCAGTCGTTCCGGAGACGGTCGGCGGAATACTCCTGCCCGTCGCTCAAGGTGACGACGACAACGCCAGCCCGGATGAGGTCGAACAGGCGCGCGGCGGCATCAAGCACCGCTTCGCGCGACAGGCGGTCTAGGCTTTCGACTATCAGGAAAGAACCAGACTCGACCTTGCCGCGCTCGACCTCCTCAAGGAAAGACCGGAGTGCGCCGACATCGCGGTTCGCTCCACGATATGCGGAAATGCCTAGGTCGCGGAGGGTGTCGTCCAACACGATTCCACGCTTGGCACACCACTCCTCGGCCTTTGCGGTCTGCCGCCGGAGGGAGTCACCCCGCGCCTGCTCGGGGCTGGAAAATCGAACGTAGGAATAGGCTTTAGGCATGGCTCTCGATCTCTATCCGGTCGGGCTTAATTTCCTGTAATCACTGGCGATTAATGTAGCATGACTTGCTGATGACCGGTCCGCCGGGCGCCGGCAAGTCGATGCTGGCACAGCGCCTGCCCTCCATCCTGCCGCCGCTCCAGGCGCGCGAGCTGCTCGACGTGTCGATGATCGCCTCGATGGCGGGCGAGCTGGCGGAGGGCCGGCTGACCGACCGGCGGCCGTTCCGCGCCCCGCATCATTCGGCCTCGATGGCGGCGATCGTCGGCGGCGGGCTGCGGGTGCGTCCGGGCGAGGCCTCGCTCGCCCATCACGGCGTTCTCTTCCTGGACGAGCTGCCGGAATTCCAGCCGCAGGTGATCGACGCGCTGCGCCAGCCGCTGGAAACGAGCGAGTGCGTGATCGCGCGCGCCAACGGCCGCGTCGCCTATCCGGCCCGCTTCCAGCTCGTGGCGGCGATGAATCCTTGCCGCTGCGGCATGGCGGGCGAGCCCGGCTTCCGCTGCGCGCGCGGCGACCGCTGCCGCACCGAATACCAGGCGCGCGTCTCTGGCCCGATGCTCGACCGCATCGATCTCAGGATCGACGTGCCGGCCGTTTCGGCGGGCGACCTGATCCGCCCGGCGAAGGCCGAGCCGAGCGCCGCGGTGGCGGAGCGCGTGGCGCGCGCCAGAGAGATCCAGCGGGAACGCTTCGCCCTGCTGGGGATCTCCGCATCGACCAATGCGCAGTGTCCGGCGGCTCTGGTGGAGGAGATCGCCGCTCTCGATGCGGGAGGTCTGGCGCTGCTGTGCGACGCCGGCGAACGGTTCGGCATCTCGGCCCGCGCCTATCATCGGGTGCTGAAGGTGGCGCGCACGCTGGCCGATCTTGACGCAGCGGAGAGGGTGGGGCGCCTGCATCTTGCCGAGGCGCTGTCCTATCGCCTCGGCGGGGAGCGGCTGGCCCGGGCCGCCTGAAACATCGCGTCTAAAAGTGGATGCCGGTTTTCGGCAAGGGCGGCGCGAGAGCAAAAGCGAACCGCTCGATTCCGATATCGGACGGTTTGCTGCTGCTTGCCGGTGGAGCGCCTGTGGCGATCCGGCTCAGCGCGGCCGTCAGCCGCGCCAAGCCCGCCTCGTCAAGTCAGCCGCGCTTGTCGTCGTGGTGATGATGGGGACGGCGGTTGCGCTTGGTCGCCGCCGCCGCGGTCACGGTGGCGAAGTCCACCACGCTGCCGGCGTTCTGGCGCGCCTGGGTCACGCGGTGCAGCCGCTCGTAGGGCAGGAGTTCCTTGATCTGCGCGTTGAGCTCGGCGATCTCGGCTTTCAGATCCTCGCACTCCTGGATGCGGACGTCGAGCTGGATCTGCTCGGAGGCTTGGCGCAGCGTCATTTCCGAGATCGTGGCCGCGGCTGCCGTCAGCTTCTTCTTGTCCGTTTCGCTTTCCTTGACGAGCGCCGCCAGCCGCTCGTGGGTCACGTGCTTCTCGGCCTCCGCGTCGCTCAGCCGCGTCTTGATCTCCGCGACCTCGCCGGTCATGGCCGCATGCTGGTCGGCGGCGGCCTGCAGGCGTCCCTGCAGGGCCTGGATCTCGGCGCGCAGCCCCTTGGCTTCGGCGCGGCTGCGGTTGGTCTCCGCCTCGCGCTCGGATTCCAGAACGCGCAGGTTTTCCTTGGTCTCCGAATGCTTGAGCCTGGCGGTATCGAGCGCCGATTGCAGCTTGAGTGCCTCCTTTTCGCTCTTTGCGAGCGCGTTCAGAAGGTCGGCGTTGCGCTGTGCCTCGTTGTCGTGGATCTTGGTGATCTCGTCCAGCCTGTGCCCCAGCTCGGCCTCGCGCTTCTGCGCCTTGTCGAGCTCGATCGACAGCGCGATGTTCTTGTCGCGCAGGCTGTCGTTCTCGCGGACGCGCCGCTCGATCTCCGCCGCCCGCGCCGCGGCGATCTTGCGAAGCTCCTCCAGCTCGGTCTCGTTCTTCGTGGCTGTATTCGTCGCCTCGACCAGCTCCAGCTTGGCGGTGGAAAGCGTCGAGCGCAGGGATTCGTTGTCCTGCATGAGCATGGTCTCGCGCTGCTGGAGGCGCTCCAGCAGCGTTTCGCGGTCCTGGTGCTGGCGGCTCGATTCCTGGAATTGCTCCCACAGCTTGCGATGCTCGGCGAGCATCGCCTGGTTCGCCAGTTCCAGATCGTTGCCGCGATGGATCTCGCTGTGGAGGATGGTGATGACCTCGCCGATCGAGCCGTGCAGCGTCTTCACCTCCGTCATGCGGGCGGCGATCTGCTGGAGATGCTCGCCCGCGCTGCCGAAGAAGCGTTCGAACGTGTCGAGCGCGGCCAGCCTGTTGCGGGTGTGAGTGGTCAGCCTGGAGAGGGGCTCGCCGGGCGCCGCGTCCGTTCCCTCCGCGTCCCGGCTCTCCCCGGCCTCGGCGGGTTCGTCGGCGGACGCTTCGGCCTGCGGCCGTTCGCCCAGGTCGAAATCGGATTCCGAAAGCTCAACCATGCCCTCTTCGAGAGCATGCGCGACATCGTCCTGTATTTCCGCGTAGCTTCGTTCGTTCTTCTTGCCGAGCCCGATCAGGTCGCCGAAGTTCATGCTGTCCTCGCCTGTGCCGCTAAAAGCATTAAATTTTAACAACTTGGTAATATAATCTGACACGCCGGCGGCCGCTGCGGAAGCTGGCGGACACATGAAAGTTACAAGATAGTAAACACCAGAGCGGTTTATGGCATGTTCTTGCATTGGCCGCCTTCCGGCGCCATCATGGTAAACGGAAACTTGTGATGTGTAGGAGGAGCCCTTGATCTTCACGACGTTGCCCTGCGGCGAGGCCGTCCCCGTGCTCGGCCAGGGCACATGGAACATGGGCGAGGACCGGCGCCTGGCGGGACAGGAGGCGGACGCCCTCAGGCTCGGCATCGATCTGGGGATGACCCTGCTGGATACGGCGGAAATGTACGCCTCCGGCGGCGCCGAGGAGGTTGTCGCCGAAGCGATCGCCGGGCGCCGCGAAAAGGTCTTCCTCGTCTCGAAGGTGCTGCCGTCCAACGCCTCGCGCCGCGGCACGGAGGCGGCGTGCGAGCGCAGCCTGAGGCGCATGGGCGTCGAAACGATCGACCTCTACCTGCTGCACTGGCGCGGCGGCCATCCGCTCGCCGACACGGTGGCGGCTTTCGAGGCGCTGAAGGCGGCCGGTAAGATCCGCCACTGGGGCGTCTCCAATTTCGACGTGGACGACATGCAGGAGCTCGCGGCCGTGCCGCACGGCGAGGCGGTCCAAGCCAACCAGGTGCTCTACAATCTGGCGCGGCGGGGCATCGAGTACGACCTCCTGCCGCAGGCCCGCGCGCACGGCCTGCCCGTCATGGCCTATTCGCCGGTCGAGCAGGGAGCGCTTGCCGGGGACCGGCGGCTCGCCGCCATCGCCGCCCGGCATGGCGTCACGGCCGGGCAGGTCGCGCTCGCCTGGCTTCTCGGGCAGGCCGGCGTGATCGCCATCCCCAAGGCGACGCGCGCCGAGCATGTGCGTCAGAACCGGGCGGCCCTCGACCTCGTGCTGGCGCCGGAGGATCTGGCGGAGATCGACCGCCTGTTCCCGGCGCCCCGCTCGAAGCGGCCGCTTGAAATGATCTGAGCCGGCGTGGAGCCCGATCTGGCCGGAACGACATTGTGCTCCTGCACCTTTCGCCGCCGCCGCCGATCGGCTAGAGCCGACGCATCGTGTCCGCTTTCCCTCCCGATACCGCTCCCTCCATGACCGCCGCCGACCCTTCCAGCCTCTTCCTGGGCATCGACACCGGCGGCACCTACACGGACGCCGTGCTGTGGTCCGACTTGCCGGCGGGCAGCGGCACCGTGGTCGCCAAGGCCAAGGCCCTCACCACGCGCCACGATCTTGCGGTCGGCATCGCCGGCGCGGTCGATGCCGTGATGGAGAAGGCAGCCGCCGATCCCGGCGCGATCAAGCTCGTCTCCATGTCCACCACGCTCGCCACCAACGCGCTCGTCGAAGGGCAGGGCGGGCGCGTCTGTCTCGTGATGATCGGCTTCGGCGAGCAGGATCTGGCGCGCGACGGCCTGAAGACGGCGCTGGGTTCCGACCCGGTCGTGTTCTGCCCAGGTGGCCACGACACGCACGGCAATGCCGTCGACCTCGACCTCGCGGCGCTGGAAGCGGCGTTGCCGGAACTGGCCGGCGGCGTCTCGGGCTTCGCGGTCTGCGCCTATTTCGCCACCCGCAATCCGGTCCACGAGATCGCCGCGCGCGACCTGATCCGCCAGCGAACCGATCTGCCGGTGACGGCGAGCCACGAGCTGTCGGCAAAGCTCGGCGGGCCGCGTCGTGCGCTCACCACGCTCCTCAACGCGCGGCTGATCTCGATGATCGACCGCCTCGTGGCGGCGACGGAGGGCTTCCTGGCGAAGCGCGGCGTCGCCGCGCCGCTGATGGTGGTGCGCGGCGACGGCGCGCTGGTGTCGGCCGCCTTTGCCCGCCAGCGGCCGATCGAGACGATCCTGTCGGGTCCGGCGGCCAGCATCGTCGGCGCCCGTCACATGACCGGGCTGGACGACGCCGTCGTCTCCGACATCGGCGGCACCACGACCGACGTGGCCGTGCTGGAGAAGGGCCGGCCGCGGCTCGATCCGGAAGGTGCCACTGTCGGCGGTTTTCGCACCATGGTGGAGGCTGTGGCCATGCGCACCTTCGGTCTCGGCGGCGATTCGGAGGTGGCCTTGCAGGACGGCGCGCTCGAGCCGCGGCTGGTGCTCGGCCCCCACCGCCTGGTGCCGCTGGCGCTCGCCGCCGTCCAGCACGGGCAGGCGGTGACGCGCGAGCTGGAGCGGCAGTTGCGCGCGCCGAATGCCGGCCGCCTCGACGGCCGCTTCGCCTTCCGCACCGGCATACCGGAGCGGTTCGCCGCCGGGCTCGGGAGATCGGAGGCGCGGCTCTACGAGACGATAGACGCGACGCCCCGGCCGCTCGACACGCTTCTGGCCTCGAACGCCCAGAACGCCACGCTGAAAAGGCTGGTGGCGCGCTGGCTTGTCCACATAGCAGGCTTCACGCCCTCGGACGCCGCCCATGCGCTGGGCCTGCAGGCAAACTGGGAGGCCGGGGCTGCCCGCCTCGGCGCCGAGCTCTTTGCCCGCAAGCGCGGCGGGCGCGGCCAGTTGATCGCCGAGTCCGCCGAGGCGTTCTGCGCGCTCGTCCTGGAGGCCGTGACGCGGCGCTCGGCCGAATACGTGCTGGAGACGGCCTTCGTCGAGGACGGGATGGACGGCGCGGCCACCGTTTCGAATGCGCTGGTGCAGAATGCGCTCGATACCCGTCAGGGCGTCGTCCGCTTCGCCGTGGCGCTCGATCGGCCGGTGATCGGGCTGGGCGCCTCCGCGCCGCTCCACTACAAGGGGTTGCCGCCGCTTGTCGGCAACCGCTGCGTGGTGCCGCCCGACACCGACGTCGCCAATGCGCTCGGCGCCGTCGTCGGCCAGGTGCGCATCGCCGTGGAGGCGCTGGTCAGCCAGCCCGAGCAGGGGCTGTTCCGCCTCTCCTGCGCCAGCGCCGTGCGCGACTTCGAGGAGGAGGAGCCGGCCGTCGCCGCGGCGGAGGCCGAGGCGCGGGCGCTCGCCGCCCGCCGCGCCGCCGAGGCGGGCGCCGCCGAGGTCGAGATCGCGGTGTCCAGGGAGTTCCGCGTCTCTGTGGTAGACGGGCGGCGCATGTTCGTCGAGGCCGGGATCGTGGCCGTCGCGTCGGGGCGGCCGCGCGTTGCGGTGTGACGCCGCCGCGCGCCTGCGGCGGGAGCATCGGCGAAGGACCTTCATCTTTTGCGCGATTGACCCGCCCTTTGCGCCGTGCGATGCCCCGCGGCGCAAAAGGGTAGGGAAGACATGGCCGACCGTATCGAGATCGCCGGGCTGCGGATTGCGCCCGAATTGCACGACTTCATGAAGGACGAGGCGCTGCCGGGCCTCGGGATCGGCAATTCCGCCTTCTGGGCCGCTTTCTCCTCCATCGTGCACGACCTTGCGCCGAAGAACCGCGAATTGCTGGTCAGGCGCGACGCGCTTCAGGGCCTGATCGACAAATGGCACCGCAGCCATCGCCCGCCGGTCGACCTCGATGAATACAGGACCTTCCTGCGGCGCACCGGCTACCTTGTCGAGGAGGGGCCGGATTTCACGGTTTCCACCGCCAATGTCGACCCGGAGATCGCCACGGTCGCCGGCCCGCAGCTCGTCGTGCCGGTGATGAACGCGCGCTATGCGCTGAACGCCGCCAACGCCCGCTGGGGCTCGCTCTACGACGCGCTCTACGGCACGGATGCGATCTCCGAGGCCAATGGCGGCGAGCGCGGCAAGCGCTACAATCCGGTGCGTGGCGAGCGCGTGATCGCCTGGGCCCGCAAGCTGCTCGACGATGCCGTGCCGCTGAGGGGCGCGAGCTGGAGCGACGTGCGCGGTTTCGCCGTGGACAAGGGCGCGCTGCGCATCACATGCGTCGACGACACCGTGACCGGGCTCAAGGAGCCGGAGAAGTTCGCCGGATATCTCGGCGACGCCGCGAAGCCGACGCGCTTCCTGCTCGTCAACAACGGCATCCATATCGAGGTGGTGATCGACCCGACCTCGCCGATCGGCAAGTCGGATCTGGCCGACATCGCCGACGTGCGGCTGGAATCGGCGCTTACCACGATCATGGACTGCGAGGATTCGGTCGCGGCGGTCGATGCGGCGGACAAGGTCGTGGTCTACCGCAACTGGCTCGGCCTGATGAAGGGCGACCTCACGGAGGAGGTCGAAAAGGCCGGCAAGACCATCACCCGCGCGCTCAACCCGGACATGGACTATACCGCGCCGGATGGATCGGCCTTCAGCTTGCGTGCCCGCTCGCTGATGCTGGTGCGCAATGTCGGGCACCTGATGACCAATCCGGCGGTGCTCGACCGCGACGGCAACGAAGTGCCGGAAGGCATCATGGACGCCATGATCACGGCGGCGATCGCGCTTCACGACGTCGGGCCGAACGGTCGCCGCGCCAATTCGCCGGCGGGCTCGGTCTACATCGTCAAGCCGAAGATGCACGGTCCCGAGGAAGTGGCCTTTGCCGTCGATCTCTTCCGCCGCGTGGAGATCGCGCTCGGCATGCCCGCCAACACGCTGAAGATGGGCATCATGGACGAGGAGCGCCGCACCACGGTGAACCTCAAGGAGTGCATCCGCGCCGCGAAGGAACGCGTCGTCTTCATCAACACGGGCTTCCTTGACCGCACCGGCGACGAGATCCATACTTCGATGGAAGCCGGCCCGATGATCCGCAAGGGCGACATGAAGCAGGCCGCCTGGATCGGCGCCTACGAGAACCGGAACGTCGATATCGGGCTCGCCTGCGGGCTGGAGGGCCGCGCCCAGATCGGCAAGGGCATGTGGGCGATGCCCGACCTGATGGCGGCGATGTTGGAGCAGAAGATCGCCCATCCGAAGGCGGGAGCCAACACGGCCTGGGTTCCCTCGCCGACGGCCGCCACGCTGCATGCCACGCATTATCACCGCGTCGACGTCCATGCGGTGCAGGAGAGCCTGAAGACGCGGCCGCGCGCCAGGCTGGACGACATCCTGTCCATCCCCGTCGCCCAGCGCCCCAACTGGACGCCCGAGGACATCCAGAAGGAGCTCGACAACAACTGCCAGGGCATCCTCGGCTATGTGGTGCGCTGGGTCGACCAGGGGGTCGGCTGCTCCAAGGTGCCCGACATCAACGATGTCGGCCTGATGGAGGACCGCGCGACGCTGCGCATATCCTCCCAGCATATCGCCAACTGGCTGCATCACGACGTCTGCACGCACGAGCAGGTGATGGAGACGCTGAAGCGCATGGCGGCGGTGGTCGACGAGCAGAATGCCGGCGATCCGCTCTATCGGCCGATGGGCCCGAATTTCGAGCGCTCCGTCGCCTTCCTCGCCGCCCGCGACCTCGTCTTCCTCGGCCGCAAGCAGCCCAACGGCTACACCGAGCCGATCCTGCACAGGCGCCGGCTGGAGCTGAAAGCGGCGGAAAGAGGTCCGGCTTAATCAATACCGTGGCGCTCACCCCCCTCTGGCCTGCCGGTCATC
>JAFKJW010000203.1:2620-36224 GCA_017305925.1 Hyphomicrobiales bacterium | reverse complement strand
ATCCTCGCCGATGCCGACCACCGACAGCCATTTTGTCGTTGAAGCGGCTTCGCCGGCAGCCCTAGAAAGCATGATGACTCACCGGCTGCTGATCCTGGGCGGAACGATGGAGGCGCGCCTGCTGGCGCAGCGGCTCGCTGCGCGCGCCGACCTGGACATCACGCTGTCGCTGGCCGGCCGCACGCTGAATCCCGTGGCCCAGCCTGTCCCGACGCGTACCGGCGGGTTCGGCGGCGCAGCGGGACTTGCGGACTACCTTCGCCGCGAGAGGATCGATCTGCTGGTCGATGCGACGCATCCGTTCGCGGCGCGCATCTCGGCCAACGCCGCCGAGGCGGCGAGGCGCGCCGCCGTGTCTTTGCTGACGCTGCGTCGCCCCGCATGGCGGCGGCAGGAAGGCGACGACTGGACCGAGGTCGGCAGCGTTGCGGAGGCCGTGGCGGCGCTTGGAGCCACGCCTCGCAGGGTCTTCGTGACGCTCGGGCGGCAGGAACTGAGGCCGCTCGAAGCCGCGCCGCATCATGCCTATGTCATCCGCAGCGTCGATCCGGTGGAGCCGCCGCTCGCCTTGCCGGATGCACGCTACATCCTCGATCGCGGGCCGTTCGACGTTCAGCGCGAGCGCGCGCTGCTGGAAAGCCTCGGCATCGAGGTGATCCTGTCCAAGAACAGCGGCGGCGAGGCGGCCCATGGCAAGATCGCCACTGCGCGCGGCCTCGGCCTGCCGGTCGTGATGGTCGCCCGCCCGCCGGTTTCGGGCGATGCGGTGACGACGGTGGAAGAAGCCGTCGAAAAGGTCGCTCATCTCCTGCCACCCATGGCACGGCGCGGCGAATAGACCAGCGGGGCGCGGTCCGGACGCTCGACGATCCGGGTCTCGGACGAACCGACGATGATGCAGGTCGCCATGTCCGCCCCCGCCGGATCGGCGGCGGCAAGAGCCGTCACCCCGATCCGCTCGTCGGGCCGGAAGGCGGCGCGGCCGAACACGACCGGCGTGTCGCCGGGCAGCACCTCCCGCAGCATCTCGAACGCCTTGCCGAGCTGCCAGGGACGGGCGCGGCTGATCGGATTGTAGAGCGCGATGACGAAGCCGGCGTCCGCGGCGGCCTTCAGCCGTCGCGCGACGGTCTCCCACGGCTTGAGGTTGTCGGAAAGCGAGATCGCGCAGAAATCGTGACCGAGCGGCGCGCCGACGCGCGCGGCGACGGCCAGCATGGCGGTGATGCCGGGCACCGTCCTGACGTCGATCCGCCGCCAGCTCTCCGGTCCGGCCTCGATCGCCTCGCAGACGGCGGCGGCCATGGCGAACACGCCGGGATCGCCGCCGGAGACGACGGCGACCTGCGCGCCGCCGGCAGCCGCTTCGAGTGCGGCGCGGGAGCGGTCGATCTCCTCGCGGTTGTCGGAGGCGTGCGTCCTTTGATCCGGGCGCAGGGAGAGCCGGTCGAGATAGGGCGCATAGCCGTAGAAATCCGTGGCGGCGGCAATGGCCGCCGTCGCCTCCGGCGTTATCTGGGCCGCGTCGCCGGGGCCGAGGCCGATGACGGTGAGGCTGCCGGCGGTCATGGCCGCCCCTCCCAGCCGGGCACCAGCACGAGGGAGAAATAGGGCGCCGCGTCGTCCGCCTTGTCGGCGAGGCGCGTGAAGGAGGCATCCGCCGTGGTGCCGCGCTCGACATAGACGGCGCGCTCCAGCTTTCCGGCCGCCCCCAGCACCCTGCGGATCTTCGGCAGGTTGCGCCCGACCTTCATGATGACGGCCGCCTCGCAGCCGCCGATGCGGCGCAGCAATTCCGCCTCGTCCATGGTGCCGGGCAGGACGGACAGCGCCTCGTCGCCCTGGACGAGGGGCAGGCCGACCTCGGACCAGCAGCCGGACATGGCAGTGACGCCCGCAATCACCTCGGTTGGGAACCGACGCGACAGCCGGACATGCAGGTGCATGTAGGATCCATAGAAGAGCGGGTCGCCTTCGCTCAGCACGGCAACGGTGCGGCCCGCCTCCAGGTGCACGGCGACCGCCTGGGCGGATTCCTCGTAAAAAGCCTCGATCGCGGTGACATAGCCGTGCTCGCGCTTGTCGATCTCGGTCGTCACCGGATAGTGCAGCGGCAATTCGACCATGCAGTCGCGTATATGCGCGGCGACGATGCGGCGGGCGTTGCCCGGATTGCCGCGCTTGGCGAAATAGGCGAGCACGTCGGCCTCGCCGAGCGCGCGCACCGCCTTCAAGGTCAGCAGTTCCGGGTCGCCCGGCCCGGTGCCGACGCCGATCAGCCGGCCGGAAGGCTGCGTTCCACCCATCAGATGCCGGCCTTCGCGAGCGCATTGACGGCCGCCGCCGTGATGGCGCTGCCGCCCATGCGGCCGCGCACGACGGCGAAGGGGATGCCGCGCGGGTTTTCGGCCAGCGCCTCCTTCGATTCCGCTGCCCCGACGAAGCCGACCGGCATGCCGATGATGACCGCCGGTTTCGGCGCGCCCCGGTCGATCATGTCGAGCAGGTGGAACAGCGCGGTCGGCGCATTGCCGATCGCCACCACGGCGCCGCCCAGCCTGTCGCGCCAAAGTTCCAGCGCGGCGGCGGAGCGCGTGTTGCCGAGCCGTTCGGCGAGCCCCGGCGTGCGCGGGTCCCGCAAGGTGCAGATCACGTCGTTGCCGGCGGGAAGGCGCGCGCGCGTCACGCCGTGCGCGACCATCTCGGCGTCACAGAAGATCGGTGCGCCGGCGGCCAGCGCGGCCCGCCCGGCCTGCGCGAAGTCGGGGGAGAAGACGAAGTGCGTTGCCGCCTCGACCACGCCGCAGGCGTGGACCATGCGCACGGCGATATCCGCCTCGGCCTCCGAGAAGCGCGACAGGTCGGCTTCCGCGCGGATGATGGCGAAGGAGCGCTCATAGATCGCGTTGCCGTCCTTGATATAGTGCTGTGCGGTCATGTTCCGTTTTCCAGCCGCGCCCGGCCGCCCTCATCGGCATCCACGCCGCGCGCCAGCAGAAAGCGCTCGAAACCGGCAGCCGCGTCTTCCCCGGTGACGAATCCGATTTCCCTGCCGCCTGCATCCTCGATGCCCGCTCCGTCGCGCCTGCCGACCAGCGCATAGGCGAATAGGGACGGCTCGGCGCATTTCTTCGCGCAGCCGGAGACGTGCAGCCGGCCCGCGAGGTTTTTCACGGCATCGCCGGCGGCGAGCTTGGCCGCCACCTCTCTCGCGTCGACATGGCCGGAAGCGCAGGCCGGCGCGCCGGCGCAGACCGCGATCCTGCGGCGCGGATCGCCCGCATCCGTCACGAAGCCGAGCCGTTCGGCCGCGTCCCGGATCTTTCGGGCTCCGTTGGAGCCGCGGCAGATGGCGATCAGGGCATTGCCGGGAGCGAAACGGAATTCCTCGATCCCTTCATCCCGCGCCGCCGAGGCCAGGGCACTCAGCGAGGACGACGGGGCCATGCCGAACGGAAGGGCGATGCCGACGCCCGAGCGGCCGCCCCGCAGTTCGAAGGTATCGAGCGGCTGGCCCGCTGCGCGGGGCCGCCGGTTTCGCGAAAAGTTGCCGAGAACGGCCGACACGCAGGCATCGGGCAGATTTTTGGCGCGTGCCGTGCGCCCCAGCCCGGCGATGGCTCGCAGCAGAGCCACCGCGCGGCCGAGCGCTTCGGCCTCGTCCAAGACCCGTCCGGCGGAAGACTGGCCGTCGCAACGCGCCACCTCGACTGTCCAGCCATTCGCGCTGGCGACAAGGCGGATATCGGCAAGCACCTCGTCCATCGTCAGGCAACCGCCGCCGTCGATGACCACGGAAACCTTCGGGGCGAGGCGGAGCGAAAGGCCCTGCCTGTCGAGAGCGGCGCCAAGCCGTTCCGCAAGCCGGCGCGGATCGCCCGCGCAGGCCGGATCGAGTCCCGAAAGCGCGCTTGCGTCGATGGCGGTCCCGGTACGGATATCGAGGCCGGCCGCCGCCACATCGGCGGAAAGCCGCTCCGCGCTCGCCGCAGTCAGCCCCCTGATCTGGAGGCTGCCGCGGCGCGTTACCTCCAGAAGGCCGTTGCCGTGCCGTTCCGCCAGCGCCGCGACCAGCGCGAGGTTGTCCGGCGAAAGGCCGCCCGAGACGAAGCTGAGGCGCGCCAGCAGGCCGTCGCCGGTCGGCATCGGCGCGGCCAGCGACGGGCAGGCGTTGCGGCGCAGCGGGGCATTCATGCCGCACGCTCCCTGTCGGCCGGCGCCGGCGGAGCGCTGCGCCGTGCGGTCGCTTCCGCGATCAGCGCCGCGAGATCGTCGTCAACCGAGTTCCGGAGCGGATGCCAGAGGCCGCGCCGCCGTGCCGCGGCGAAGCGCTCGGCGATGAATTGCGCGGCAGCCGGGTTCTGGTCCAGCAGGAAGGCGCGGACCGCCGCGTCGGCGACATAGGCGCCGTAGACCGCCTCGATCAGCGCGCCGGGGATCGCCGCCGTGGTCTCGGCGAAACCGACCAGGCGATCGACCGTCTCGGCGAATTCGGAGGCGCCGCGCGGTCCGTGGCGCATCTGTCCGGCGATGAAGCGGGGATTGACCGCGCGGGCGCGCACCGTGCGCGCCACCGCCTGCACCACCGAGCGGACGCGGGGCCGAGCCGGATCGGTCGTGTCCAGCGCGACCAGATCCGCCTTGCCGCCCAGGGCGGCGAGCGCCGCCGAAAAGCCGCCGATGAAGGCGACGTCGGCCGAGCCTTCCAGAATGTCCCTGCCGGGATCGTCGCCGGTATGCACCAGCATGTCCGCCTGCGCCACCTGCCGGGCGAACGCGCCCTCCGTCTCGACGCCTTCCCCGTCCGCGCCGCCGAAGGCATGCGAGGTCGCGCCGAGATAGGCCTGGCCAAGCTCTTCGCGGCTCTGCCATGCGCCGCCGGCGAGCAGGCTCTCTATGCCCGAGCCGTAGGTGCCGGGCGCCGTTCCGAAAATCCGGGAGAGGCGGCCGTTTTTCCCTTCCGCCTCCGCGACACGGCGTGCGGCCGCGAGCGGATTGACGTCGTCCGCCTCGTCGGATGCCGCGACGGCCGCCACCGCCGCGTCCATCAGCGCGATCTGGGTGGGAAACATGTCGCGGAAAAGCCCGGATATGCGCCATGTCACATCGATGCGCGGCCGGTCGAGCACGGCTGGCGGCAGCACCTCGATGCCGGTGACGCGGCCGGTCGCAAAATCCCATTGCGGGCGGCAGCCCATCAGCGCCAGCCCCTGGGCGATCTCCTCGCCGCCGGTGCGCAGCGAGGCGCTGCCCCAGAGGTCGATGACCAGCGAGCGTGGCCATTCACCATGGTCCTGGAGATAGCGCCGCACCACTTCCCCGGCCGCGGCTTTTCCGAGATCGAACGCGGTCGGGGTCGGCATGGTGCGCGGATCGGCGGCGAAGATGTTGCGCCCGGTCGGCAAGACGTCGGTGCGCCCGCGCGCCGGGCTTCCGGAAGGGCCGGCAGGGACATGCCGCCCGTCAAGCGCTGCGATCAGGCTTTCGCTTTCCGCCCGCGCGCTCTCCAGCCGCATCGGATCGCTTTCCCCGGGAGCGGCCCGCCCGTAGATGTGCAATCCGTCCTTGACGGCGAAATCCTTCAGGTCGCAGAGCCATGCGTCGATCCGCACCAACGCCGCATCCGGATCGTCCGCCGCGTCGACGCCGGCCTCCCTGGCGAGGCCCGAACGCTCGGCCGTCTCCACGATGAGCTTCGCCAGCCGGTCGCGGCGGCGGCGGTCAAGCCCGTCCGCCTGCGCATATTCGTCGACGAGACGCTCCAGCGCGGTGTGGGCGTCGTCCGTCCCCGCCGCGGCAAGCGGGGGCGGCAGGTGCGACAGCGTCAACGCCGCGATGCGGCGCTTGGCCTGCGCGGCCTCGCCGGGATTGCTGACGATGAAGGGATAGACAACGGGCAGAGCGCCCGTGACGATCTCCGGGAAGCAGTTTTCGCTCAAGGCGACCGTCTTGCCGGGAAGCCATTCCAGCGTGCCATGCGCACCGACATGGACGATGGCGTGGCAGCCGAGATGTTCCCGCATCCACAGGCCGAAGGCAACCAGTTCATGGCGTGGCGGCAGGGCCGGATCGTGGTAGTCGGCCCGGCGGTCCTCGGAGCGCCCGCGATCGGGCGCGCGCGCGACGGTGCTATTGCCGAAATGCGCCGCCCGGAACGCGAAGGGGCCGGCGCGACCGGCCGCGCCCCACGCTGCCTCGATGCGGCGTCGTGCCCCGTCTGGAAGGCGGCGGAAGGCGGCGGCGTATCGCCCAGCCGGAAGAGCCGGCGCGGCCGCCTCCAGCCTATCCATCAGGGCTTTCGATGTTTCAGGAATGCCGTCAACATGATATCCGGATTCTCTCATGTCTTGCATGATCGCCAGCACGCTTCCCGACACGTCCAGCCCCACGGCATAGCCGCTGCGGCCGGGCGCGCTCGGGTAATCGGGGATCAGGATCGTGATCCGCCTGTCTTCGACAGGCATGTTTTTGAGCGCGATCAGGGCGGCGATGCGGGCTGCGACCTGCTCGACGCGATCGGGTTCCGGCCTGTTGACCTGCCTGCGGAAGCCGCCCGCGCCGGCGGTATCGTCCTCGGCCTTGAAGGAAATTGCGCCGGCCAGAATGCGGCCGTCGAGCTCGGGCAGCACCACGTGCATGGCGAGGTCGGCGGGCGTCAGGCCGCGGTCGCCGCCCTCCCAGGCCGCGCGGCGCGTCGTCGCCATCACGGCCTGGAAGACGGGAACGCCGATGCGGTCGAACAGCGTCCGGCCGATGTCGTCGGCCCCGGCGGAAAAAGCCGTCGTCGCCACCAGGGCAGAGACAGGAAAGGCGGCGTAGGCATCCTCGACGAACCGCGCAACGGATATTTCCTTCAAGCTGGAGACGAAGATGGGCACCGCCGCGATACCATGCTCGCCGAGTGCTGCGCAGAGCGTATCGACGGGGGCCGTGTCGGCGGCGAGCAGCATCGAGCGATAGAAGACAATCGGGACGACCGGGCTTGCCGGGGCGCAACGCCCGGCCATCTCTTCCTGCGTTACGACCCCACGGCCGGGTAAGTAAAAACCCGCCTTGGGAAGCGGCACGGCCGGCTCGACGGGACGCGTATCCCCGGCATGGGCGGCGAGCCGGGCGGCGAGCCGCCGCATGTTCTCAGGTCCGCCCTCGCGGAAGCAGGCGAGCAGCGCGTCGATCTCCTCGCGCGGCAGCGTTGAGAGGGCGGCAAGGCGCTCGTCCGTCTCGCGGCATTCGCCGGGCAGCAGCGCCAGCGCGATGCCGTTCGCCCGGCAGGTGGAGGCGAGCTGGTCGGCGCCGTAGCGCCACCAGTCGTAGCCGCCGAGGATGCGCACGAGGATCACCTTGGCGTGCCGCGCCGTCCTGTCGATCCAGAGATCGACGGACATGGGATGGCGCAGTTCGCGCAAGGGAGCGAGCCGCAGCGAGGGGAGCGTGGCATCGCCGGCCCACGCGGCGGAAATGGCGGAGAGGTCGCTGTCCGTGAAGGACAGCGCGACGATGTCGGCGGGCTCCTGCCGCAGATCGACGGGCTCGACGAGATCGTCGAGCGAGGCGGTCGTGGTGGCGAGGATGTGCATGGCGTCCGGGAGCCTTGGCTTCCTATGCCTCTAGAATGCGCTCGACCGCGCCGCGATCCAAGCCTTTCAGGCCGATCACGACGAGCCGCGAGCGGCGGTGCTCTCCGGGCTGCCACGGCCGGTCGTAATAGTGCGAGACGCGCGGGCCCACCGCCTGGACCAAAAGGCGCATCGGCTTGCCCTCGACGTCCACGAAACCCTTGAGCCGCAGCACATTCGCGGCCTCGGCCGCCTGCGTCACCTTTTTTGCCAGCTCGTCCGGGTCCTTCACCGCCGGCAGCTCGAGCACGAAGCTGTCGAAATCGTCGTGCTCGTGGTCCAGCTCGTCGTCATGGTGGGTCTTGCGGTTCTCGATATCGTCCTCGACGGCGAGCCCGAGGCCAAGCAGGACGGAAGGATCGACCTTGCCATGGGCGGACGACACGACCTTGACGGCGCGCCCCACATGCTCGTCGACCACGCTGCGCGCCCTTGCGGCGGCGCCGTCGTCCAGCAGATCACTCTTGGAGAGAATGACGAGATCCGCGCAGGCGACCTGATCCTCGAAGACCTCCTCGACCGGATCCTCGTGGTCGATCGATGCGTCGGCGCTGCGCTGCCCGGCAAGCGCCTCCATGTCGGAGGCGACGCGGCCCTCGGCGAGCGCCGGCCCGTCCACCACGGCCACCACGCCGTCCACGGTGACGCGGCTCCGGACCGCGGGCCACTGGAACGCCTGCACCAGCGGCTTGGGCAGGGCCAGCCCGGAGGTTTCGATGAGGATGTGGTCCACCTTCGGCTCGCGGGCCAGGATCTGGTCGAGGGCGGGCACGAAGTCGTCGGCCACGGTGCAGCAGATGCAGCCGTTCGCCAGCTCCACGATGTTCTCCTCTGGGCAACTTTCTATGCCGCAGCTTCTCAGGATCTCCCCGTCCACGCCGACATCGCCGAACTCGTTGACGATGAGTGCCAGCCGCTTGCCCCTGCTGTTCTCCAGCACGTTGCGGATGAGCGTCGTCTTGCCGGCGCCGAGAAAGCCGGTGATGACGGTGCAGGGAATGCGGTCGACGGCGGTCATGCGCGAAAATCCTCTGACTGGGAGAAAACGGGTGGAATGCGGGCGACGAGCCCCTGCTTCAGGGCGGCGGGCCGGCCGCGCCACGGCAGGATCGCATCCGCAGTCCCGGCGAAAAGCGTCGCGCCCTCGATGAGATCGGCCGCACTTTCCACGGTGAGATCGCCGAAGACGTAGCTCCATGCGCCGTGCTTGACGATCGCCGCGGAGAGGCGGCGCCGGCAGTTGCCGAGGCACTCGACGCTTTCGACGCGGACCGGCGTGCCGGCCGCGGCGGCGCGGGTCCTCTCGGCCAGGATCTCGCCCGGCCGTGGCCGTGCGTCTGAGCCTGCGGCATCCCGGCAGGAGGTGCACACGATGATGGCGACGCGGTCTTCCGGCTGTCCGGGCGCGGCGCGCATGTCCTGTTCGAGATCGGTCATCACGCGCGCTCCTCGCCCGGATCTCCCGCCGGGTATTGGCAAATTCGGAATCGACGGCAGGTCTCCTGGCTCGCGGCTTGGCGCTTGATCGCCGCCTTCCCGGTTTCCCAGTGGCTTTCGGCGCAAGCATGCCGCTCACAGTTGCGGGGACAGCCGCGGCTTTGGAGCCCATGCTCCGCACCGCATTCCCTCTTCGCTCCGCCTTTTGGGCGGAGACCGTCGCGGCCCGCATTTAGGGCGGGTCGCGACCCGCTGTCAACGCGGCGCAAATAAGGTTTGCCGGGCCTGTGATTTGGGTTATGAATCGACGGTCGGCGGTTCCGAGAGGACCAAGAGGGAATGCGGTGCGGAGCATGGGCTCCAAAGCCGCGGCTGCCCCCGCAACTGTAAGCGGCGAGCCGTATCCACAAGCCACTGGACGATGTCCGGGAAGGCGGATGACGGCGACAGAACCGCGAGCCAGGAGACCTGCTGTCGACGCAAACTGGCTCATGCCCTCGGGTGGAGGGCGAAAGGATATTCGGATGAACACCACAACGATCCTCGGCGGCGCCTCGGCGCAGTCGCGCACCATGCAACTGGCGATGGCCATGCTGCTCGGCCTTTTCGTCGTCGGCTTTGTCGGCTTCTCCCATATGGAGGCCGTCCACAATGCCGGTCACGACTATCGCCACTCCATGAACTTCCCCTGCCACTGAGGGGATGATCCGATGAACTATTTCAGGAACGTCGTGTTCATCGCGGCGATCGCCGGGCTTGTCGCCGGCCTCGCCATGACCGTCATGCAGGCCTTCACCACCGATCCGCTGATCCTGCAGGCGGAAGTCTACGAGAATGCCGAGGCCGCCGCGCCGGCAGCCGCCGAAGCCGCGCATGATCATGATCAGGCGGCGATGTCGACGGCGGAGGGAGAGCAGGCTGCCGCACCGGCGCACGAGCACGACGACGAGGGCTGGTCGCCCGCGGACGGCTTCGAGCGCAATGCCTACAACGTGCTGGCCAACCTCGTCGGCGCGATCGGCTTCGGCCTCGTGCTGGTCGCCGCGTCGGAGCTTGCCGGCGGCATGGGCGACTGGCGGCAGGGCGTGTTCTGGGGCCTTGCCGGCTTCACGGTCTTCACGCTGGCGCCGAGCCTCGGCCTCAACCCCGAACTGCCGGCCATGCCGGCGGCCGACCTCCTGTCACGGCAGATCTGGTGGATCGGCACGGCGGCGGCGACGGCCGTCGCGCTCTATCTCCTCTTCCTGCGCCGCTCGCCGGCGCTCGCCGCGCTGGGCATCGCGATTCTTGTGGTGCCGCACATCATCGGCGCGCCGCAGCCGGCCGATCACTCCACGCCGATCCCGGAGAACCTGCATCACAGCTTCATCGTCGCCTCGACGCTGACCAACCTGGTGTTCTGGGTGGTGCTGGGCGCGGCGGTGGCGACGGTGCGGGCGCGCTTCGCCGAACCGGCCGGAGACGCCCGGCGCAGCTTTGCCTGACCACCGGCTGACATTCGTCCTCGGCGGGGCGCGCTCCGGCAAGAGCCGCCACGCCGAGGAACTGATATCGCGCCATCAGTCGCCCTGGACTTATATCGCCACGGCGCAGGCCCATGACGACGAGATGCGCCTGCGCATCTCAGAACATCGCGCGCGCCGCGACGGCCGCTGGGTGACGCTGGACGCACCGTTCGATCTTGCGGGCGCGGTTGCGGCCTTACCGGATGGCGTACCCGCGCTGATCGACTGCCTGACGCTCTGGCTCTCCAACCGGATGCTCGACGGCGGAGATCCGGAGCGCGGCGTCGCGGAACTGATCGATGCCCTGTCTGTCAGGCGCGGACCGTGCTTCGTGGTGTCCAACGAAGTCGGCCTCGGCATCGTGCCGGACAACGCGCTGGCGCGACGCTTCCGCGACGAGCAGGGCCGGCTCAATCAGCGCGTCGCGGCCATTGCCGACGAGGTCGTGTTCATGGTCGCCGGCCTGCCGATGAAGGTGAAATAGATGAGCACGGAGCAGACCGAGGCCGAACGGCACAAGGCGAAGATGGTCAGGCGCAAGGCGGTGCAGGACGCCGAGGTCGCCTCCAAGACGATCGAGAAAGGTCTTTTGATCGTCAACACCGGACCGGGCAAGGGAAAATCCACCGCCGCCTTCGGCCTGGCGCTGCGCATGCTGGGCTACGGACGCAAGGTCGGCGTCGTGCAGTTCATCAAGGGCGCATGGCATTCCGGCGAGAAGGACGCACTGAAAACTTTCGGGGACCTGCTCGTCTGGCACACGATGGGCGAGGGGTTCACCTGGGAGACGCAGGACCGCGGGCGCGACGTGGCGGCGGCGGAGCGCGCCTGGGCGAAGGCCGAGGATCTGATGGCGGATCGGGAGATGAGCCTCGTCGTGCTGGACGAGCTCAACATCGCGCTCCGCTACGACTATCTGGACCTCGATGCCGTGGTGGCCGCCCTGAAGGCGCGGCGCGGCGACCTGCATGTGGTCGTGACCGGCCGCAACGCCAAGCCGGCGCTGGTCGAGGCTGCCGACCTCGTGACCGAGATGGCGGCGGTGAAGCATCATTTCGCCGCCGGCGTGAAGGCGCAGCGGGGCATCGAGTTCTGAACCGTGGCGGCCCGCGCGCTCATGTTCCAGGGCACCGGCTCGGACGTCGGCAAGTCCCTCGTCGTGGCCGGGCTGGCGCGGGCCTTCGCCACTCGGGGCCTGAACGTCAGGCCGTTCAAGCCGCAGAACATGTCGAACAATGCGGCGGTCACGCATGACGGCGGCGAGATCGGCCGCGCGCAGGCCTTGCAGGCGCGGGCCGCCCGCGTCGCGCCGACCGTCCACATGAACCCCGTCCTGCTCAAGCCGCAGGGCGAGACCGGCGCGCAGATCGTGGTGCGGGGCAAGGTATTCGGAACGGCGAAGGCCGCCGAGTATCAGGGCGTCAAGCCGGACCTGATGCCCTATGTGCTCGACAGCTTCGGACGGCTGCGCGAGGAAGCGGATCTCGTGCTGGTGGAAGGTGCGGGAAGCGCGTCGGAGATCAACCTGCGCGCCAGCGACATCGCGAATATGGGCTTTGCCCGTGCCGCCGGCGTCCCGGTCGTGCTGATCGGCGACATCGACCGGGGCGGCGTGATCGCTAGCCTCGTCGGCACGCGCCATGTGATCGATCCGGCCGATGCCGCGATGATCAAGGGTTTTATCGTCAACCGTTTCCGCGGCGATCCGGCGCTTTTCGAGGCGGGAATGGCGGAGATCGCGGAACGGACCGGGTGGACTGCACTCGGCCTCCTGCCGTTCTTTCAGGAAGCGCGGAAGCTGCCGGCCGAGGATGCTCTCGGCCTGTCGCGGGAAACCCCGGCCGGACGCGGAACGGAGCGCATCCGGATCGCCGTGCCCATCCTGCCGCATATCGCTAATTTCGACGATCTCGACCCGCTGGAGGCGGAGCCGGAGGTGGAGATGGTACGCGTCTGGCCGGGCTCGGCGCTGCCGGGCGACGCGGCTCTCGTGCTGCTGCCGGGATCGAAGGCGACGATTGCCGATCTCGCGGCTTTCCGCGCCGCCGGCTTCGACATCGACCTTGCCGCCCATGTCCGGCGCGGCGGGCGCGTGCTCGGCCTCTGCGGCGGCTATCAGATGCTGGGGAGGCGGCTTGCCGATCCCGACGGCACCGAAGGGCCCGCCGGGGAAGCGGAAGGGTTGGGCCTTCTGGAGGTCGAAACGACATTGACCGGCGAAAAGCGTCTCGTCTCGGTGTCGGGCAGGACGTCGGACGGCATCGGTTTCCGCGGGTACGAAATGCATATGGGCGCTACGACGGGGCCGGATTGCCGACGTCCCTTCGCGACGCTCCAGGACGGCTCCGCGGAAGGCGCGGTGTCCGCCGACGGCCGGATCGCCGGCACCTATGTCCATGGCTTCTTTGCCGAGGATGCACAGCGCAGCGCATGGCTGGAAAGGCTGGGGGCCGAGGCTTCCGCGCTCGACTACGAGGACGGGGTGGAGCGGACGCTCGATGCCCTTGCCGGGCATATCGAAAGGCACCTCGACCTCGACGCCATGCTCAGCGAAGCCAGATGAGGACCGACACGGCGCCGGCGAGGGCGATCAGGATGGCGTCGGCGACCCAGTAGAGGCGGAGCGCGCGGCGGATGTCGGCTGCCGTCGCCTCGCGCCGTCCGTCGCCCATCGGCGCGTCGGTGGTGAGCACGCCGCCATAGTGGCGCGGCCCGGCGATCGACAGACCGAGCGCCCCGGCAAGAGCCGCTTCGGGCCAGCCGGCGTTGGGCGAACGGTGATGCCGCGCGTCGCGCCTCACCGCGCGCCATGCCCCTGCCGGACTCGCTCCGGGGAGCAGGCAGGCCGCGGCGACCAGCGACAGGGCCGTCAGGCGCGAGGCCGGCAGGTTCACCAGGTCGTCGAAGCGGGCCGCGGCCCAGCCGAAAGCGCCATGGCGGGCGTTCTTGTGACCGATCATGCTGTCGGCGGTGTTGACGGCCTTGTAGGCGATGCCGCCCGGAAGGCCGCCGATCGCCAGCCAGAGGGCAGGGGCCGTGACGCCATCCGAAAAATTCTCCGCGAGGCTTTCTATCGCGGCGCGGCACACGGCCGCCTCGTCGAGGCGGTCGGGATCGCGGCCGACGATCCGCGACACCGCCTGCCGGCCGGCTGCAAGGCCACCGCTCTCCAGCGCAACCGCGACCGCGCCGACATGCGCGGCCAGGCTGCGCTGCGCCAAAAGCGCGCTGCCGAGGAGGGCGGTGAGGAGGAAGCCGAACGGAACGGAGGACAGCGCGGCCTGCAACAGCCAGCCGGCGGCTCCACAGATTGCGAGCAGGAGGCAGAGCGTCGCAGCGCCGAGCAGGCGGCGCGTCCCGAAACCGTATTCCTCGCGGTTGAGTCGGCCGTCGAGCCACGAAATCAGCCCGCCGATCCAGACGACCGGATGGCCGACGGCACGGAACACCCTGTCAGGATAGCCGGCCGCGAGCTCGACCAGAAGCGACAGAAAGGCGAGGGAAACGAACATGGCGCGGTCTATGGGAGCTTCGGGTCGGTCCGCCGACCGGTAGCAATCCGCGCGCGTGCCCGCAACTCGTTCCGGCGGCAGGGCGCCGTGCGGCTTTTCGCTGTTTCCGATTGTCGGTAAGCGGGCTATCCTAAATACATGATCTTTGTCACGCCCCTTTCGCGGCTGCATGAGACGGTGGAAAGGTCCGGCGCTCGGCGGCTGGTAACATTGCTAAGCGGCACGGCAATCGTCGAGCGTCCGCCCGTCATCGAGGCGGACCATCACCTGACGCTCCGCGTCAACGACATCGTCGCACCCGCCGACGGAATGGTGGTCCCGGAGCGAGGGCATGTCGCCGAGTTGCTCGCCTTCGCGCAGGCGTGGGATCGCGCCGCGCCGATCGCCATCCATTGCTACGCCGGGATTAGCCGCTCGACTGCCGCCGCCTACATCGTCGCCGCAGCGCTTGCACCGCGGGAGGACGAGGAGGCGCTCGCCGGAAGGCTGCGCGCAGCCTCTCCGACCGCGACGCCCAACGCCCGGCTGGTGGCGCTCGCGGACGCGGAACTCGGGCGCAACGGCCGCATGATCCGGGCGATCGAGAGGATCGGCCGGGGCGAGGATGCATTCGAGGGAATGCCCTTCTTTTTGCCGTTGGCTGAATCTTAAACAACCGGGAACATCTTGAACGACGTGAAGATTTGTCCAAAATGAACGGGAATCTGGTTGTCCCGTTCAATCCCGCCCGACAGGGCGGCAAGGGGGAGCGCCGTCGCGGTGGCAGCCAGCCGAAACTGGGAAGTCATGCCCGATAAAGCACCGAAACTGTCCAAAACGCTTGCTGCCGCGCTAAAACGCGCCGCGCCGCGATCCGTCCAGTTCGACGCGGACCACTGTACGACCGTCGCCTCCTACAACGTCCACAAATGCGTGGGCACGGACGGGCAATTCGCCCCGGACCGGATCGCCCAGGTCGTCGCCGAACTGGACGCCGACATCGTCGCGCTTCAGGAGGCGGACCAGAGACTCGGCAAGCGCAAGGGCCTGCTCGACCTGAAGGCTTTGGCGCGCGAGACCGACCTGGTGCCGCTCTTCCGCCCGGCCAACGAGCTCAGCCATGGCTGGCACGGCAATCTCATCCTGGCGCGCAGCGGCGTGGTCAAGGAGACCCGGCAGGTGCGCCTGCCCGGACTGGAGCCGCGCGGCGCGGTGATCGTCGATCTCGAGATCAGGGGCGTGACGCTGCGCATCATCGCGGCGCATTTCGGCCTTCTGCGCCGTTCCCGGTCGCAGCAGGCCGGCGTTCTGCTGGAGGCCACGCAGTCGGTTCTGCATCCCACCATCCTGCTCGGCGACCTGAACGAATGGCGGGTGCATAACCGCTCGTCGCTTCTGACGCTGCTGCCGCACTTCGGGCCGGTGCATGCGGTGCTGCCGAGCTTCCCGTCGCGCTTTCCGCTGCTGGCGCTCGACCGCATCCTGGCGCGGCCCTACACTTTGATCTCGGGCATAGAGGTGCATGACACGCCGCTGGCCCGCGTCGCGTCCGATCACCTGCCGATCAAGGCCCGGCTGAACCTGGCGGCCGCCATGCAGCCGCAGCTCGTCTCTTCCGCCGCTTGAGCCGGAACGGTCCGGGCGCGTCCCTCGAAGCCTGTTTCGCCCGGCCGGCGCTTGCCGTGGCGCGCGACCTGATCGGCGCGACGCTGTGCGTCGACGGCGTGGGCGGGATCATCGTGGAGACGGAAGCCTATCATGTGGACGATCCGGCCTCGCACAGCTTTCGCGGTCCGACACAGCGCAACCGGTCGATGTTCGGCCCGCCGGGCCGCAGCTATGTCTACCGCTCCTACGGCGTCCATTGGTGCCTGAACTTCGTCTGCGCGGACGCCGGCGCCGTGCTGATCCGCGCGGTGGAGCCCCGGTTCGGCATTGACGCGATGCGCCGGCGGCGCGGGGTGGAAAACGAACGCCTTCTCTGCTCGGGACCCGGCCGGCTGACGCAGGCGCTCGGCATCGACCTTTCCCATGACGGACGGCCGCTCGACCGGCCTCCCTTCGATCTCCGCGGGGCGGCACCGGAGGCGGTGCTCGCGATCGGGCCGCGCATCGGCATTTCACGCGCCGTCGACCTGCCGTGGCGCTTCGGGCTCGCCGGCTCGCGCTTCCTCAGCAGGCCGTTCCGCTGAAGCGCCCGCCTCAGCGGTCTTCGACGATGCGCAGATAGGCCGCGGTGACGAGAAGGATGATCAGGCCGAACAGGATGCGGCGCGCGCCCTCCGGCATCTGCAGGATGGTGAGCAGCGTGGTCAGCACCGTCAGGATCAGCGCACCGACGATGGTACCGGTATAGCCGCCGCGCCCGCCGAAGATCGATGTGCCGCCGACGACGGCGGCCGCCACGGAAGGCAGCAGCAGCGGCTCGGCGAGCGACAGCGAGGAGGGCGCCTTGATCAGGCCCACATAGAGCAGGCCCGCCACCCCCGCCAGCAGCGAGGAGGCCATGTAGAGCGCGATGATCACCTGTCCGTAGAGCACGCCGGAGAGGCGCGTCGCCTTCTCGTTGTCGCCGACGGCATAGAGCAGCCGGCCGAACCCCGTGCGGCTGAGCGTGAAGATGATCAATGCCGCGATCGGGATGAAGAGCAGCAACGCGTTGGGAAAGCCGTAGGTCAGCCCGGTTCCGAGCCAGGTCAGAAAGTCCGGGATCTTGGTGCCTGTGGCGATCACCGAGCGCTGGTAGACCTGGAGGCAACCGGCGCCGATCAGACCCGTTCCGAGCGTCATGATCAGCGGATGCACGCGGAAGATGCCGGCCCCGACGCCGTTCAAGAGGCCGATCAGCAGGGGCGGGATCAGCGCGATGACGATCGCGGCGGGCGCCCCGTAATGGCCGGCCAGCGAGGCCATGACGAAGGCGCTCATCGTGGCGACCGTGCTGACGGACAGGTCGATGCCGCCGGTCAGCATGGTGAGCGTCTGGCAGCCGGCGAGGATCGCCAGCGGGATGGCGAACTTGACCGTATTGGCGATCCAGCGCTCGTTGACGATGCCGGGGCGCATGATCTGAAGGATCACCACCAGCGCGACGAGCAGGATGATCAGCGGCACCAGCGGCCGGTCGGCCATGAAGCGCTTGATGCGGCGCCCGAGCGGCGCGCGGGAGGGGGCGGTCAGCGTCTCGCTCATGCCGGGCGGCCTCGTATGGCGATGAAGGCGCCGAACATCACGACCGCCACCATGATCGCGCCCTCGATGATGGAGGTGACGTTCGGATCGATGGCCATCAGCGTCAGGTCGGTGCGGACGAGCCGCAGCACGAAGACCGCGATGATCGGCCCGAGCAGGCCGCCGCGACCGCCGCCCAGCACCACGCCGCCCAGCACGACCGCCGCGACGCTCGCCATGAGATAGGGGCCGGGGATCGGGGCGCCGATGCCGGTGCTCATCGTCAGGGAAAGGCCGCCCATGGCGCCGAACAGCCCGGCAAGGCCATAGGCGATGATCCGGGTGCGCGCGACCGGCACGCCGCTGCGGAAGGCGGCGAGCTCGCTGCTGCCGATGGCGTAGAGCGACAGGCCGAGCCGCGACCGCTTCAGCGGAATCCAGACGACGCAGAGGCAGACGACCAGCAGCACCAGCGCGTTCGGCAGCCAGGCCGTGACGGCGTCGGGCAGGAATGGAAACGGCAGCGTGCCGGTGATCGAGGCTTTCAGCCATTCGGCCGCGGCACCCCCCGGCGCGTCGAGCACGAGCAGCGCGGCACCTTGCAGGACGAACAGCATGGCGAGCGTCACGACGATGTCGGGAACGCGCGTCACGACGATCAGGATGCCGTTCACCGCGCCGAGCACGAAGCCCATGGCGAGCACGAAGGGCACCACGAAGAGCGCGTATTCCTCGCTCGCCCCGTTCATCATGGATGCCGCGGTCACGCTGGTCAGCGCCATCATCGAGGCGACGGAGAGGTCGATGCCCCCGGCGATGACGACCACGGCCTGGGCCGCGACGGCGAAGGCGAAGGGCAGGCCGGCGCGCGCCAGCGATCCGAAATCGCCGGCGCCGTAGCCCGGCTGGATGATCTTGGTGAGGACGAGCAGCACCGCGAAAAGCGCCAGAAGGCCCGCCACCCAGCCGTTCCGGCGCAGGAGGCGGCTCACGATGCGGCTCCGTTCGTTGCGGGAAGGTCTGCGAGGATGCCGACATCGGCGGTAGCGTTGCGCGGCAGCCCGTAGGCCGCGCGCGTCAGCGCCGCCTCGTCCGCGATCTCGGCGGGCAGCACGTCCACCACCTTGCCGCCGAAGATGACGATGGCGCGGTCGCAGACGAGTTGGACCTCCTCCAGCTCGGACGTGTAGAAGAGCACCGACTTGCCCTGGCCGGCGAGCTCGCGCAGCAGCCGGTAGATTTCGCGCTTTGTGCCGACGTCGATGCCGCGCGTCGGATCGAAGCAGAGGACCGTGCGGGCATCCGCCGCGATCCAGCGCGCGATCGTCACCTTCTGCTGGTTGCCGCCGGAAAGACGCTGCACCTCGCCCTGGGCGCGCGTGTCGATCTGCAACCGCTCGATCGCCCGGCCGACGATCGTGCGCTCCTTCTGCATGCCGATCGGACCCCAGTTGCGGAAGCGGGCGCTGAAGGGCAGTGCGATGTTCTCGCGCACGGAGCGATGCATCAGAAGCGCCTCGGTGCGGTCTCCGGGAATATAGGCGATGCCGGCGCGGATGGCGTCGGCCGGGTGGCTGAATTTTACCGGCACCCCATCGGCCTCGATGGTGCCGGTGGACGGCCGCAGCGAGCCCGAAAGGGCGGCGAAAAGTTCGTCCTGGCCCTGACCTTCGAGCGCCACCACGCCGGCCACTTCGCCGTTCTTCAGCTCGAAGGACACGTCGGCGAGTTTTGTGCCGACACGCAGGTTCCGCACGCTGAGCCGCGTCCCGGCATCGGCCTGCGACGCCTGGCGCCGTGCGAACCCGCGCTGCTTCTCGATCTTGGCGCCGAGCATCAGCTCGACGATCCTTTCCTCCGCGCCGGGCTCCATGTCCACCACGCCGACGGTCTGGCCGTCGCGCAGCACGGTGGCGCGGTCGCAAAGCGCGGAAATCTCCACGAAACGGTGCGAGATGAAGATGACGGAGCGGCCGGCCCGGCTTTGCCGGCGCACCACGTCCAGCACGCGCTCGGCGAGGTTGGCGGGGAGTGCCGCGGTCATCTCGTCGAGCAAAAGGACGTCGGGCTCCACGGCGAGGGCGCGGGCGAGGTCGAGGACGCGCAGCACGGCGAGCGGGATGTCCCGCGCCATCTCGGAAAGGTCGAGGTCGGGAACGCCGAGTTCCTTCACCCAGTTCGCGAACGGCTCGACCGGCGTCGCCGTCAGCCTGAGGTTCGATACGATGTCGAGGTCGGGGATCAGCGAGGCATCCTGATAGACCGGCACGAGGCCGGCGCGGCGCGCATCGGCGGGAGAGCGCACATCGCGCCGCTTGCCGCGGATGAGGATGTCGCCCTTGTCGGCATGGATGGCACCGGTGAGGATCTTGACCAGCGTCGACTTGCCGGCGCCGTTGGCGCCCATCAGCGCGTGCACTTCGCCTGGCCGCACGGCAAGCGAGGCATTGCGCAGCGCCGCGACCGCGCCATAGCTCTTGGCCACGCCGGATGCGTCGAGAATGAGCTCTTCCGTCAACGGTGCGCCGTCCTCAATCGTGCCGGATTGCAGGCGTGGATGCCGGCCGGCCAAGGCCGGCATCCCTGATCGTCTCCGGGCTTATTCGCCCGGGCCCTTGCAGGCGATGATCTGTTCCTTGCTGTAGGTCGTCCAGTCCGGGATGGAGATGGATACGGGCCACTCGGCGCTGAGCGACGGGTCGACGACCGACTTCAGCTTCTCCTTGCCTTCCGGCGTGGCGTTTTCCCAAAGCTCGGGCTCGACCAGCACGGTCTGCTCGGCCGGCTTCTTGCCGTCGAGGATCTGGAGGGCGAGCGTCACGCCGGCGCCGCCGATCGATCCCGGGTTGGTGACGGCCGCGCCGACCAGTCCTTCCACGGAATTGAGCTGGCTGACGAAGCCGGCATTGTCGGCACCGACGACCGGAACCATCTTGGAGCCGGACTCGACCAGCGCGTCGACGATCACATTGTCGATGCCCGAGGTCCAGATGCCCTCGAAGGGCGATCCGGTCGCGATGAAGTCGAGGATCTGCTGCTTGGCCTGATCCTGCTGCCAGCCTGTGAACACCTCATGGACGACCTTCACGTCCGGGAATTCAGCCAGCGCCTTCTTGAAGCCCTTGTCGCGGTCGCTGTCGGCGGAAGCGCCCGCCGCGCCGCGCATGTAGACCACGCCGCCCTTGCCGCCCATCTGCTGGAACAGCCATTTGGCGCCGAGATAGGCATATTGCTCCTGGTTGTTGGAGATGATGTAGGCCGTGGGCTCGGTGACGGCCTGGTCGACGGCGACGACCACGATGCCCGCCTTGTTGGCTTCTTCGAGTGCGGCCTTGATGCCGGCCGGGTCGGCCGGGTTGACAACGATGGCGTCGACCTTGGCGCTGATCAGGTTGCGCAGGTCCTCGAGCTGGCCGGCGGCGTCGGTATTGCGGTGGGCGATGTTGAGCTTCGCCACCTCGCCGGAAGCGAGCGCCTGCGCCTTGATCGCGCAGACCATCTCCTCGCGCCAGCCATTGCCCTGCACGGTGTTGGACACGCCGATCGTGTACTGCTTGCCTTCCGCGAAGGCGCCGGGCACCGAGGCCAGCATGGCCGCGCCGGCCAGAAGCGGAAGCATTTTCAGATATGATGTCTTACGCATGAGAACGTCCTTTCCTCCGATTGCTCTCAAACCTGTCGTTGCGCGCCACACGCCTATTTGACGTATGGCGACAGCACGTCGCGGGCGAGCAGAAAGCCGCGCTTGACCTTCTCGTCGCTGCCCTCGAACCTGCGATCCTCGTGCTCGATGATGACCGGGCCGTCATAGCCGGCGCGGTAGAGGCCGGAGAAGATCGTGCTCCAGTCGACCTCGCCGAGGCCCGGCATGCGCGGGACCTGCCAGCCCATGCCGAGGGACATGATGCCGTGCTCGTAAAGCCCGTCGCGGTCGATCATCAGGTCCTTGGCGTGGACATGCAGCATGTGCGGCCCGAACTCGCGGATGAAGCGCGCCTGGTCGATCATCTGCCAGACCAGATGCGACGGGTCGAAATTCATGCCGACCTCGCCGCCCCAGGCCTCCAGTATGCGGCGCCAGACATAGGGCGAGTAGGCGATGTTGTGCCCGCCCGGCCATTCGTCGTAGCTGAAGATCATCGGGCAGTTTTCGAAGGCGATCCTGACGCCATGGTGGCGGGCGTAGTCGATGATCTCGGGCCAGATCTTTTCGGCGGCGGCCCAGTTGTCATCCACGGTCCTGCTGGCGTCGCCGCCGCAGAAGGTGTTCACCAGCGACACGCCGAGCAGAGGCGCGGCGGCGATCACCTGCTTGAGATGAGCGATGACCGCCTCGCGGTGCGCGGCGTCGGGATGAAGCGGGTTCGGATAGTAGCCGAGCGCCGAGACGGCGATCCCCTTGTCGGCCAGAGCGGCGGCCAAATCCTTGCCTTCGGCCGCCGACAGCGTCGCAACGTCGATGTGGCTGGTGCCGGCATAGCGGCGGCTCGGCCCCGACGAGCGCGGCCAGCAGGCGATCTCCATTGCCGTGAAACCCGCGCCCTGCGCCCATGTCGCCACATCGGCCAGCGGCGTATCAGGAAACGGCGCCGTCAGGATACCAAGTTTCATGTCTTCTCCACCCAGGTCTCTCCTATCGCGTTTGCAATCGTCGTTTCAACTGCGCACGTGATCCTCGTCCAAGATACGTCTGATGAAGCCTCTCGGATCCGGGCCCAGAAGGCCGGCGAGCCGTTGGGCCAGAAGCGCCCGCAGCCGCTCGTTGCCGGAAAGCTCTTCCGGGAAGATCGAGTCCAGCGAAAGGATGGCGCCGACCAGCGCGGGAGGATCGTCGCCGATGCGGTCCGCGATCGCCGCGACCGTCCCGGCATACGGATCGTCCGCCTGCCAGCGCTTTCCGAAGCGGGAAGAGGCGGCGACAAGATAGGCCATCCAGCCCGCCAGCGCGGTGGCGAGAAGCGGTACGCCCCGGTTTTCGCGCAGCCGGTCGCGGATCGGGTTGACAAGGCGCTGCACGATCTTCTGCGAGCCGTCCGTGGCGATCTGGTGGTTGCGGTGCCGGATCGCCCGGTTGCGCAGGCGTTTGAGGCTCTGCTCGACATAGTCTTCCACAACGATGCCGGGCACGGGCCGGAGCGTCGGCAGGGTCTCCTCCAGAAGCATGCGCCGCACGAAACCGGCCAGAAGCGGATCGGCCATGTCGTCACAGGTATATTCGAGGCCGGTGAAGACCCCGAGATAGCAGAGGCTGGTCTGCGCGCCGTTCAGCACCCGCATCTTCAGATGCTCGTAGGGTTCGACGGCACCCACGAAGGTGCCGCCGACGCGCTCCCAGGCCGGAACGGACGAGGCGAACCGGTTCTCGATGACCCATTGGCGGAACGGCTCGCCCACCACGGCGGCCCGATCGCGATAGCCAAAATTCTTTTCGACGAAATCAAGGTCCGCGCCGGTGGTGGCGGGCGCGATGCGGTCCACCATCGCGGACGGGAAGGCGGCGTGGCTTTCCAGCCATCCGGCGAGGCCGGCGGGGCGGCGTTCGGCGAGCGCGCGCACCACGTTGCCGAGCAGCACGCCGTTTGCCGGGATGTTGTCGCAGCTCAGGATCGTGACCGGGCGCCCGTGGCTCTGCATCCGCATCTCCAGCATCCGCGCCAGAATGCCCGGCACGCTGCGCGGCCGTTCCGGGTTGGCGAGGTCGTGGACGATGTCGGGGTGGCCGGGATCGAGCTCTCCGCTCGCCGGCCTGTGGCAATAGCCCTTCTCCGTGATGGTGAGCGTGACGACGTCGATGTCCGGCGAAGCCAGGACGGAAAGGGCCGGCCCGGCGTCCTGCTGGCTGTCGACGACGGAAAGGATGCTGCCTATGACGCGCGCCTCCACATCGTCGTCCTCACGGCAGAGCCGCGTGTAGAGCCCGTCCTGACGGCCCAGCGTGCCGTCCAGCCGCGGTTCGCGCACATTGATGCCGACGATGCCGCGGTCGTCGAACCCGCCGGCGAGGAGGTCGTCCGTGTATTCGGCCTGATGGCAGCGATGGAATGCGCCGACGCCGATATGCGCGATGCCGTGCTTCAGGCCGGAACGCGCATAGGCGGGCCGGCGCACCGTCTCCGGCAATGCCGGGAGCAGGCGCTCGCACAGCGTTTCCACGACGGGGCCGTTCATGCTCAATTGTTCGCTCCGACGACCCATTGCTCCTGATCGATGACCGAGCCGGTCATCGGGCCGGCGGCGTCGCTCAGCAGGAACACCGCAAGGTTCGCCACCTCCTGCGCCGCGAGCAGGCGGCCGAAAGGCACGGCGGCGTTGGCGGCGTCGATCCAGCCGGCGCCGAGCCCCAGCGTCTCGCCCTGCATCCTGCGCTCGCCGGGCGTGTCGGCCCAGCCCATGTTGATGCCGTTGACGCGGATGCGGTCGCCCTTGTGAGCGTTGGCCGCGTTCTTCGTCAGCGTCGCCAGCGCGCCCTTCGTCGCGGAATAGACGGCGAGGTCGGGCGCGCCGCAATGGGCGTTTATCGACAGGATGTTGACGATGGCGCCGCCCCCGCCTCGGCTTTTCATGGCGGCGATCGCGCCTTGCATCAGGAAGAAGGGCGCCCGCGCGTTCACGGCGAAGAGCTTTTCCCAGATCGCCGCGTCCGCGTCGAGGAACCCGGCGCGATCGGTCAGGCCTGCGGCATTCGCCAGCGCATCGATCCGCCCGAAAACATCGAGGCATTGCGAGACGATCCGGGCCGGTGCATCCTCCTCGGCAAGGTCGGCGGCGACGAAAACGGCTTTCGGACCGAGGCCCGACAACCGCCGCGCCATGGCCTCTCCGCGCTCAGGATCCCGCCCGGTGATCAGCAGGCCGGAGACGCCCGAGGCGGCCAGCGTCCCGGCGATCGCCGCGCCGATGCCCTGGGTCGCGCCGGTGACGATCGCCACCTTCCCGTCGAGCCGAGCTTCCACCCGTTCCTCCCTGGAATTCAATTTCCATTTTCTTCAACATGGAATGTAATTTCTCTCTCGTCAATCGGGCGACCGAGAGGTGGGCGATTTGTGTCCCCCTACCGTCCTGATACGCCGTGTCTTGCCGAGCACGGTCATCGCGCAGGCTTCGATCGGGCTTTTCTGGAGCGATCTACCCCGGAAATCGATATCGAACCGCACAAATCTTCGCCATGCCCTCCTCCCGGCCGGCGCTGCCGGAGTGCGGTAGCGGTCAAGGCAGGGCCGGCATGAAAATTTCACAATGGAAAAAATAGAAAGATAGTTTCAAATTAGTGACTATCGGCTATGCTGCCGGTTTCCGGCGGAAAAGGAGGACTGTCCGATGGTGTATGCGACGGCGGACGGCGCTGCGCGGCGGCGGCTGCGGGTGGGCATGGTGGGCGGCGGGCGCAATGCGTTCATCGGCGCGGTGCACCGCTTCGCCATGCGCCTCGACGACCAGATCGAACTCGTCGCTGGGGCGCTGTCGTCCGACCCGCAGAACGCGGCCGCTTCCGCGGCCGATCTCGGGCTCGCCCCCGATCGCGCCTATGCCGACTATCGCGCCATGGCCGCGGCCGAAGCCGCACGGCCGGACGGGATCGAAGCGGTGACGATCGTCACCCCCAACCATCTGCACGCCCCGATCGCCACGGCGTTCCTCGAGGCCGGCATCGACGTGATCTGCGACAAGCCGCTGTCGACCACGCTGGCCGAGGCCGAGGCGCTCGTCAGGCTGGCGCGCGGGCGCGGCCGAAAGTTCGTCGTCACGCTCAACAACACCGGCTATGCGATGGTGCGGCAGGCGAGGGAGATGGTCGCGGCCGGAGAGCTCGGCACCGTCGTCTCCCTGCACGCGTCCTATATTCAGGACTGGCTGACGCGGCCGATCGACGCCGACGGCCAGAAGCAGGCCGAATGGCGCACCGATCCGGAAAGGGCGGGTCAGTCGGCCGTGCTTGCCGACATCGGCGTCCATGCCTTCAACCTTGCCTGCTTCGTTTCGGGACAGCAGGCTGACGAGGTCTCCGCAGACTTGTTCACCGCCGTGCCGGGCCGGCGGCTGGACGACAACGCCCACGTCATGGTGCGCTGGAGCGGCGGCGCGCGTGGCAC
This sequence comes from Hyphomicrobiales bacterium, assembly GCA_017305925.1. Classification (GTDB taxonomy): domain Bacteria; phylum Pseudomonadota; class Alphaproteobacteria; order Rhizobiales; family Rhizobiaceae; genus Arvimicrobium. The sequence continues at coordinate 10,914 of JAFKJW010000203.1, read as the reverse complement.
CGTCCTCGCCAGCCAGACCTCTCCGGGTCACTACAACGACCTTTCCGTGCGCATCTACGGCGACAAGGGCGGCCTCGAATGGCGGGGAACGAGGCCGGAGGAACTGCGGTTCGCACGCTATGGCGAGGAGACGAGCACGATCATCCGCGGCGGCCATGGCGCGCGCGGCGAGGCGCAGCGCCTGTCGCGCATGCCCGCCGCCCATCCCGAGGGGTATATCGAAGCCTTCGCCAATCTCTACAGGGACGCCGCGGCGCTGATCCGCGCGCACCGCTCCGGGGAAAAGCAGGATGCCGCTCTCGCTGCGCTCGTGCCGGACGTGGTCGACGGCGCCCGCGGCGTGAAGTTCGTGGCGGCGGCCGTCGAATCGAGCGGCACGGACGGGCGCTGGACGAAGGCTGCCTTCGAAGGCTGAAAGCCGCATGGCGTGGGCGTGAAAAGACATCGGGTGGTGAGCCGGGAGGGAATCGAACCCTCGACCACATGATTAAAAGTCACGTGCTCTACCGCTGAGCTACCGGCCCCTTCCGTCCCGTGGCGCGGCGCTGGCCGTCCCGAAAGTGCGGCGGAACATAGGGAGAGAGCCTTTTCGGGTCAACCGAAAAAGGCCGCCGCCTTCTGTCCCGAAACGCCTCGGACGGTGCGGTGGACAAGCGCGCGCGACTTCCGCCCCGACTGCGCCATAAAGAGATTCGGAAGCCGCTTCCGGGGAATTGTAAGGTGGCCGCAAGCAGCGTATGGTTTCGCCCGTAAAGTTTCTGGGGGGAGAAATATATGATACGGACGCTTGCTTTGGCTGCCGTCGCGACAATTGCGATATCGTCTTCGGCACTGGCGGAAAAGATCGACCTGTCGACCATGAAATGCTCGGATTTCGTCAAGAGCGATGAGCAGACCGTCATGGTCATCCTGAGCTGGATCGACGGTTTCTACAAGGATGAAGATTCTTCGGCGATAATCGATACCGATCTCTTTATCGAAAACTCGAAAAAGCTTGGCGAATACTGCGGTCAGAACCCGGACATCGGTGTCGGCACGGCCGCCGAGGAACTGTTCGGCAAATAGGTCGCAGGCTTTCCACGCAACGGTGATTGGCGCCGCGTGGCGAGCACGGCTATATGCGCCGCCGGCGCCGGTCCGTGACCGGAATGCCGTGCGAGGACATATGGCCGTAGACATCGGATACCTGACCGCGGCAGGCGCGGGAGCCTTGTCGTTCCTGTCTCCCTGCGTGCTGCCGCTCGTTCCGCCCTATCTGTGCTACATGGCCGGTGTCAGCGTCGACGATTTCCGCGACGGCGGCGGCGAACCTGTCCGCAGCGCCAAGCGCATGGCGCTGATCTGGACCGCCGTCGCCTTCGTGATGGGATTCACCACCGTTTTCGTGATGCTGGGCGCAGGCGCTTCGACCATCGGGCGCTTCCTGCGGGCCTGGCAGTACCCGCTGGGCATCGCGGCGGGAATCGTCATCATCATCATGGGACTGAATTTTCTCGGGCTGCTGAAAATCCCGATGCTGTCGCGCGAGGCGCGGTTCCAGACGCGCGGCAAGCCCGCCAGCATCGCCGCGGCCTATGTCATGGGGCTGGCCTTCGCCTTCGGATGGACGCCGTGCATCGGGCCGGTCCTCGGCCCGATCCTGACGCTGGCGGGCGGCCGCGCGACGGTGGGCGAGGGCGCCCTGCTGCTCGGCGTCTATTCGCTGGGGCTCGGCATTCCCTTCATCGTCGCGGCCCTGTTCTCCGGCGCCTTCATGCGCTTCCTGTCGCGGTTCCGCATGCATCTCGGCCGCGTCGAGAAGGCGATCGGCGCGCTTTTGGTGATCGCCGGCGTGCTGTTCGTCACCGGCGGGATCCGCACGGCATCCTACTGGCTTCTGGAGACGTTCCCGGTCTTCGGGCGGATTGGCTGAAAGCCCGGCCGATGCTAGAGGCAGGCGGTATTTTTGCCGCGCGGAATCACCATGAGCGAACGCACCTGCCTGTCCATCATCCTCGCAGCGGGCGAGGGCACCCGGATGAAGAGCGCCCTGCCGAAGGTGCTGCATCCGATCGCCGGGTTGCCGATGCTTGCCCATGTGGCAAAGGCAGCCGAGGCGGCGGGCGGCGAGATCGCCGTCGTGACGGGGCACGGCGCGGACGAGGTGGAGGCCGCGCTGAGAGCCTTCGCGGCCGGCGCGCGCACGTTCCGCCAGACCGAGCGGCTCGGAACCGCCCATGCGGTCCTGTCCGCGCGGCCGGCGATAGAGGAAGGGCATGACGATCTGCTGGTCATGTTCGGCGACACGCCGCTGATCGTCGCGGAGCCGCTTCTGGCGGCGCGCGCGAGGCTGGCGGCAGGTGCTGCCGTCGTCGTGATGGGGTTCCGCACGGAAAACCCGACCGGCTACGGCCGGCTCATCGAAAGGGACGGCGAGCTTGCCGCGATCCGCGAGGAGCGCGACTGTTCGGAGGCCGAACGCCGCATCACCTTCTCCAATGGCGGTCTGATGGCGATCGACGGCCGGCATGCGCTGGCGCTGCTCGATGCCGTGGGCAACGGGAACGCCAAGGGCGAATACTATCTCACCGACATCGTCGAGATCGCGCGCGACCGGGGCCTGAAGGTCGTCGCCGAGGAGGTCGCCTTCGAGAACGTGCTCGGCATCAACAACCGGGTGGAACTCGCCGAGGCCGAGGCGATCTGGCAGCGCCGCAAACGGCGCGCCATGATGCTCTCCGGCGTCACGCTGGTCGCGCCGGAAACCGTGTTCTTCTCGCATGACACCGAGATCGGCGCGGACACGCTGGTCGAGCCGAACGTCGTGTTCGGGCCGGGGGTCAGGGTGGCGAGCGGCGCAGTCGTCCACGCCTTCTCGCATCTCGAAGGCGCCACCGTTGCGTCGGGTGCCCAGGTCGGTCCCTATGCGCGGCTGCGTCCGGGCGCCGATCTGTGGGAGAAGGCCAAGGTGGGCAATTTCTGCGAGGTCAAGCAGGCGGTCGTCGAGGCAGGCGCCAAGGTCAACCACCTCACCTATATCGGCGATGCGCGCGTCGGCGCCGGCGCCAATATCGGGGCGGGAACCATCACCTGCAACTATGACGGGTTCAGCAAATTCTTCACCGACATCGGCGCCGGCGCCTTCATCGGCTCCAACTCCTCGCTGGTCGCGCCGCTCCGGATCGGCGACGGCGCCTACGTCGCCTCCGGCAGCACCGTCACGCATGACGTGCCGACGGATGCGCTGGCCTTCGGCCGCGCGCGGCAGACGACGCTGCCCGAGCGCGGAAAGGCGCTTCGGGAACGCCTGGCCGCCACCAAGGCTTCGAAGAAGACCACGAAATAGTGCATCCGGCATAACGGGATTTCAATCGCCGCGCGGCAGACTTGCCGCTCCGCAGGCTTCGTCATATGGCGAAATCTAAAGTGATTTCGCCGCCGTCGGCGCAAAGCCCTAGAAGCGGTCGAAGGCAGAATCGAGGTGGTTGCATGTGCGGTATCGTAGGGATCGTCGGGCATTCGCCGGCCGCGCCGCTGATCGTCGACGCCCTGAAGCGTCTCGAATATCGCGGCTATGATTCCGCCGGCGTGGCGACCATCGAGCACGGGCATCTCGCCCGCCGCCGCGCCGAGGGCAAGCTGGTCAATCTCGAAAAGCGCCTGCGCGCCGAGCCGCTCGACGGCACCATCGGGATCGGCCACACGCGCTGGGCGACCCACGGCGTTCCCAACGAGACGAACGCGCACCCGCATTTCTCCGACGACGTGGCGATCGTCCACAACGGCATCATCGAGAATTTCGCCGAGCTGCGCGCTGAACTGGAAAAGGACGGCTACGCCTTCACCTCGCAGACCGACACCGAAGTCGTGGCGCATCTCGTTTCGCGCGAGCTGCGGCGCGGCGTGCCGCCGGTCGAGGCCGCCTTCCGGGCCCTGAAGCGCCTGCGCGGCGCCTTCGCGCTGGCGATCATGTTCAGGAGCGACGAGGACCTGATCATCGGCGCCCGCAACGGCCCGCCGCTTGCCGTCGGCCATGGCGAGGGCGAGATGTTTTTGGGCTCGGATGCGACGGCGCTCGCCCCCTTCACCACCTCGATCACCTATATGGAGGACGGCGACTGGGCGGTGGTCCGCCGCAACCTCGTGCAGATCTTCGACATGAACGGCGAGCCGGTGGAGCGCCGGCAGCAGCAGGCGATCGGCACCAGCTTCCTGGTCGACAAGGGCAACCACCGGCACTTCATGGAGAAGGAGATCCACGAGCAGCCGGAGGTGATCTCGCACACGCTCGCACACTATCTGGACTTCACCAGCAACACGGTGAAGCCGCTCGACCTGCCGTTCGACTTCGCCGGCCTGGACCGCCTCTACATTTCGGCTTGCGGCACGGCGTATCTCGCCGGCCTGATCGGCAAATACTGGTTCGAGCGCCATGCGCGGCTGCCGGTGGACATCGATGTCGCCTCGGAGTTCCGCTATCGCGAGATCCCGATCGTGCAGAAAAGCGCGGCGCTGTTCATCTCGCAGTCCGGAGAGACGGCGGATACGCTGGCCTCGCTGCGCTATTGCCGCAAGGAGGGCGCGCCGATCGGCGCCATCGTCAACGTGCGCCAGTCGACCATCGCGCGGGAATCCGACGTGACGCTGCCGACGCTGGCTGGACCGGAGATCGGTGTTGCCTCCACCAAGGCGTTCACCTGCCAGCTCTCCGTGCTTGCCGCGCTCGCCCTCCGTGCGGGCGTCGCACGCGGAAAGATTTCCGTGGAAGAGGAAAAGGTCCTGATCCACCAGCTTTCCGAGACGCCGCGGCTCGCTAACCAGGTGCTGAAGCTGGACAGGCAGATCGAGAAGGTGGCGCGCGAGCTTTCCCACTACAAGCACGTGCTCTATCTGGGCCGCGACACCAACTTCCCGCTCGCCATGGAAGGCGCCCTGAAGCTGAAGGAAATCAGCTACATCCACGCGGAAGGCTATGCGGCGGGCGAGCTGAAGCACGGGCCGATCGCCCTGATCGACGAAGGAATGCCGGTGATCGTGATCGCGCCGCACGACCGCATCTTCGAAAAAACCGTGTCGAACATGCAGGAGGTCGCCGCGCGCGGCGGCAAGATCATCCTGATCACCGACAAGGCGGGCGCGGCGCATGCCACCGTGAAGACGCTGGAGACGATCGTGCTGCCGGACGTGCCGGAACTGCTCGCGCCCATCCTCTATGCGCTGCCGATCCAGTTGCTGGCCTACCATACGGCCGTGTTCATGGGCACCGACGTCGACCAGCCGCGCAACCTCGCCAAGTCGGTCACGGTGGAGTGACCTTCGCCGCGCCGGCGGCGATCATAACCCGTTGCCCTTGGCGGCTACGGCTGCTCTAACTGTCCGCATCGCGAATTCGGGCAGGGAGCGGCAAGACCGCAGGGGATGAAACGGCTCAGCAACTATTTCCTGACCGGCATCATCGTGGCCGCGCCGCTGGCGATCACGGCCTATCTCGCATGGACCGTGGTCGGCTGGGTCGACGCCTGGGTGAAGCCCTACATTCCGGCGCGCTACAATCCCGACACCTACCTGCATTTCTCGGTGCCCGGCTTCGGCCTCATCGTCGCGCTGGTGATGATCACGCTGATCGGCTTCGTCGCGGCGAATTTCGTGGGCCGCGCCGTGGTCGGCTTCGGCGAGCGCCTGCTCAGCGGCATGCCGCTGGTGCGCAACGTCTACAAGGGCCTGAAGCAGATTTTCGAGACCGTGCTCGCCAATCGCCAGGACCTGTTCAGCGAGGTGGGGCTCTACGAATATCCGCGCAAGGGCGCCTGGTCGATCGTGTTCATCGCCAGCCAGCAGGAGACGGAGATCAACCACGCGCTGCGCGGCGAGCACAGCCGCACCATCGCCGTCTTCCGTCCGATCACGCCGAACGTCACCACCGGATACCTGCTCTATGTCGACGAGCGCGACGTCATCCGGCTCGACATGAGCATCGAGGACGCTGCCAAGCTGCTGATCTCGGCCGGGCTGGTCGCGCCGGAGTTCGACGCCAAGCCGCAGGCGCTGGCAGACGTCGCGCGCGCCATGCGCGACAAGGCTGCGGAATAGAATTCAGCCTGCCCGGAGCAGCCGTATCGCTTCGTCGCGCCCGAAGAGATAGAGGAGCAGCCGGATAGCCTCGCCGCGCGGCGAGGCAAGGTCCGGATCGCGGGAGAGCAGGAGGCGCGCGTCGTCTCGCGCGATCTCCAGCAGGTCCGCGTGGAACTCGACGCGCGCCACCTGGAAGCCGGGCGTGCCGGACTGCCGCGTGCCCAGCAACTCGCCTTCGCCGCGGAGCTTCAGATCCTCCTCCGCGATGACGAAGCCGTCCTCGGTCTCGCGCATCACCGAAAGCCGGCGTTTCGCGGTCTCGCCGAGCGGGTCCTTGTAGAGCAGCACGCAGGTGGAAGCCCTTTCGCCCCGCCCGACGCGGCCGCGCAACTGGTGGAGCTGCGCCAGCCCGAAGCGCTCGGCATGCTCGATGACGATAATGGTGGCGTCCGGCACGTCGACGCCGACCTCGATGACCGTGGTGGCGACCAGAACGCGCGTCTCGCCTGCCTTGAAGGCACGCATGGCCTCGTCCTTTTCCGCGCCCTTCATGCGGCCGTGGACGAGGCCGACCGCCTCGCCGAAGACCGGTTTCAGCGATGCGAAGCGGTCCTCGGCCGACATCAGCCGGATCTCTTCGGATTCTTCCACCAGCGGGCAGATCCAGTAGATCTTCTGGCCCTCGGCAACGGCCTTGCGCAGGCGTCCGACGAGCTCGTCCAGGCGGTCGAGCGGCAGGGTGACCGTCCGGATCGGCTGGCGCCCGGCCGGCTTCTCGGTAAGCCGCGAGACGTCCATGTCGCCGAAGGCGGCCAGCACCAGCGTGCGCGGAATCGGCGTGGCGGTCATGACGAGCATATCCGGCGCGTTTCCCTTCGCCGTGATCGCGAGCCGCTGATGCACCCCGAAACGATGTTGCTCGTCGACCACGGCGAGCACGAGATCACGATAGGCGACCGGCTCCTGGAAAAGCGCATGCGTGCCGACGATGATGTCAATGGCGCCGCTCGCGAGCCCGTCGAGGATGTCGGCGCGCTCGCGGCCCTTTTCGCGGCCGGTCAGGATCGCGGCCCTCATCCCGGCTTTTTCCGCCAGCGGCGCTATTGTTGCGAGATGCTGCCGTGCCAGGATTTCGGTCGGCGCCATGATGGCGGCCTGTCCGCCGGCTTCCACGGCGCGGGCAGCGGCCAGCAGCGCGACCACCGTCTTGCCGGAGCCAACATCGCCCTGCAGCAGGCGCAGCATACGCTCCGGCTTTGCCAGATCCGCATTGATCTCGGCCAGCGCCAGCGTCTGCGATAGCGTCAGCGAATAGGGAAGGGCAGCGAGGATCGCCGCCTCCAGCCGGCCGTCGCCGGCGAGCGGACGGCCGGACAGGCGGCGCGTGCGGGCGCGCACCAGCGCGAGCGATATCTGGCCAGCGAGGAACTCGTCATAGGCGAGCCGGCGCCACGCCGCGCCCTCCGGCGCGATGTCCTGCGGATCGGCCGGATCGTGGACGCGCGACAGCGCTTCGGCGATGGACGGAAAACTCTGCCGCCGCATCAGTTCGGCATCCAGCCATTCCGGCAGGTCTGGGAGGCGGGAGACGGCCTGTGCGACAGCCCTGCGCAGCACCTTGGCGGAGAGGCCGGCGGTCAGCGGGTAGACCGGCTCCACCAGCGGCAGGCTGCCGGCATCCTCGATCGGCGCGACATGATCGGGGTGCACCATGCTGGGGCGGCCGTTGAACCACTCGATGCGGCCGCTGACCACGACGTCCGCGCCCTCCGGCAGCATCTTCTCCAGATAGGCGGCGTGCGCATGAAAGAAGGTCAGCGCCAGCTCGCCCGTGTCGTCATGGACGTAGACGCGGTAAGGCACCGTTTTGCGCCCCTGCGGCGGCGGCTGGTGACGGTCGACGCGCACCTCCAGCGTGACGATCGCGCCTTCGGGGGAAAGCGCGATGCCCGGCCGGTTGCGGCGATCGATGACGGAGTGCGGCAGCGTGAAGAGAAGGTCGCTTATGCGCGCCTCGCGGTCCGTCAGGTCGGCCGGCACGACGTTTTCGATCAGCCGCGCGATCTTCGGCCCGATGCCGTCGAGCGAGGTGATCGGCGCGAAGAGGGGATCGAGCAGGGTGGGGCGCATCGGTTAGTGCGCCTTCGCAGAGGAGCAGGACCGATAAATTCGAAGCGAGTGTTCCTTCGCGCCCCCCTCTGTCCTGCCGGACATCTCCCCCCCACGGGGGCAGATCAGCAGTT
>JAFKJW010000203.1:0-2600 GCA_017305925.1 Hyphomicrobiales bacterium | reverse complement strand
CCCCACGGGGGCAGATCAGCAGTTTCGATATTTTCGCCGATGCGGCAACGTTGGCGATTGGCGAAATCGGAAATGCCAGCCGATCTCCCACCGCGTGGGGGAGATGTCCGGCAGGACAGAGGGGGGCAACATAGAGCGACGGCATTGGCCAACAATTTAGGCGCACCGGCGAAGCACGCAAACATGACACTCACTTCTATCCACGCTATATCCCGCCGCGATCGAGGGTAATATGACCGGCACGCGGCGTTCGAGCGAGGGACTGGATGCGAAGCGGCGAAAGCTGCTCTTCCGCTCATGGCATCGCGGCATGCGTGAGCTGGATCTCATTTTCGGCCGATTCGCCGACGCGGAAATCGCCGGCTTTACCGACGAGGAGATCGAACACTATGAGCGACTGCTGGATCTGCCCGAAACCGACCTCTTCGCATGGGCGGTAGGCGGGGCGGCGATCCCCGAACAGCATCGCAGCCCGCTGCTCGAACGCATCCTGGTGTTCCGGCGGGCCGCGACATTCTGACGTTGAGTTCCATGACCCTGATCAAACCGATCGGTCTGCCGAAGGGCAGGAGCGGCCTTTACACGGTGGACGGCGTCGCCGACGGCTACGAGGCCTTCGCGCTCGCGCGGCTGGTCGAGGAAATCGGCGGCGACCGCCCGCTGCTTTTCGTCGCGCGCGACGGCCAGAAGCTGCCGGCGCTGATCGATGCGCTGGCCTTCGTGGCACCTGACCTTCCCGTTCTGGATTTTCCGGCCTGGGACTGCCTGCCCTACGACCGCGTGTCGCCCGGCGCGGATGCCGCCGCGCGCCGGCTCGCGGCCATGGGCGCGATGATCGCGCTGGCCAAGGCCCCGCATCGCGCGCTGGTGCTCACCACCGCCAATGCCGTGCTCCAGCGCGTGCCTCCGGCGCAGACGATCGACGCGCAGACTTTTCGTGCAAAGCCCGGCAATCAGGTGGATATGAACGCGCTGGTCTCGCGGCTGGAGACGGCAGGCTTCGAGCGCGTCTCGACCGTGCGCGACATCGGCGAATTCGCCGTGCGGGGCGGCATCCTCGACCTGTTCGCACCGGGCGGTGCGGAGGCGCTGCGTCTCGATTTCTTCGGCGACACGCTGGAATCGATCCGCGCTTTCGACATTGCCACGCAGCGCACCACCGGGCAGCGCGGCGAGATGGCGCTGCAAGCGATGAGCGAGGTGGCGCTGACGCCGGACACGATCAGCCGCTTCCGGCGCGCCTATATCGAGGCGTTCGGCGCCCCGTCGCCGGAGGACGCGCTCTATGCGGCGATCTCCGAGGGCCGCCGCTTCGCCGGCATGGAGCACTGGCTGCCCTTCTTCTACGAGCGGCTGGACACCGTGTTCGACTACCTTCCCGAGGCGCCGGTCGTTTTCGACCATCTGGCCCATCAGGCCATGGCGGAGCGCCACGCGCTGATCCTCGACCACTACGAGGCACGTGTCCGGCAGGCCTCCGGCGGGCTGAAGGACGCCGTGCCCTACAGGCCCGTCGCGCCCGACCGCCTCTATCTCTCCGCCGACGACGTGACCCGGCTGGTCGAGACGCGGACGGGGATCGATCTTACCCCCTTCGAGGCGCCGGAAGCGGACGGCCGGAAAATCCTGCATGCCGGCGCGCGCTCCGGCCGCGGCTTCGAGCAGGAGCGTGCCGATCCGAAGGCCAATGTCTTCGATGCCGTGGTGGCGCATATCGGCGCCGAGCGCGCCGCGGGTCGAAAGGTCCTTGTCGCGGGTTGGACCGAAGGCTCGCTGGACCGGCTCGGCCAGATTCTCGCCGAGCACCATCTCGGCAATCTCGCAAAGGTCGCGAGCCTTGCCGAGGCGGGGCGGATGAAGGACGGGCAGGCCGGCCTTGCCGTGCTGCCGCTGGAGACCGGCTTCGAGACGGATCAACTGGTGGTCGTGGCCGAGCAGGACGTGCTGGGCGACCGCCTCGTTCGCCGCAGGAAGCGCAAGCGGGCGGCCGATTTCATTGCCGAGGTAGCGTCGCTTTCGGCCAACGACATCGTCGTCCATGCCGATCACGGCATCGGCCGCTTCATCGGCCTGAAGACGATCCAGGCGGCCGGCGCCCCGCATGACTGCCTGGAGATCCACTATGCCGGAGACGGGCGCCTCTTCCTGCCGGTCGAGAACATCGAGCTCCTGTCGCGCTACGGCTCCGATTCGGCCGAGGCGGTGCTGGACCGGCTCGGCGGCGGCGCCTGGCAGTCGCGCAAGGCCAAGCTGAAGCGGCGCCTTCTGGAGATGGCCGGCCAGCTCATCCGGCTGGCGGCGGAGCGGCAGATGCGTCCCGCGCCCGCGATGAACCCGCCGGACGGGCTTTACGGCGAATTCTCCGCGCGCTTTCCCTATGAGGAGACCGACGACCAGCAGAGCGCCATCGACGCGGTGCTGGACGATCTGTCGCTCGGCAAGCCGATGGACCGGCTGGTCTGCGGCGACGTCGGCTTCGGCAAGACGGAAGTGGCGCTGCGCGCCGCCTTCGTGGCGGCCATGGAGGGGTTCCAGGTCGCCGTCGTGGTGCCGACCACGCTCCTGTCCCGCCAGCATTTCAAGACGTTCTCGCAGCGTTT
>JAFKJW010000049.1 GCA_017305925.1 Hyphomicrobiales bacterium | reverse complement strand
AATCGCGCAGCAGCAGCCGCGCGACCAGGCCGCGCTCGCGAAGCTGCGGACGATCCCGAAGGGCTGGGAGCGCTCCTCGCTTGCCGCCTCGCTGCTCGACGCCGTCAACGCCGCGCTCGCGCTGCCGAAGGAGGACTTGCCGAAGCTTTCCCGGCAGGCGCATGCGCCCGAGGGATCGAGCGCTGCCAGCGAGCTCCTCAAGGTGTTGCTGAGGATCGTCTCGGAGCAGAGCAACGTCGCGCCGAAGATGCTGGCCTCCGGCGACGACCTCGACCGCATCGCCGCCGACGGCGAGAACGCCGACGTGCCCGCCATGCATGGCTGGCGGCGCGACGTGTTCGGGGACAAGGCGCTGAAGCTCATCCGCGGCGAGATGGGCGTGAAGTTCGAGAAGCGCCGTATCCGCGTCTTCGACCTGCCCGACGGCTGAACGTCCCGGTCCTACCCGCCGACGACCAGCCGCATCTCGCGGCCGGCGACCTTGGCCAGCGCCGCAAGCCGGCCAGCCGGCCTCTCGCCGTCGAGCGCGGCGTGGGAGGCCGGAATGACCAGCGCCAGCGCGCCATCCGGGCGCTTTTCCCATTTCAGCTTCGGGATCACGCCGGGCATGGCGGCGGAGAGGAGATAGACGACGCGCATGATGGCCCCGAGGATGCGCGCGCGCTCCAGCAGGCGCGGCGTCGCCAGCCTCTTCAGGTCGGGCGCCACCGCGTCGTCATAGAGGCCCTCGTAGCGAAATAGGATCGCCAGTGCGATGAAGACGCGGCCGGGGTGGTCGACGCCGATGAAGGACGCGTGCGAAATGATGTTGAGAGACTGGGTCCCACGGTATTCCGGATGCGCGCGCCAGCCTATGTCGGCCAGAAGGCAGGCGGCGCGGCGGTACCGCGCCTCGTCGGCCGTCTCCTCGAGGCCGAGCACTTCCAGCGTTTCTCCCGTCCACCGTTCCAGTTCATGGGCGTGCTCCACCGAGCGGGAGCGCAGCCGCGCCAGTTCCTCGGCGGCGGAGATCAGCGGATCGCGGCGCTGCTCCGCCGCGCTGAGAAGAGAATAGAGAAAGCCTTCGCGCACCCCGAGCGCCGAGACGACGATCTTCGAGGGCTTCATCGCCGTGACGATCTCCTGCATCACCACCGCGCCGTAGGGCAGCAGCGCGCGGCGGTTCTTCGAGACGCGCTCGATGCCGCGGATGCGGTCGAAATCGCCTCGCGCGACCTGGCGCAGGAAGGCGCGCGTGGCGCCGACATCCATCTCGTAGTGGTGCATGACGGGAAGCGGATAGCCCGTGGCGTTCATATGGAGGCGGGCGAGGTTTCGCCATGTGCCGCCCACCGCGTAGAACGGCCGTCCCGCGCCGCGCCGCAGCAGCGAGGCGCGCGCCAGCTCGCGCTTGCCGATCCGGGCCGCGTCGGCGATCTTCCCCCTGGCCATGTCCTGAAGGCGCAGGCCGCCGAGCGGCAGCGTGATGCCCTCGCCGATCGCGTCGCCCGACACATCCACGAGTTCGAGGCTGCCGCCGCCGAGGTCGCCGGCGATGCCGTCCGGCGCGTGGAAGCCCATGATGACGCCCAGCGCCGAATAGCGGGCCTCCTCGGGCCCGGTCAGAACGCGGATCTCGGTGCCGAGAATGTCCTCCGCCCTGGCGATGAATTCCGGGCCGTTGACCGCCTCGCGCGCCGCGGCGGTGGCAATCACGTAGAGCCTCTCGGAGCGGGATTGCTCGGAGAGCGCGCGGAAGCGCCGGAACTCCTCGACCGCCCGCAGCACGGCCTCGGCGTCGAGCTTGCCGGTCGAGACGATGCCGCGTCCCAGTCCGGCCAGCATCTTCTCGTTGAACAGCACGGTCGGCGAGCGCGCGATCCCCTCGTAGATGACGAGGCGGATCGAGTTCGAGCCGATGTCGATGACGGAGACCGGGCGCCGGTCCTGCAGGCGGCCCTGCGAATTGGCGATCATGACTTCGCGATCGCGTTGGCTTTCCGCTGGCGCTTGAACTGCGCGATGCGCTTCGGAGCGTGGGATTTCAGCGCGCCGCCACGGCCCGAGAGGCTTGGGTTGGTCATGAAATATTCCTGCGCGTTGAACGGCTCCTCGCCTTCGTCCGGCACGATGCGGCGGGAGGTGCCGTCCGCCAATACTTCGAAGCTCTGCTGGTTGTCCACGAGATTCCCCAGCATGATCTGGCCCAGAACCTGCTCGTGGACGGTCGGGTTGGTGATCGGCACCAGCGTCTCGACGCGGCGGTCCAGGTTGCGCGGCATCATGTCGGCCGAGCTGAAATAGACGACCGCCGAATCGGACGGCAGCCGCTGCCCGTTGCCGAAGCAGTAGATGCGGCTGTGCTCCAGGAAGCGACCGACGATCGACTTCACGCGGATGTTCTCCGACAGGCCCGGAACCTGCGGCCGCAGGCAGCAGATGCCGCGCACGACGAGGTCGATCTCCACGCCGGCGCGGCTGGCGTCGTAGAGCGCGTCGATGATCTGCGGGTCGACCAGCGCGTTCATCTTCATCCAGATGCTGCCGGGCCTGCCCTTCTCGGCATTGGCGATCTCGCCGGCGATGTGCTCCAGGATGCGGCTGCGCAGCGTGTAGGGGGACATCGCGATGCGCATCTCCTCCATCGGCTCGGCGTAGCCGGTGATGAAATTGAAGATATGCGCGACGTCCCGGGCGATCGTCCCGTCCGACGTGAAGAAGGACAGGTCGGTGTAGATGCGCGCCGTGATCGGATGGTAGTTGCCGGTGCCCAGATGCACGTAGTTGCGGAAGCGCCCCTCCTCGCGGCGCACCACCAGCGACATCTTGGCGTGGGTCTTCAGCTCGATGAAGCCGAAGACGACCTGCACGCCCGCCCGCTCCAGGTCGCGCGCCCAGCGGATGTTGGCCTCCTCGTCGAAGCGCGCCTTCAGCTCGACCAGCGCCGTCACCGACTTGCCGGCCTCGGCCGCGTCGATCAGCGCGCGCACGATGGGGCTGTCGTTGGAGGTGCGGTAGAGCGTCTGCTTGATGGCCACCACCTCGGGATCGACGGCCGCCTGGCGCAGGAACTGCACCACCACGTCGAAGGATTCGTAGGGGTGGTGGACGATGATGTCCTTCTCCCGGATCGCGGCGAAGCAATCGCCGCCATGGTCGCGGATGCGCTCGGGGAAGCGCGGGTTGTAGGGCACGAATTTGAGGTCGTCCCGCGGGGTCGCGACGATTTCGGACAGCATGTTGATGGCAAGCAGCCCGCCGAGCACGCTGACGCGGCTTTCCGGCACGCCGAGCTCCGTCGCCACGAAGTTTCGCAGCGACTGCGGCATCTCGTCGTCGAACTCGATGCGGATCACCGAACCCCGCCGCCGCCGCTTGAGCGCGGTCTCGAACAGGCGGACGAGGTCCTCGGCTTC
>JAFKJW010000048.1 GCA_017305925.1 Hyphomicrobiales bacterium | reverse complement strand
GCTGGCGACTGGCGAAGCCCGAAATGAAAGCCGATCTCCCCCCATGTGGGGGAGATGTCCGGCAGGACAGAGGGGGGCGACGTAGGGCGCCACGCCCTCCGCACACCGGAGACACACCCATGACCATCCACAAGGCAGCGGCGATCGGCGGCGGCGTCATCGGCGGCGGCTGGATCGCGCGGCTGGCGCTGAACGGCATCGATGTCGCGGTCTTCGATCCCCATCCGGAGGCGAAACGAAAAGTCGACGAGGTGATGAAGAACGCCCGCCGCGCCTACAGGCGCATGGCGGTGAAGGGCCTGCCGAAGGAAGGCAAGGTGACGTTCGCCGGATCGATCGCCGAGGCGGTGAAGGACGCCGACCTTATCCAGGAGAGCGTGCCGGAGCGTCTCGACGTCAAGCTGAAGACGCTGGCCGAGATCGAGGCCGCCGCGCCGGCGGATGCGCTGATCGGCTCGTCCACCTCGGGCTTCAAGGCGACCGACATGGCGAAGGACATGAAGCACCCCGAGCGCTTCCTCGTCGCCCACCCCTTCAACCCGGTCTACCTGCTGCCGATCAACGAGATCGTCCCCGGCGAGAAGACGGCCAAAAAATTCGTCGAGCGCGCCCGCGAGGCCTACACCTCGATCGGCATGAAATGCGTCGTCATCAACAAGGAGATCGACGCCTTCGTCGGCAACCGCCTCTTGGAGGCCGCGTGGCGCGAGGCGCTGTGGCTGGTCAAGGACGGCGTCTGCACGGTCGAGGAACTGGACGACATCATGCGCTACGGCTTCGGCCTGCGCTGGGCGCAGATGGGCATGTTCCAGACCTACCGCATCGCCGGCGGCGAGGCGGGCATGCGCCACTTCATGGCGCAGTTCGGCCCGGCGCTCAAATGGCCGTGGACGAAGCTGATGGACGTGCCGGAATTCAACGAGGCGCTCGTCGACCTGATCGCCACCCAGTCCGACGAGCAGTCGGACAAATGGTCGATCCGCGAGCTGGAGCGCATCCGCGACGAGAACCTCGTCGGCATCATGGAAGCGCTCGCCAGGGCCGAGAAGGGCAGGGGCTGGGGCGCGGGCGAGCTGCACAAGACCTATGTGGCGCGGCTCGGCAAGGCGTCGAAGCCGAAGGTGTCCAAGGCGGCCGAGAAGGCGAGGGCGTCGAAGCCGAAGAAGGTCGCGAGAAAGGGATGAGTATGCACACCCCTCTCTGTCCTGCCGGACATCTCCCCCTCAAGGGGGGAGATCGGCTGACATTTCTGCTTTCGCCAAACTCCGACGTTGCCGAATTGGCGATCATATCGAAGCTGCCGATCTCCCCCCTTGAGGGGGAGATGTCTGGCAGGACAGAGGGGGGTGCCGGCCCCCGCCTAGGAGCAAACCAATGAATTTCGGCCTCACCGAGGAGCAGCAGCTCATCGTCGACACCACCCGCGCCTTCGTCGAGAACGAGCTTTACCCGCACGAGCAGGAGGTGGAGCGCTCCGGCCATCTGCGCATGGACCTGATCAAGGAATTGCAGGCCAAGGCCATCGCCGCCGGCCTCTACGCCGCCAACATGCCGGCCGAGGTGGGCGGCGCCGGCCTCGATACGCTGACCTGGCTGCTCTACGAGAAGGAGCTCGGCAAGGCCAACTACGCGCTGCACTGGACCTGCGTGGCGCGGCCCTCCAACATCCTGCTGGCCGGCACGGAGGCGCAGCGGCAAAGATACCTCTATCCCTGCATCCGCGGCGAGAAATGGGACTGCCTCGCCATGACCGAGCCCGGCGCCGGTTCGGACCTGCGCGGCATGAAGGCCTCCGCGGTGGAGAAGGGCGGCGACTGGGTGCTGAACGGCACCAAGCATTTCATCAGCCACGCCGACATCGCCGACTTCGCCATCTGCTTCCTGGCGTCGGGCGAGGAGGATTCGCCGCGTGGAAAACGCAAGAAGATCACCGCCTTCTTCGTCGACAAGGGCACGCCGGGCTTCACCGTGCGCGAGGGCTACCGCAACGTCTCGCATCGCGGCTACACCAACTCGATCCTCGAATTCGACGATTGCCGCGTGCCGAAGGAGCAGATTCTCGGCGAGGTCCACCAGGGCTTCGAGGTGGCGAACAGCTGGCTCGGCGCCACGCGTCTGCAGGTCGGCGCCACCTGCCTCGGCCGCGCCGAGCGGGCGCTGAAGCATTCGATCGAATACGCCGCGCAGCGCCGGCAGTTCGGCCAGCAGATCGGAAAATTCCAGGGCGTGTCCTTCAAGCTGGCCGACATGGCCAAGGAGCTGAAGGCGGCGGAGCTGATGATCATGGAGGCCGGCTGGAAATACGACGCCGGCACCGTCACCGACCAGGACATGGCGATGGCCAAGCTGAAGGCCACCGAGATGCTCGCCTTCGTCGCCGACGAGGCGATCCAGATCCATGGCGGCATGGGCCTGATGGACGACCTGCCGCTGGAGCGCATCTGGCGCGACGCGCGCGTGGAGCGGATCTGGGAAGGCACCAGCGAGATCCAGCGGCACATCATTTCGCGCGCGCTGCTCAGGGCGGTGGGCGGCTAGAATGCAGGAGGCGACATCGCTCCACGTTGCCCCCCTCTGTCCTGCCGGACATCTCCCCCACACGGGGGGAGATCGGCTGTCGTTTCGGATTTCGCCAATCTTCAACGCTGCAAGACAGGTGCCTCGATACATGAAGGCCGATCTCCCCCCGTGTGGGGGAGATGTCCGGCAGGACAGAGGGGGGCAACGTGAAGCGCCCGCTTCTCCTTGCGGGAATGCGATCCCATGAACCGCCTCGAACGCCTGCTCCGCCCGAAATCCGTCGCCATCATCGGCGGCGGCGCCTTCGGCACGAATGTCGTCAGGCAGTGCCTCAAGATGAATTTCGCCGGCGACGTCTGGCCGGTCCACCCGACGAAGGACACCGTCGAGGGTCTTCCCGCCTACAAAACCGTCGCCGACCTGCCCGGCGCGCCCGACGCCGCCTTCGTCGCGGTCAACCGCGCCCTGACCATCGAGATCGTCCGCCAGCTCCGCGAGAAGGGCGCCGGCGGCGCGACGTGCTTCGCCGCCGGCTTCCGCGAGACCGGCTCCTACGACGCCGACGGCGAGCGGCTTCAAAGCGAATTGGTCGCGGCGGCCGGAGATATGCCGATCATCGGCCCGAACTGCTACGGCCTGATCAACTACGCCGACGGCGCGCTTCTGTGGCCCGACCAGCATGGCGGTGTGCGCCTTGCGCCCGGCGCGCGCGGCGTTGGCATCATCACGCAGTCCTCCAACATCGCCTGCAACCTCACCATGCAGCAGCGCGGCCTGCCGGTCGCCTTCCTGATGACGGCGGGAAACCAGGCGCAGACGGGCCTCTCCGAAATGGCGCTCGGCCTTCTGGAGGACGATCGCGTCTCCGCGTCGACAGCGTCGCCGGCTTCGAGCGGCTGGCCGCCCGCGCCCGCGAGCTGAGCAAGCCGATCGTCGCCATGAAGGTCGGCCGCTCGGAAGCCGCGCGCGCCGCCACGGTCTCGCACACCGCTTCGCTCGCCGGCTCGGACGCCGCCTCCGACGCCTTCCTGAGAAGGCTCGGCATTCCGCGCGTCGACACGATCCCGTCCTTCCTGGAAACGCTGAAGCTGCTCCACGCAATCGGCCCGCTGGAAGGCCGCACGCTCTCCTCCATGAGCTGCTCGGGCGGCGAGGCCTCGGTGATGGCCGACACGGCCGAGGGCCGAAAGGTCCATTTCCCCAAGCTGGAAGAGGCGCATCGCCGCCGGATCGCCGCAGCCCTCGGGCCGATGGTCGCCGTCGCCAACCCGCTCGACTACAACACCTATATCTGGAACGACGAGCCGGCCATGACCGCGGCCTTCTCGGCCATGGTCTCGGGCGGCTTCGCGCTCAACATGCTGGTGCTCGACTTCCCGCGCACCGACCGCTGTTCGGATGCCGACTGGTGGACGACCGTCAGCGCCTTCGAGGCCGCGCTGAAGGCGAACGGAGCGCGCGGCGCCATCGTCGCC
>JAFKJW010000047.1 GCA_017305925.1 Hyphomicrobiales bacterium | reverse complement strand
GATCGCCCTGATATGGGTGCGATAGCATGGGTTTCAAACGTTTATTGGCCGTCTTCTTCGCCTTGGCCGTCGCCGCAGCCGGCCTGGCCGGCGCTGCGCAGGCCGAGCCCTACCGCATCGTCGGCTTCGGCGACAGCCTGATGGCCGGCTACCAGCTCGGCCCCGGCGAAGGCTTTCCGGACCGGCTCCAGGCCGCGCTGAGGGCGAAAGGGCGCGATGTCGAGGTGACGGGCGCCGGCGTTTCCGGCGACACCAGCAGCGGCGGCCTGGCGCGGCTCGACTGGTCCGTTCCGGACGGCACGGACCTCGTAATCCTGGAGCTCGGTGCCAACGACATGCTGCGCGGGATCATGCCGGAGCTGACTGAAAAGAACCTCGACGCCATGCTTTCGCGCCTGAAGGAGCGGAAGATCGGCGTGCTTCTCGCCGGCATGAAGGCGGCGCCAAACCTCGGCGCCGACTATGCCGCGGCATTCGACGGCATCTATCCAAGGCTGGCGGAAAAATACGGCGTGCCGCTCTATCCGTTCTTCCTCGACGGCGTCGCCGGCGACCTGAAGCTGCTGCAATCCGACGGCATGCATCCGACCGCCGAAGGGGTCGCCGTGATGGTGGAAAGGATGCTGCCGACAGTCGAAAAGGCCATGGATGCGGCCCCGCGGAGCCAATAGGCGACGGCTGCGTTAAGGTTCCTTAGGGAAACCTGTCGCGCGCCGAAGAAAGCACAAACAGCTTGCCCGCCTCTCCTTTCGATGGTTCGTTGCGGAGGCGAGTTCGATTCGAGGAAGGGAGCCTGGCTATGCCGCGACTTTTCACCGCCCTCGAAATTCCGCGTGATGCCGCGCTTTCCCTGTCGCTGCTGCGCGGCGGCCTGCCTGGGGCCCGCTGGATCGACGTCGAGAACTACCATCTGACGCTGCGCTTCATCGGCGACGTCGAGGGCCATGTCGCCGACGAGATCGCCGATGCGCTCGACCGGGTGCGGCGGCCCTCCTTCCCGCTCACGCTCTCCGGCGTCGGCCAGTTCGGCGGCCGAAAGCCGCACTCGATCTGGGCGGGTGTCAAGGTATCGCCGGATCTGGCGGCGCTGCAGGCGGAGATCGAGCGCATCTGCCAGCGGCTGGGATTGCCGGCCGATCCGCGCAAGTTCACGCCGCATGTGACGCTGGCGCGGCTGAAGAACGCCAGCCCTGACGCGGTGGCGCGTTATCTCGCCATGCGCGGCAACTTCGCCGCCATGCCCTTCAAGGTCGGCCGTTTCGTGCTGATGTCGTCGAAGGAATCGGTCGGCGGCGGCCCCTACATCATCGAGGAGGCATGGCCGCTCGGCGCTGCCGACGGTCATGCGGCCGGCCCGGCCGCCGGCAAGGCGGACGCCCTCGGTTCCATGCGCTGACCCATGGCCCGCGAGCTTCTATCGCCCGAGGCAATCGCGGCGGCGCTCGCCGGCCTGCCGGGCTGGGCGCTCGTCCCCGACGGCAGGGCCATGCGCAGGGTCTTCACCTTCCGGAATTTCTC
Organism: Hyphomicrobiales bacterium; assembly: GCA_017305925.1. Lineage (GTDB taxonomy): Bacteria > Pseudomonadota > Alphaproteobacteria > Rhizobiales > Rhizobiaceae > Arvimicrobium. Next base: position 1,952 of record JAFKJW010000047.1, on the reverse strand, counting down.
CGAGGCCTTCGGCTTCATGAGCAGGGTCGCCCTGGCGGCCGAGAAGATGGACCACCATCCCGACTGGTCGAACGTCTACAAGACCGTCGACGTGACGCTCAGCACCCATGATGCAGGCGGGTTGACCGAACTGGACATCGCGCTGGCGAAGAAGATCGACCGCATCGCCGGCGGGTGAAAGCAAAGCGGCGGGCCGGGGCCCGCCGTTGTGTCTGTAACGGTGCGTCCTTCGAGGCTCGCCCTCCAGAGACTGGCGGCAATCCGGCATCCCCATGCGGGCCCGCGCCTCAGGATGAAGGCGGTTGGCGCATCGGGCCCACTGCGTCATGGGTTCGACAAACCACTTTCCTCACTCTGAGGGGCGAGCGAAGCGAGCCTCGAAGGACGCACCAAAGGCAAAAAGCCTGTGTCAGCCCGCGGCAGCTTCCTCGGCCGGAGCGTTGGCGGCAGCCGCGGCGGCGGCTGCGGCCTCCTCCGCCTGCTTCTGCAGGGCAGTGCGTTCCTGGGCCTTCTTGCCCGGCTCGGCCTTCTTCGGATTGCTGCGCGCCGGGCGCTTGGCGATGCCGGCCTGGTCGAGGAAGCGCAGGACGCGGTCCGTCGGCAGGGCGCCCTTGGCGATCCAGCCCTTGACCTTCTCCTCGTCGAGCTTCACGCGCTCGCCTTCCTTCGGCAGCAGCGGGTTCCAGGCGCCGACCGCCTCGATGAAGCGGCCGTCGCGCGGCGACCGCACGTCGGCGACGACGATATGGTAGTAGGGACGCTTCTTGGAGCCCGCGCGGGCCAGTCTGATCTTCAGTGCCATTCCATTTTCCTTCGTTGACTGGATGATTGTCGGATTATCGTAATCGGTGCGCCGTCAGGTCCGGGCGACGAGATCGGCCTTGGTATCGCCCGCCGCCACCCGCTCGTGATGATGGATGACTTCGCGGATGATGAAGGCGAGGTACTTTTCGGTGAAATCGGGGTTGAACCTGGCGTCCCTGGCAAGCTCGCGCAGGCGCTTGATCTGTGCGGCCTCGCGCGTCTTGTCGGCAGGCGGCAGATTGTGCTCGGCCTTCAGCCGGCTCACGGTCTCCGTGCAGCGAAAGCGTTCGGCCAGCATGTAGATGACGGCGGCGTCGATGCGGTCGATCGAGTCGCGCAGGTCGCGCAGCAGCTCGCGCGCCCGCGCCACGTCCTCGGGCTTGTCGCCGGGAGCAAGTTCGCCGGACCGGATCGTGTCGCTCATGCTGCGCCTCCTATTTCTTCTTTCCGAGGCCGGGCAGGCCGCCCGGGCCGCCGAGCCCTGGAAGCTTCATGCCTCCCGGAAGGCCGGGAAGACCGCCGCCGCCGGGCAATCCGGGCAGGCCGGAAAGCCCTCCAGGCAGGCCCTTGCCCAGGCCGGCCGCCTGCGCCTGCTTCTGCAGGGCCTCGAGCTGCTTCGGATCCATCTTCGAGAGGTCCGGCATGCCGCCCATTCCTCCGGGCATCATGCCGCCGAGCCCCATCTTCGAGGCGAGCCCTCCCATCAGGCCGCGCATCATGCCGCCGCCCTTGCCCTTGCCGCCCATGGCCTTCATCATGTCGGCCATCTGGCGATGCATCCTGAGGAGCTTGTTGATCTCGGCCGCGTCGGTGCCGGAGCCGGCGGCGATGCGCTTCTTGCGGCTGTGCTTGAGGAGGTCGGGATTGGCGCGCTCGGCCCTGGTCATCGAGGAGATGATGGCGAGCTGGCGGCCGAACATCCTGTCGTCGAGGCCGGCGGCGGCAAGCTGGTCCTTCATCTTGCCCATGCCGGGCATCATGCCCATGATGCCGCCCATGCCGCCCATCTTCTGCATCTGGCGAAGCTGGTCGGCGAGGTCGTTCAGGTCGAACTTGCCGGCCTGCATCTTCTTGGCGATCGCCGCGGCCTTCTCCGCATCGATGGTCTCGGCGGCCTTCTCCACCAGGCTGACGATGTCGCCCATGCC
>JAFKJW010000202.1 GCA_017305925.1 Hyphomicrobiales bacterium | reverse complement strand
ACTGGATGCGACAAGCAGCCCAGCGAAGTGTCGAAACCGTTCACAACGCCATCGCAAATGTCCTCGATGCCGTCACCCCAACAGAGTGCAGGAACTACGTCGAAAACGCCGGCTATAAGTCAACATAAATGCGAAATGATCTAGAAAGCAGCGCCCTGATCAAAGAATAAGTGGCCTTTACGCGCTCTTCGTTTGGATAGTTTCTGTTCGCAAGCACGACGATGCCGAGATTTTCGCCCGGAATCATCGCTACATATCCTCCAAAACCATTGGTCGAGCCTGTCTTGTTCCGGATCACGTCTTTCTGCGGAGCGAGCGGCGGCGTGATCCTTTCGACGGGCTGCGGCTTCAGGATGAAATCGTAACCGTTGCCGGATGTCATCGTCTCCAGGTCGGCGGGCCAGGCATACTGTTCCCAGATCATGTCCTGGGTGAATTTCGCGGTCTTGAACTGGCCTTGCTGGGTTCGCGCTATCGCCTTTCGGAGTTCATCGGATACCTCTCCGCGTCCGAGTTCGACGTCCAGGACTTTGAGCATGTCTCGCGCACTCGACTTGACCCCGTAGGCTTCCGCATCCAGAACTCCCGGCGTCACACGGATCGGCCTGTTGGTCTTTCGATCGTAGCCGAAGGCATACTGATCCATTGCTTCCTGAGGTACGTCGATCCAGGTATTTTTCAAGCCGAATGCCGGAAAGAGCACCGTCTGAGCAGCTTGCTTATAGTTCATTCCCATGGAGCTGGCCGAGATATAACCAAGCATTCCAATGCTGATGTTGGAATAGCTTCGTGCGCCGGGCTGCGGCGGCTTCCAGCGCTTGAGCCAGTTCACCAATTCCTTAACATCGGAAACATTGTTCGGCACCTGTAACGGCAGCCCGCCCGAATGATGGGTGGCCAAGTCCATGAGCGTGAGGTTGGCTCCGATCGAACAGCGGTCGGCGCAAACGTGACGTGCAACGGTATCGTCGAGACTGAATGCTCCACGCTCTTCCGCCAAGGCAGCCAGAGTGACGTTGAAAATCTTGCTTATGGAACCGAGTTCGAAGAGAGTATCCGCCGTCACGGGGCGTCCGTCGGCCCGCGATGCCATGCCCGTTGTGTAGAATTCATGCGCACCATTTCTCGTCACTCCTACGACGAGGCCAGGAATATCAAATTGCTTCACAACAGGCGTGAAAGCCGCGCCTGCCTTCGTCGCAAAATCATTCGCGCTCGCAACAGAAGCCGCTGCAAAGCAGATCGAGGCCGCCAATATGAGTGCCGCCGCGTGTCGAATCGCCATCCGCATCTCCAGGATTGAAATCTGCGGCATGCATAAAGGGGTCGCCGCCGGATGACCTTGCTTGTCGCAGCAAGGTTCGAATCGGACGAAGCGTATCGCTTTTTCCGGCCAGCCGCGCCGCCTTGAATTACCACGGCCAGCAAATGTCGGCCCCAGCCAAAACCTGTCCCCGCGAGGGAAGATGTCCAGCAGGCGGAGCGGCAACGGAGGACATTGTCCCGGCCGGGTGGTCGCATCGGTGCGCCGGCCTTGCAATTCCCCCGAGGAATGCGCATTGCGGATGCTCCATCTGGCCGCATAACCCTGCTGGAGGCTTCGAAAATCCCGACGCGCGACACCTGGCCCCCGCTGTTTTATCCTTTCGCGGCCGATGCCCTCCGGGCCCCGCCGGAGTCGGCGCGCGGCCTTTATCTCGGTGCCGTGCCGGCGCTTCCGATACCGCCCGCGCTCCGCTGCGGCTGGACGCTGGTGCAGGGGTTCAGGCCGGATTATCTGAAGCTCCGGGATTCCGGCGCGCATGTCCTGCCCGCCGCCGAAGGCGACGGCTACGATCTCGCGCTGGGGCTCGCCGGCCGCCATCGTGGGGAGAATGAGGCGCGCCTTGCCGAGGCTGCGCGGCGTGTTCGTGACGGCGGTTTGATCGTCATGGCCGGCGGCAGGACGGACGGCATAGCAAGCCTGCGCAAGCGCCTGCCCGAGAATGTCCCGGTCGCCGGGCACCTGTCGAAGAACCATGGCGAGGTGTTCTGGATATATGCCTCGCCGAAGATCGCGGAACACTTGGCCGGCCTCGATGCCGGTCGGCGCGAGGCGCTGCCGCTGGTCGAAGGCCGTTTCCGCGCCGCGCCGGGCATGTTCAGCCACGACCGGGTCGACCTGGGTTCGCGGTTGCTGGCTGGCCACCTGCCGGCCGATCTGGCCGGCGAGGCTGCCGATTTCTGCGCCGGATGGGGATATCTCTCGGTCCGGCTGGCGGAAGCTGCGCCGGGGATCGGCGCGATCGACCTCTATGAGGCGGACCATGCCTCGCTGGATGCGGCAAGGCTCAATCTGGCGGGGTCCGGCAAGGCAAGGGACTTCTTCTGGCAGGATCTCGCGGCCGAGCCGGTCGGGCGGCGCTACGATGCGATCGTCATGAACCCGCCCTTCCATCAGGGCCGCGCCGCCGATCCGGGGATCGGCACGGCGCTGATCGCAGCGGCAAGCAGGGCGCTGAAGCCCGGAGGGGAGCTTTTCATGGTCGCGAACCGGCAGCTTCCCTATGAGGAAACGCTGCGGCGCGGCTTTTCGAAGGTCTGGAAGCTTGCCGAGGAAGCCGGCTTCAAGGTGTTCCGCGCGCGTCGCTGATCCGGGACTTCAGTCCTTGCCGGTGTCGGTGCGCTTCAACTCGTCGAGCGTCGGCATCGACACCATGTGGTAGCCGCAGTCGACGTAATGGATCTCGCCGGTCACGCCGCCCGACATGTCGGACAGCAGGTAGACGGCCGAGCCGCCGATCTCGTCCAGCGTCACCGTCTTGCGCAGCGGCGCGTTGCGCTGCTGGTAGGAGAACATGTAGCGGGCGTCCGAGATGCCCGCTCCCGCCAGCGTCCGCACCGGCCCGGCCGAGATCGCGTTGACGCGGATGCCGCGCGGGCCATAGTCGTTGGCGAGGTAGCGCACGCTGGCCTCCAGGCCTGCCTTGGCCACGCCCATGACGTTATAGTTCGGCATGACGCGCACGGAGCCGGCATAGGTGAGCGTGATCATCGTGCCACCGTCCGGCATCAGGGCGGCGGCGTGGCGCGCCACCTCGGTGAAGGAATAGCAGGAAATCACCATGGTGCGGATGAAGTTCTCGCGCGTGGTGTCTGCGTAAAGGCCTTTCAGCTCGTTCTTGTCGGAAAAGCCGATCGCATGGACGAGGAAGTCGATGCCGCCCCACTCGGCCTTGAGTTGCTCGAAGGTCTGCGCCACGGACGCGCCGTCCTCCACGTCACAGGGCAGGACGAGCTTCGTCCCGAGCTTCTCGGCGAGCGGCTTGACGCGCCGGCCGAACGCCTCGCCCTGGTAGGTGAAGGCGAGCTCGGCGCCGTGCTCGGCGAGCTTGCTGGCGATGCCCCAAGCGATCGAATGGTCGTTGGCGACGCCCATGACGAGGCCGCGCTTGCCCTTCATCAATCCGTTCATCGCGGTCTCCCGATCAGGCGACGTAACGCTGGAAGACCAGCGTGGCATTGGTTCCGCCGAAGCCGAACGAGTTCGACAGGACGGTGTCGATCCTGGCGTCGTCGATGCGCTCGCGCACGATCGGCATGCCTTCGAATTCCGGATCGAGCGTGTCGATATGCGCGCTCTTTCCGATGAAACGCTTCTGCATCATCAGGATGGAGTAGATCGATTCATGCACGCCTGCCGCGCCCAGCGAGTGGCCGGTGAGGGACTTGGTCGAGGTGATGTTCGGCATCTGCTCGCCGAACACCGCGCGGATGGCCGCCATCTCCTTGGCGTCGCCGACCTGCGTCGAGGTCCCGTGAGTGTTGATGTAGTCCACGGGCGCCTTTACGGTCGAGAGCGCCAGCCGCATGCAGCGCTCTGCCCCCTCGCCCGAAGGGGCGACCATGTCGTAGCCGTCCGAAGTGGCGCCGTAGCCGGTGAATTCGGCATAGATCTTCGCGCCGCGCGCCTTGGCGCGCTCCAGTTCCTCCAGCACCACGACGCCGGCGCCGCCGGCGATCACGAAGCCGTCGCGGTCGATGTCGTAGGCGCGCGAGGCGACGGCAGGCGTATCGTTGAACTTCGACGACATGGCGCCCATGGCGTCGAACAGATTGGACATCGTCCAGTCGAGATCCTCATGGCCGCCGGCGAACATCACATCCTGCTTGCCCCACTGGATCATCTCGGCCGAATTGCCGATGCAGTGGGCCGAGGTCGAGCAGGCCGACGAGATGGTGTAGTTGACGCCGTGGATCCGGAAGGAGGTGGCGAGCGTCGCGGACGCCGTGGACGACATGGACTTCGGCACGGCGAAGGGGCCGATGCGCTTCGGGCTCCCGTTCTTCAGCGTCGTCTCCGCCGCCTCGTAGATGGTCCTTGTCGACGGGCCGCCGGAACCCATGATGATGCCGGTGCGCTCGCTGGTGACGTCGCCCTCCTCGAGCCCGGCATCGGCGATGGCCTGCTGCATGGCGACATAGTTCCAGGCGCTGCCCTTGTGCAGGAAGCGCAGCGCGCGGCGGTCGATCTGGTCGGTCGGATCGAGCGTCGGATGGCCCCAGACCTGGCTGCGGAAACCATACTCGGCGAACTGCTCGGACCGGGTGATGCCGGATCTGGCCTGACGCAGCGATTCCTCGACCTCGGCGGCATCGTTGCCGATCGAGGAAACGATGCCGATGCCCGTCACGACGACTCGTCTCATCCGCGCTCCTCCTGGTGCAAATCCCGTCCGGCGGTCAGGCGGCCGGCTGTTTCGAGAGGCCGACCTTCAGGTCCGTCGCCGCATAGATGGGCTCGCCGTCCGCCTTCAGCCAGCCGTCGGCGATGCCGAGCACGAGGCGGCCGCGCATCACGCGCTTGAAGTCGACGCCGTATTCGACCTTTTTCACCGAGGGCGTCACCATGCCCTTGAACTTCACCTCGCCGGTGGAAAGGGCCATGCCCTTGCCGGGCTCGCCCAGCCAGCCGAGGAAAAAGCCCGTCATCTGCCACATGGCGTCGAGGCCGAGGCATCCCGGCATGATCGGATTACCGGGAAAATGGCACGCGAAGAACCAGAGATCCGGCCGGATGTCGAACTCGGCGCGGATGAACCCCTTGTCGAAGGCTCCGCTCGTCTCGCTGATCTCGGTGATCCGGTCGAACATCAGCATGGGCGGCGCCGGCAACTGCGCGTTGCCCGGCCCGAACAGGTCTCCGCGCGCGCAAGCCAGCAGGTCGCCGTAGTCGTAGCTGGATTTGCGTTCGGCCATTTCGTCTCCTTGCTCGGGCGCCGCTTCGGGCGCCCTCCACGCCGTTCCTATCACACACTGTTTCAGGTCGGAAACAGGGCATTGCGCTTAACGTGCCGGACCATGCGGCGTCAATCAGCGCTATTGATCGCATCCGGGCCACGGAATATATCTTCGGCATGGCATATTCCGGCCGGCAGAGCCTTCCGGTGCATGGGGAATAGGCGCTTGCGATTGGACTTCGATCTGGAAACGGGGCTTGAGCACATAGACCGGCGGGTGCGCGAGGCAGGCCTGCGCCCGACGCGGCAGCGCCTTGCCCTCGCCTCCCTGCTCTTCGCCAAGGGGGATCGGCATCTCTCGGCCGAGGAGCTCCACGAGGAGGCCGTGACGGCCGGCGTGCCGGTCTCGCTGGCGACGGTCTACAACACGCTTCACCAGTTCACGGAGGCGGGCCTGCTGCGCATCCTGGCGATCGAGGGCGCGAAGACGTATTTCGACACCAACACGTCCGACCATCACCATTTCTTCATCGAGGGCGAAAGCCGCGTGTTCGACATCGATCCCGGCGCGGTGCGCGTCGAAAACCTCCCGGAACCGCCGGAGGGCATGGAAATCGCCAATGTCGACATCGTGATCCGGCTGCGCCCGAAGAACTGAGGCCGCCTCCGCCGAGCGTGGCCGGGCATGCCGCGCAATCGTTGCATGCTGCCGCTATTCGTCTCCCCAGGAGGTGAAGCGCTCTCCCGGGAACCGGGTTCGGCGCGCGACGTTCATCTCTTCCTCCATCACAGGAAATCCATCATGCAGATCGGAATGATAGGCCTCGGCAGGATGGGCGCGAACATGGTGCAGCGCCTGCTGCGCGCCGGGCACCGGTGCGTCGTCTACGACATCAATCCGGAGGCGGTCGCGGCGCTGGTGGAAGCCGGAGCGGTCGGGGCTGCCTCCATGGAGGATTTCGTCGCCAGGCTGGAGAAGCCCCGCGCCGCCTGGCTGATGCTGCCGGCCGCCATAACCGGGCAGAATGTCGAGAAGCTGGCCGGCCTGATGGAGAAGGGCGACACCATCATCGACGGCGGCAATTCCTATTATCGCGACGCGGTGGATCTCGCCGCAAAGTTGCAGCCGGCCGGCCTGAACTTCGTCGACGTCGGCACCAGCGGCGGCGTCTGGGGGCTGGAACGCGGCTACTGCCTGATGATCGGCGGGCCGCAGGAGGCCGTCCGCCGCCTCGATCCGGTTTTCGCCACGCTCGCTCCGGGCGCCGAGAAGGGCGCCAAGGCGCCGCCCGATGCCGGCACCGCGCCCTTCGGCTACCTGCATTGCGGGCCGAGCGGGGCGGGACATTTCGTCAAGATGGTCCATAACGGCATCGAGTACGGCGTGATGGCGGCCTATGCCGAGGGCCTCAACATCCTGAAGGCGGCGAATGCCGGCGCCGTCCGCCGCGAAGCGGACGCCGAAACGACGCCGCTCGCCGAACCGCAATACTATCGCTTCGACATCGATCTTCCCGCCGTCACCGAGGTGTGGCGGCATGGAAGCGTCATCGGCTCGTGGCTGCTGGACCTTACTGCGCAGGCGCTGAAGGATGATCCCGTCCTGGCAGGTTTCAGCGGCCATGTGTCCGATTCCGGCGAGGGCCGCTGGACGCTCAAGGCCGCCGTCGACACCGGCGTGCCGGCACCGGTGCTCGCCTCCGCGCTCTTCGACCGCTTCAGCTCGCGCGGCGAGGCCGAATTCGCCGACAAGCTGCTTTCCGCCATGCGCTACGCCTTCGGCGGCCACCTCGAAAAGCCGAAGGCCGGGTGAGGCGGCGATGACCGACATGCAGGAACGCTCCGACGCGCTCGTGCTCTTCGGAGCCACCGGCGACCTCGCCTACAAGAAGCTTTTTCCCTCGCTTTATGCCATGGTGGAACGCGGCACGCTCGCCGAGCCGGTGATCGGTGTCGCTTACGAGCCGTGGGACGTCGAAAAGCTGAAGGCGCGCGCCCACGACAGCGTGGCCGCCGCGCTCGGGTCCGTGGACGAAGCGGTCTTCGCGAAACTGGCCGGGCTGCTGCATTATGTGAGCGGAGACTATCGCAATCAGTCGACCTTCGACGCGCTGAAAGAGGCGCTTGGGGAGGCTCGCCGGCCGCTGCACTATCTGGCCGTGCCGCCCTCCATGTTCGAGCCGGTGGTGCAGGGCCTCGAGCAGTCCGGCGCGGCGACGGGCGCGCGCATCATGGTGGAAAAGCCCTTCGGCCGCGACCTGCAGACGGCGCGCTGGCTGAACCGCATCCTGCACATGGTGTTCGAGGAAAAGGCGATCTTCCGCATCGACCATTATCTCGGCAAGGAGGCGATCCAGAATCTTCTCTATTTCCGCTTCGCCAATTCCTTCCTCGAACCGATCTGGAACCGCAATTTCGTCGAGAGCGTGCAGCTCACCATGGCCGAGGATTTCGGCGTGCAGGGGCGCGGCAAATTCTATGACGAGGTGGGCTGCATCCGCGACGTCATCGAGAACCATCTGCTCCAGGTCCTGCTGCTGCTGGCCATGGAGCCGCCGGCCGGGCATTCCGCCGACGACCTGATCGACGAGAAGGTGCAGGTGCTGAAGGCCATCCGGCCGCTGGCCGCGGAAGATGTGGTGCGCGGCCAGTTCGCCGGCTATCTGGACGAGCCGGGCGTGAAGCCGGGCTCGACGGTCGAGACCTTCGCGGCTGTCAGGCTCTTCATCGATACGTGGCGCTGGCACGGCGTGCCCTTCTACATCCGCGCGGGAAAATGCCTGCCGGTGCGCGCGACCGAGGTCGTGGTGCGCCTGAAGCGCCCGCCGCTGGACGTCTTCGACCCGATCGGGCCGGACGACGCGAACTCTCTGCGCTTCCGCATCAGCCCGCAGGTCGCCATCGCCATCGGCGCGCGCCGCAAGCGGGCCGGCGACGAGATGGTCGGCGAGCCGGTGGAACTGACGGCGCTGGACGAGACGGCCGGCGACATGGAGCCCTATGAGCGGCTGATCAGCGACGCGATGAACGGCAACAGCCAGCTGTTCACCCGGCAGGACGCCAGCGAGGCGGCGTGGCGCATCGTCGCGCCGGTGCTCGACGAGGCGACGCCGCCGGCGATCTATCAGCCGGGAAGCTGGGGGCCGCAGGAGGCGATGACCGCCTTCGCGCCGCCGCATGGCTGGCTCGATCCGAAATAAGGCGGGGCGGTGCGTCCTTCGAGGCTCGCCCGTCGAAGCTATTGTTTTCCATCAAGAACCCTGCGGGGCTCGCGCCTCGGGATGAGGGCGGCTGGCGCATCGAGCCCGCTGAGCGGTGGGTTCGAAAAATCACTTTCCTCATCCTGGGGCGCGAGCCCGCAAGGCTTTCATGAGTAAGGTTGGACCTCGCGAGGGCGAGCCTCGAAGGACGCACCCTGCCCCATGACGGCAAAGGCCGGGCGTCAGTCCTTGATCGCCTCACCCGGATAGGCGCCCCAGATCTGCGACTGGCTGAGCCAGCCAGTGTGTCCGGCGAAACTCATCTGGCACCAGTCGCCGTTGCACACCTTGATCGTGCCGACGACGCCCGGTTCGATGATCGCCACGGCGGTGGCCTTGTCGTCGGGCTCGGACAGAAGGCTGATATGGGCATCCTTGCCGCGCTGCCAGGGCGCTGTGATGCCGGTGCGCTTGCCGGAGAGCAGCGTCTGGTTCACCCAGCCCTCCGCGCCGTCCGAATCGCGTACCTTGCGCCAGTTGTCGTATTCCTGGAGAATTTCCATGGGCAGGCCGGCCTTGAGGTAGAGCCAGGTCACGGCATAGTTGGCGCCGGGGCCGACGCGCGCGTTGACCCGCCCCGACTTGAGGCTGACGAAGCGCGGCAGCGGAAGCCCGCTCGGGCCGACATTCTGGTTTTGCGCGGAGGCGGCCGCGGCTGGCGCCGGCGGCGGGAGGGTGAAGCCGAGGAGGCCGATTGCAAGCGTCGCGACTAGAGACCGGAACGACACCGACACGAAATTTCCCCATACTCGAAAGGACGGCCGCGGCTGCGGCCCTTTTTCTTTGTCAACCGTATGATCGCTTGTTACAGATCGCCGATCAGCCGGTCCCGTTTGAGAGTGTCGTCCGGTTTGGTTAAAGAGCTCTCAACAGGGCCTTCAGTCGAGGAAAAAATGGCCGGCAGAAAGAAGCCGTTGGTCGTCATCACCCGCAAGCTTCCCGACCAGGTGGAGACGCGCATGCGCGAGCTTTTCGACGCGCGGCTGAATGTCGACGACCGGCCGATGACGCAGCCGGAGCTGGTCGCCGCCGTCAAGGAGGCCGATGTCCTCGTGCCGACCGTCACCGACCGGATCGACGACGCGCTTCTCGCGCAGGCCGGCGAGAGGCTCAGGCTGATCGCCAGCTTCGGCAACGGCGTCGACCATATCGACGTCGCATCGGCGGCGAAGCGCTCGATCACCGTGACCAACACGCCGAACGTGCTGACCGAGGACACCGCCGACATGACCATGGCGCTGATGCTCGCCGTGCCGCGGCGGCTGACGGAGGGCGCGAACCTCCTTGCCGGCCCGCAGAAATGGGAAGGCTGGTCGCCCACCTGGATGCTGGGGCGGCGCATCTGGGGCAAGCGCCTCGGCATCGTCGGCATGGGCCGCATCGGCACGGCCGTCGCCCGCCGCGCCAAGGCCTTCGGCCTGTCGATCCACTATCACAACCGTCACCATGTGGCGTCGCAGGTGGAGGACGAGCTGGAAGCGACGTACTGGGACAGCCTCGACCAGATGCTGGCGCGCATGGACATCATATCGGTCAACTGTCCCTCGACGCCGGCAACCTTCCACCTGCTCTCGGCGCGGCGGCTGGCGCTGATGCAGCCCACCGCCTATATCGTCAACACCGCGCGCGGCGACATCATCGACGAGGCGGCGCTGATCCAGCTCCTCCAGGACAACAGGATCGCGGGCGCGGCGCTCGACGTGTTCGAGCACGAGCCGTCCGTCAACCCGAAGCTTCTCAAGCTCGCCAACAAGGGCAAGGTGGTGCTGCTGCCGCATATGGGATCGGCCACGCTGGAGGGCCGCATCGACATGGGCGAGAAGGTGATCATCAACATCCGCGCCTTCGTCGACGGGCATCGTCCGCCGGACCGCGTCATTCCCAGCAAGGTGTGACCGGCCGCGGGAAGCGGCGAAATCGCCCCGACCTGGGTGCGTCCTTCGAGGCTCGCTTTGCTCGCACCTCAGGATGAGGACTGTCGGCGCCCGAACTCACGACGCAGTGGGCTCGAAGCGCCCTGCGGTCCTCATCCTGAGGCGCGAGCGGAGCGAGCCTCGAAGGACGCACCATGGCGATAGCGGATCGTCTCGAAGCGGGCGGCGAGCGCGTCATAGAGCAGCAGGCGGCCGATCAGCGGCTCGCCGATGCCGGTGATCAGCTTGATCGCTTCCATCGCCTGAAGGCAGCCGATCACGCCCGTCAGCGCGCCGACGATGCCCGCCTCGGCGCAGGACGGCACGAGGCCTTCGGGCGGCGGCTCGGGGAAAAGGTCGCGATAGGCCGGATTCGGCTCGCCCTTGGCGTCGAGCTGGAAAGGAACGAGCACGGTGATTGAGCCGTCGAAGCGGCCGACCGCCGCCGTCACCAGCGGCTTTTCGGCCGCCGCGCAGGCGTCCGCAACCGCGTAGCGCGTTTCGAAATTGTCCGAGCCGTCGACGACGACATCGTAGCCTTCGACAAGACCGGCGGCGTTCACGTCGTTCAGGCGGACGGCGTGAAGAACGACGGCGACATGCGGGTTGAGCCGCGCGATCGCGCGCTTCGTGCTCTCGCCCTTCTCCATGCCGAGGGCGTCGGTGTCGTGGATGACCTGCCGCTGGAGGTTGGACAGCGACACGGTGTCGTCATCGACGATGCCCAGCCGGCCGACACCGGCCGCCGCCAGATAGGCCAGCACCGGCGCGCCGAGCCCGCCCGCGCCGATCACCAGGACCCGCGCGCGCTTCAGCGCCTGCTGGCCGGCGCCGCCGATCTCGGGCAGCACGATATGGCGGGCATAGCGCTCCAGCTCTTCGGAAGAAAACGGTTCGGGGCTGTTCATGACCGGAGCATAGTGGTCCGGCCGGTCCTTGTCAGGCGCCGTCGCGCACCGTTCCGCGCTCGACGGTAATGAACTGCGCCCGCCCGGCGAGGCTGGAGAAGAGCTGCGGCTCCGTGCCGGTCATGAAGGCCTGACAGCCGAGGTCATCCAGGATGTCGAAGAGGGCGGCACGCCGCCCGGCGTCGAAATGCGCGGCGATCTCGTCGAGCAGCAGGATCGGCGGCGCGCCCGACATCTCGCCGCAAAGGCGCGCGTGCGAGATCACCAGGCCGACCAGCAGCGCCTTCTGCTCGCCAGTGGAACAGAGTTCCGCCGGCATGCCCTTCGGCCGGTGGCGAACCAGCAGGTCGGAGCGGTGGGGACCGTCGAGCGTCCGGCCCGCCGCCCGGTCGCGCTCCCGCCCGGCCGCCAGCCTTTGCCGGAACCGCTCCTCGATCTCGACGGCCGGCTGCGAGGCGACGGCGCCCTCCAGTTCTCCCTCGATGCCGATATCGGCATGCGGGAACGGACTGCCCTCGGGCAGGCGGTCGATCATCGCCTGCAGCAGCCGGACCATCTCGGTGCGCGCCGCAGCGATCGCCACGCCGATCTCGGCGAGCTGCGTCTCGATCGCGTCGAACCAGGCCGCGTCGCGCGAGCCGTCCGCCAGCAGGCGGTTGCGCGCGCGCATCGCCTTCTCGTAGTCCGCTGCGCGCCGGCCGTGATGCGGGTCGATGGCGAGCACGAGCCGGTCGAGGAAGCGGCGGCGGTCGCCTGCCGGGCCGGTGAAGAGGGCGTCTATGGCCGGCGTCAGCCACAGGACCCGCAGCCATTCCAGCAGAGCCTCGGCCGAACGGGCGGGCGCGCCGTTGATGCGGATGCGCCGGCCCGCCTCGCCGGGCGCGTTGCCTGCCGTGCCGGTGCCGATCTCGACATCGCCGGACGGCGCGCAAACCCGCGCATGGATGGCGAAGCCGTCGCTGCCGCCCGTCCGCTGGACATCCTCCAGCGCCGCGCGCCGCAATCCGCGGCCGGGCGTGAGGAAGGAGATCGCCTCGAGGAGATTTGTCTTGCCCGCGCCGTTCTCGCCCGTCAGCACCACGGGGCCCGGACGGAGCGCGAACGCAAGCTGCCGGTAGTTGCGGAAATCGGTGAGTTGCAGGCGGCTGATATGGGTCCGCGCCGGGCCGGCGGATGGGATATCGTCAATCACGCAAGGACGGTGGCCGCGCGGGCACCCCCCTCTGTCCTGCCGGACATATCCCCCTCAAGAAGGGAGACCGGCTCCCCCATCCACTTTCGCCAATCGCCGGCATCGCGGATGGAGCGGCAGGATAGACGCTGCCGATCTCCCCCCTTGAGGGGGATATGTCCGGCAGGACAGAGGGGGGTGGAAATAAACACTCGCCGCCGCGAAGGAGCCTACACCCGCATGGGCATCAGCACGTAAAGGGCGCGCTCGTCCGCCATGTCGTGGATCAGGGTCGGCGAGCCGGCGTCGGCCAGCATGAACTTGGCCTCGCTGCCGGAAAGCTGGGCGGCGACGTCGAGCAGGTAGCGGGCGTTGAAGCCGATCTCCAGCGGGTCGGACGCATAGTCGGCGGGCAGTTCCTCGGTCGCGCTGCCGGAATCGGGGTTGTTGACCGCGAGCGTCACCTGGCCGTTGCCGATGCTGAGCTTGACGGCCCGTCCGCGCTCCGAGGAAATGGTCGAGACGCGGTCCACCGCCTGCGCAAAACTCTGCCGGTCGATGATGAGCTGCTTGTCGTTGCCGGTCGGGATGACGCGCTGGTAGTCCGGGAACGTCCCGTCGATGAGCTTCGAGGTCAGCACGACGCTGCCGATGGTCAGCCGGATCTTGGTGTCGGACAGCTCGATGGTGACGACCAGTTCCGGGTCGTCCACCAGCTTCTGGATCTCGCTCACCGTCTTGCGCGGCACGATGACGCCGGGCATGCCTTCCGCTCCTGCCGGCGCCTCGATCTCGGCGCGCGCCAGCCGATGGCCGTCGGTGGCGACCGCCCGCAGCTTCAGCTTGCCGTCGGCTTCAAGCGTGTGGAGGTAGATGCCGTTGAGATAGTAGCGGGTTTCCTCGGTCGAGATGGCGAACTGCGTCTTGTCGATCAGCGCCTTCAGCACCGGCGCTTCCAGCCGGAACGTATGCGACGGCGAACCGGCGGTGAGCTCGGGGAAATCCGACTGCGGCAGGCATTGCAGGCGGAAGCTCGACCGGCCCGAGATGACCGACATGGCGTTGCCGTCGTCGTCCGTGCGCAGCATGACCTCCGCGCCCTCCGGCAGCTTGCGGACGATGTCGTAGAGAAGATGCGCCGGCACCGTGGTGGCGCCCGCGCGCTCGACGGCGGCAGGCACCGATTCGGTGACTTCGAGGTCGAGGTCGGTCGCCTTCAGCGCAAGGCTCGCGCCGCTGGCGTCGAGCAGCACGTTCGAAAGGATGGGGATCGTGTTGCGACGCTCGACGACCCGGTGGACGTGATTGAGTGACTTCAGAAGATTGGAGCGCTCGAGAACTGCACGCATGACCAGAAAGCTCGCCAGAAAAGCCCGCCAGAAAACCTGGCCGCCCCACCCCGCGCCTGCCCGGACGGACAGCCGCAACACGGGCCGGTGCGGAATTGGAAACGTCCCACAACAAGACAGGAAAGGCCTGAGAAACGCAAGCCCGCGGCGTGGATTTGCTCCTCGCCGCGGGCAGCCTGGGGAAAACCCGCCGCTGGCGGCGGGCCGTCCGCCCTTATCGCCCCAGGCCGGTTCCTAAGCCTGATCGTTGATCAGGCGGCGCAGCAGCTCAAGCTCCTGCGCCAGCGTGTGGTCCGCCGCCGACAGATCCTCGATCTTGCGCACCGCATGCAGCACCGTCGTATGGTCGCGGCCGCCGAAGCGCCGCCCGATCTCCGGCAGCGAGCGCGGCGTCATCACCTTGGAAAGATACATGGCCACCTGCCGCGGCTTGACAATGGTGCGGGTACGCCGGTTGGACAAAAGCTCCGTCTTCGAGACGTTGTAGTGCCGCGACACGATGCGCTGGATTTCCTCGATGCGGACGCGCTTCGGCTCGCCGGAGCGGTAGATGTGGCCGAGAATCTCGTCGATCCGCTCGACGGTGATCTGCTCGAAGGACTGCCGGAAGAGGAGCTGGTTGAAGGCGCCTTCCAGCTCGCGGCCGCTGCCCGTGACGGTGCGGGCTACATGCTGGAGCACGTCCTCGCCGATCGCCAGGGAGGGATCCTCCGCCTGGGCGCCGGCCAGCCGCTGCTTCAGCATGGTGAGCCGCATGGAAAAGTCGGGCGCCGACATTTCGAGCGCGACGCCGCCGTTCAGCCGCGAGCGCACCCTGGGCTCCAGCGATTCCAGCTCCGCCGGCGGCCGATCCGCCGCGACCACCACCTGCCGGGCGCTGTCGAGCAGCATGTTGATCAGGTGGCAGAATTCATGCTGGATCGACTTGCCTTGCAGGAACTGCATGTCGTCGATGATGAGAAGATCGATGTCGCGCAGCTGCTCCTTCAGCGTCAGCGCGTTGTTGTCGCGAATCGCCGTGGCGAAGCGCCACATGAAATATTCCGCCGTGAGATAGACGACGCGCGCCTTGGGGTTGGTGCGCAGCGCCTCCGAGGCGATCGCCTGGAGCAGGTGCGTCTTGCCGAGCCCGACCGAGGCATGCAGGAAAAGCGGATTGAAGCGCAGGGCGTTGGAGCCGGATTCGGCGACGGCCCGCGCCGCGGCGAAGGCGACGCGGTTCGACGGCCCCTCCACGAAGGACTGGAAGGTGTATTTGGCGTCGAGCGGCGAGCCGAGCACGCTCTGCTTCTGTGCCGTGTCGGCGCCTGCGGGGCGCTGTGCGGGCCCCCGGTCGTTGCGGTTGGCCGCGACGGGACCGGCAGCATTCGCGCTCGGCGCCGCAGGCGCGCTCCTGCGGGCAACCGGAGCCGCCGCGTCCTGCGCCGGCCGGGGCTGGCGGGCGGCGCTGCGCACGATCACCTCGATCCTGAGCACGCTCGGATCCTCCACCTTCCAGAGGCCGGCTATGGTCTCCAGATAATGCGCGTTGATCCAGGTCTTGAGGAAAGCCGTCGGCACCGAAAGCCGGACCAAGCCGCGCGAGGTCTCGTCGAGCTTCATGCGGCCGAACCAGCTCGCATAGACCTCGGGCCCGAGCTGCGCCAGGAGCTGGACCTTCACGCGCTCGAAAATCGAATCGCCGGCGCTCCCTGCGTCCGGAACGTCATCCGGCCCCGACCCGGCAACGGCGTTGCGTTTCGGTTCCTCGGCGAAGCCGCTTTTCATGCTTTCCACCATCTCCTGTCGCCGGCCGGACGGCCGGCAGCGTTGTCCAAACGGGGCATGCCACTTGGACAAACCCCGACCCCTCCGGATGCCCGTTCCACATCCGGCCGACGCTTCGGTACGCTCGCAAACAGCAGCCACGAGCAGCAACGCCGCAGGACTGACCCCGTGACGCACTGGACTCCCGACTGTCGACTAACCGCCTTACGCCGCATCAATGGGACAGCAAAACCCCTCGCACGGAATCGCGCCCGTACGATTTTCCTCGGAATTTTTGCTTGATAGGCGGCCGTTTTGCCGTCCCGATCGATGGTCCGACACTACAAAAATAGATGGGGAGAGCAAGGCACGGCTAAACGATTTCTTTACCAATCGGTCCGTGATCCGGGTGCGCGGAGATGCCCTCGAAAATGCCCCGGCCCGCAAACGCCTGTTGATTCAAGGGCCTTCGAGACGTGCCGTTCGAAGGAGCGGATGCGAGAAAAATTTTCAAAAAAAGAACTTGACATGCACCCCGGGCGGGAGCCGTCGGCGAATATCCGGCCCGTCCGGCGAGACCTTGGATAAGTCGATGTTTTTAAAACAGAAATAATGCGCGGAACAGGTCGTGATCGGCCTTTGTGAAGCCGCCCTCAGGCCCCCATTCGAAAGCGCGTCGGCAAAAGGAATAGGTTCCTCGAAGGAGCCCGGAAGATGGGCGGACGAGGTCCCGGCAAACAAAAAACCCGGCTGGAGGAGCCGGGTTTCGCTTGACCGATGGAGGGGTGGATCAAGCGCCGAGCGCCTTCACCCGCTGCGCCAGGCGCGACACCTTGCGGGACGCCGTGTTGCGATGCATGACGCCCTTCGTGGCCGCCCGCATCAGCTCCGGCTGCGCCGCGTCGAAGGCGGCCTGCGCGGTGGTCTTGTCACCCGCCGCCAGCGCTTCCTCGACCTTGCGCACGAAATTGCGGACGCGCGAGCGGCGCGACTTGTTTACGGCGGTACGGCGGGCGATCTTGCGCGCTGCCTTCTTGGCCGAGGACGTATTGGCCATGCTGTTTTCCCATCTCTAAAGAGTCTATGCCTGGACGCTCGGGGCGCAGGCACAAAAATAAACGGGCAGCCCTGAGGCCGCCGAGATCGAGGCGGCTTATAATCGAGCTTTCCGATAGCGTCAACGAGGCATAGGCGCTTTTTCGCGCGCGCCGATTCGTCCGTCCTCTTCCCGTCACCGTTGGCAGGCCGGACAGAAGAAGGTCGATCGCCCGCTCTGCACGATGCGGTTGACGATGCCGGAACAGCCCGGCTTGGGACAGGGCTCCCCTTCCCTGTCATAGACCGAGAAACGGTGCTGGAAATAGCCGAGCGACCCGTCGACATGGGTATAATCGCGGAGCGACGAGCCGCCGGCCTCGATCGCCTCTGCGATCACCGCGCGGATGGCCGCTGCGAGGCGTTCGGCGCGCAAGGTCGGGCCGCCGGACGCCGAGGCCAGCGTGCCCGCGGCCCGGCGCGGCGACAGGCCGGCTCGCCACAGCGCCTCGCAGACATAGATGTTGCCGAGCCCGGCGATCGCGCCCTGGTCGAGCAATGCGGCCTTGAGCGGCGCGGCGCGGCCTCGGAAAAGCTCCGCCAGCAGCGCGCCGCCGAGCGAATTTCCCGTCGGCTCGACGCCGAGCGAGGCGAGCATCGGATGGCTGCCGTCCGCATCGGCGAAAAGCATGAAGCCGAAGCGGCGCGGATCGTTGAAGACGACGCGCGCGGCCTCTCCGGCGTAGGTGGTCAGGCCGAACACGACATGGTCGTGCGGACGGTCCACGGAGCGCTCGCGGTGAAAGACGCCGGGCGTAAGGACGCCTTCGCCGCTTTCGATGCGGAAGGAGCCGCTCATGCCGAGATGGCAGATCAGCAGCGGCGCGTCCTCCGCCTCGACGAGCAGGTATTTCGCCCGCCGGCCGACCGACCGGATGGTTCTGCCTTCGAGCAGCCGGGCCATATCCGGAGGCAGGGGAAAACGCAGGTCCTTGCGGCGCAGGTCCACCTTCTCGATGCGCGCGCCCTCCAGGACGGGCTGCAACCCGCGGCGGACGGTCTCGACCTCGGGAAGCTCGGGCATGGTCAGGCGATCGTCCGGTAGAAGGAGGCGCCGTGGCGACCGGGCGGCAGGCCGAGATGCTCGGCCACCGTCTCGCCGATGTCGGCGAAGCTGGCGCGCAGGCCCGCGCTCCCGCCCTTCAGCCCCGGTGCCAGCCCGATCACCGGCACCCGCTCGCGCGTGTGGTCGGTGCCGCTCCATGTCGGGTCGCAGCCATGGTCGGCGGTCAGCACGAGCATGTCGCCCGGCCGCAGGCGGGCCATCGCCTCGGGCAGGCGCCGGTCGAAGGCCTCGAGCGCCGCCGCATAGCCGGCGACGTCGCGCCGATGGCCGAACAGCGTGTCGAAATCCACGAAATTGGCGAAGACGAGGGCGCCGTCGCCTGCGTCGTCCATCGCCTCCAGGGCGCGGTCGAACAGCGCCATGTTGCCGGCGCCCTTGCGCACCTCGGTCACGCCCCGATGGGCGAAGATGTCGCCGATCTTGCCGATGGCGATGACGCGACCGCCATGCTCCTCGACACGGTCGAGCAGGGTCGGCCCGGCGGGCGGCACGGCATAATCGCGCCGGTTGGCGGTCCGCTCGAAGGCGCCGCGCCGCTCGCCGACGAACGGCCGGGCGATCACCCGCCCGATATTGAGGGGATCGACCAGCCGCCGCACGGTCTCGCAGAGTTCATAAAGCCGCTCCAGCCCGAAATGGGTCTCATGCGCGGCGATCTGGTAGACCGAATCCGCCGAGGTGTAGCAGATCGGCTTGCCGGTGCGGATATGCTCCTCGCCGCATGCGTCGATGATCTCGGTGCCCGAGGCGTGCCTGTCGCCCAATATGCCGGGCAGCGCGGCTTCTCTTACGACGGCGGCCGTCAGTTCGGCCGGAAAGGCCGGCTGCGCGTGCGGGAAATAGCCCCAGTCGAAGGGCACGGGCAGGCCGGCGATCTCCCAATGGCCGGACGGCGTGTCCTTGCCGCTTGAAACCTCCTGCGCGGCGGCGTGGAAGGCATGCGCGGCCGGCGTGCTGTCCGGCAGTCCGCAATCGGAACCCGTGGCAAGCCGCGACGCCGCCGCGAGACCCAGCGCCGTCATGTTCGGCAGCGTCAGCGGACCGCGGCGCAGGCCTGAGCGGTCGCCGCTCCCGGCCGCGCAGGCGGCGGCGATGTGGCCGAGCGTGTTGGCGCCCGCATCCCCGTAGCGCGCCGCGTCGGGCGCGCCGCCGATGCCGAATGAATCCAGGACAAAGAGAAAGGCCCGCGCCAATCGATCCTCCGCAACTGCCGCCAAGATGGGCAGATGCGTCCAGATTGCAAGCCGTCATGTGGCACGGAAGGCGCCCGCCCTCACGGGCAATCGTCGCAGGGGATCGTCGTGCTGACGCGCGGTCGCAGGTAGAAGGTCTCGCCCATCTGGATGTTGGTGAAGGCGGAGAGAAGGCCCAGCCCCTCCCCGGTCGGCGAGTAGGCCATCATGGACTGATAGGGAAGGTGACTGCTGACGCGGATGTAGAAGGCGCCGGCCGTGCGGATATTGTCCAGCCGCGCATCGTTGATGACGGAAGTCTTCGCGACCACGGCCGCCGCGTTCCCGCTCGAATCCAGCTTGACCGACCAGGCGGCGCGGGCGACCGGCGTCGTCTCCGTGCCCATCTGTATCGCGGTTATTTCGAGCGACGGCTTCGAGCGGTTGTAGGGTTGAAGGGAGGCGGTGGCGATCTTCATCACCGCAAGCACCTCGGATTTCTGCATGCGCGACTGCTGGGTGACGAGATCCGCGACGGTGCTCGCCATGCGCGACACCTTCTTGTTCACCTCGATCGCGTCCGACGCCTCCATCGTCACCAGATACATGCAGAGCAGAACGGGCACGATGAACCCGAACTCGATGGCGGCCACGCCGCGCTTGTTGTTCGCGATGGCCCGTACCTGCCTCACGGCATTCCGCATCGTCCTGCTGAGCTGCGACATGGGATTCATCCTGACCGGATCCTTGGAGCCGTTTGGCTCAGTCGTCGAACGGTTCATTCTGCCAGACGGCGGTGGAGAACATCAGCGTCGTGCCGTCGCTGAGATTGTAGATGCGCTTGCGCATGATGTCGGTGAGGACCGGCCAGTGATAGTAGAGCCGCAGGACGTTCTTTGACTGCGAGGTGCCCGGGTCGAACTGATAGGCGCCGCCGTCGATGAACACGTTGCCCGCCGAGGTGATGTAGACCCTGAGCTTGGAGGCATCCTCGAAGGTGGTGAAGTTCCGCAGGTCGATGTTCAGGCCGGGGCAGCCGTCGCTGACGAAGAATTCCAGCCGCTCGCAGACCTTGTCGCGGAAGTCCTGGGCGCTGATGGTGCGCCTGATCTGGCCGGTGCGCAACTGGCGGGCGAGGTCGTCCGTGATGTTCTGCATGTACTCCTGGGCGGCGAAGCAGATGCAACTTTCCAGGACGGCGAAGACCAGCAGGATGAAGGGAAATGCCAGCAGTGCGAACTCGACGACCGTCGCGCCCTTGCGATTCCTGCGGAAGCGGGCAAGGCCGGCGCGCATTCCGCGGCGCGGCTTTTCTGGATCGATGTAGTGCTGCGGGCTCATTCGTAATCCTGTCGGATCCTACGGATGGCCCGTTTTACGTGAAAAGCGTTGAAATACCGTAGCTTGTGCCGGTAGAAAAATGCCGGCGGGCTTAACGGGCGGTTAAGCCGCGCGCCGGCGGACGCGGCATCAGTTGCCGGCGGCCTGCGCGCTGGCGTCGGCCTGGGCCATATAAGCCTGCTCGCAATTGGGCGTGCATGACAGCGTCTGGACGTTCGAGCGGCGGTAGACGCGCACCGTGCTCGCCTCGTCCCGCGAGACCACCACCTGCTGGTCGACGATGGGCGCGCCCGAGGCGTCGAGGATCACCAGGTTCGTCTGGCCGAAGCCCTTGCCCGTGAGCACGATCGTGCGCGCGTCCTGCACCGAGGCGTCGGCGATCTGCGGGTTGCCGATCACGATCGTGTCGGCCGGCCGCGACAGCTTGAGAATCTTGGCCTGGTTCACGCTGACGGCGATGTCGGCGGCCTGGCCGAGGCCGGTCAGCGCCAGAGTGGCGGCGACGGCGAGCAGGGTCGAAGGACCGCCAGGGAAACGCAAGCGCATGATCTCAAGCCCCAAGGAGTGGATTCCTTCCTGCACCATGAAGCATCTTGGTGAACCAAGCGTTAATGCGCCCTTCGGTCCGAACGAAGCGTCGGAGGCATCCGCCGTTATTTCAGCGCGCCGACGATCCTCTCGTCGGGAAAGCAGGTCGGCGCCTCGCCCTTCTTCGCCTGCCAGTCGCCGATCGAGCGGCGCGTCTTGAAGCCGGGCAGGCCGTCGGGGTTGCCGACGTCGTATCCGAGCTTCTGAAGCCCGTGCTGCATGGCGGCGATGTCGGAGCGGTAGAGGCCGCCCACCTTGCCCCACGGCGCGGAGAAGGACGCTTCGCCGCCGCCGATGCGGTCGGCCGCATGGCCGATGAAGAGCGCGTAGAGGTCGCTCATGTTGTATTGCTTGAGCACGTAGAAATTCGGCGTGACGATGAAGGCGGGACCGTCGCGGCCGGCCGGCATCAGCAGGAAGCCTTCGGCCTTCGCCTCCTTGGCGGGGAAAGGCTTGCCGTTTGCGCGGGCAATCCCGAGCTTCGCCCATCCGGCGATCTTGCGGCCGCGATCGGGGCCTTCGAGCGCGCAGGAAACAGAGGCGGGCACGTTCACCTCGAAGCCCCAGTCGCGGCCGCGCACCCAGCCGTAACCGTGCAGGTAGTTGCCGATGGAGCCCAGCACGTCGGCCGGCGAATCCCAGATGTCGATCTTCCCGTCGCCGTCGAAATCGACCGCGTATTTCAGGAACGAGGTCGGCATGAACTGCGGCTGGCCGAGCGCGCCGGCCCATGAGGACTTCATCCGCTCCGGCGTCGCGAGACCGCGCTCGACCATTTCCAAAGCCGCGAGCACCTCGGTGCGGAACATCTCCTTGCGGGTGGCGAGCCAGGCCTTGGTGCCCAGCACCTCGAAGGCGTCGTAGGGGATCTTCGCCGCGCCGTAACCGGTCTCCCGACCCCAGACGGCCAGCGCGACGGTCCCCGGCACGCCGTAGCGCTTCTCCACGGCGGCTAGCGTCTTGGCATGGCGCGACAGCCGCGCCCGGCCGCCCGATACCACCGGGGCCAGCGTCTTTTCGGCGAAATAGGCGCCCGGGGAGCCGAACTCGGCCTGATGCTGGGTCTTCGGCGTCTTCGGCTTCTGGCCCGGCAGCACGAGGTCCGGCAGCTTCAGATTGGGCTTCACGCCGGCGAAGGCGGCATCGAAGGTCTTGCGCGAGATGCCCTTGGCGCTGGCTTCCGGCCACAGCGAGGTCTCCAGCCAGGAGCGGAACTGGTCGTCGATCTTCGCGGCGATGGCGGGAGTGGCGAAGAGAGCGAGCGCGATGGCGCCGATGACAAACGCGAACGCCGGAGCGAGGCGCCCCCCTCTGTCCTGCCGGATATCTCCCCCACACGGGGGGAGATCGCCTGTCGTTTGTGGTTTCGCCAATCGTCTGCGTCTCAAAAATGGTGAGAGCGTCGAAACTGCCAATCTCCCCCCATGTGGGGGAGATATCCGGCAGGACAGAGGGGGGCAACGTAGGAGCATCACGTCCCTATCCGCGACCACCATGTCAAAACTCCGTCCGCGACCTGAGCGCGGCGGAAAGCGTGCCCTCGTCGAGATAGTCGAGCTCGCCGCCGACCGGCACGCCGTGGGCAAGCCGCGTCACCTTGGCGCCGAGGCCGGAGAGCTGGTCGGTGATGTAGTGGGCCGTGGTCTGCCCCTCCACAGTGGCGTTGACCGCCAGCACGACCTCGCGCACCCCGCCTTCGGCCACGCGCTCGACCAGCCTTCGGATGTTGAGCTGGTCCGGGCCGATCCCGTCGAGCGGCGACAGCGTGCCGCCCAGCACATGGAAGCGGGCCTCCATGGCGCCGGCCCGCTCCAGCGCCCACAGGTCTCCCACATCCTCCACGACGATCAGCGTCGCGCCGTCGCGGCGCGGGTCGGTGCAGATGGTGCAGGGGTCCGAAGTGTCGATGTTGCCGCAGGTGGAGCAGATCTTCACATGCTCCACCGCCTCGGCCATCGCCGCGGAAAGCGGCCGCAGCAGGGCGTCCTTCTTCTTGATGAGGTGGAGCGCGGCGCGGCGGGCTGAACGGGGTCCGAGCCCGGGCACCCTGGCGAGAAGCTGGATGAGGCGTTCGATCTCGGGACCGGCGATTCGCTTGGACATTCCCGTCCTATAGAGCGAACGGCGCCCGGTGAGTAGCGAGATGGCCGCCGGGTCAGTCGGCCCCGAAGGTCAACCGGCCGAGGACGCCCGTGCCCTGGCCGTCGCCGGCCGAAAGCCCGCTGTCGTTGTAGGCGGGCGCTGCGCCGCCGAAACGCTCGGCCGAAGGCACTTCATAGCCGTCGCCACCGCCGGTCGCGGAAGCGACCACGACCTTCGCCGTTTCCGGCTTGATCCGGGGCTTCGCCTTGCGGGTCGATCTCCTGTCGGCGGGCGCCGTCAGGACCGGGTCGTCGCCTGACTCCTCCGGCATTGCCGCGGCACGCACGCGCTGCGGCTTTTCAACCGCCTCGAAGGGAACGGGCGCTTCGTCGGCGAGCGCCACCTGCGGCTCCGCATTGCGCGCCTTTTTCCGCTGCGTGGAGGTGAAGAGGTTGTCGATCTTCCTCGGCGCGTCCGGCGTGTCGCCCGCGAAGGCGACCTGCGTCTCCTGCCGCTCCGGCAGGGCGACGGCGTCGGCGCTCCGCGCCTGGCGGCTCAGCCAGTCCGGCGCGTTGCGGTCGCTGCGGGCCGGCGCGGCGTCGGCGACCATGATCTGCGGCTGCGAGGTCTCGACGGGCAGGTCCATCCGCCGCAGGCGGTCTTCCTTCTCGTTCGACTTGAAGTAGAAGGCGTTGCCGCCTGCCACCGTGGTGTAGCGCATGTTCTTGTAGGGGAACTTCAGGCCGGCGGTATGGAAGTACATCACGTCCTTGTCGACCTTGGGGTGACGCTCGCCCTTCAGCACCGCATCGGCCGCCTCCATGACGTCCGGAAGGGCCCTGGAGTTCATCGGGCGGCTGAGAACGCCGGGCGCGAACTGCCGCTTGGCGCCGACCACGTCGCAGATGTTGTTGCCCCAGCGGCCGGTGTCGCGGCGGTTCATCACCACGGACCCGACCGCGACCAGGCCGTCGCGGCTCGACCGGTTGGATTCGAAGAACATCGCCCGCGCCAGGCATTCACGCTCGCGCTCGCTGGCCCTGTAGGCGCGGCCGCTGGACGGCATGACCATCGCCTTCATGGAACTGAAACTGTGAGTCACGGGAGACATCGTCTCGCTGCACCCGGCAGCGGCGGCAAGAACAACCATCATGGCGGCAACCGGCAAAACGCCGCGCGTCGAATCCTGCATACTGGACTTCCGATTTCCCCGGTCGGGAACCATACCCCGATTTCGGGCGAAATCATGACTTTTCTTGGTTAATGTTCCGGTAAGCGGCCGTCCAGGCGCTCCATGCCGCTGCTTTCGGCGTGGTTAAATCTTTCTTAATCAAAGGCTTGGCCACAGGCCGGCCATTGCGCGGCCGGCCATGACGGGCCGGCGAATTAAGGCGGGACCGCGCAGATTTCCGGCAGCGCCGGGCCGGTCGTGTGCCAGGAAAACCCAGGTCAGAAGGGCAGTTTCATGCCCGGCGGAAGGGGCAGGCCGGCGGTCAGGGCCTTGGTCTTTTCCTGCATGGCCTGCTCGACCTTGACCCTGGCGTCGTTGTGCGCGGCGAGGATCAAATCCTCCAGGATCTCCACCTCATCCTCATTGAAGAGCGAGGAATCGATGTCGAGCTTCTTCATCTCGAACTTGCCGGTCAGCGTGACCTTCACCAGGCCGCCGCCGGCCTGGCCCGTCGCCTCCAGCTCGGCGATCTCCTCCTGCATGGCCTGCATCTTGGCCTGCATCTCCTTCGCCTTGCCCATCAGGCCGAGAAGGTCCTTCATGCGGTTCTCCTATTCGTCATCGTCTTCTTCGGGAGCCGGCTCCGCCGGGGCGTCGTCCGTGCCGGAGGCGTCGACCTCGGGCGCATTCGGGATGCGCACGTCGATGATGCGGGCGCCGGGGAAGCGCGACAGGATGGCGGCGACCGTCGGGTCGTTGCGAGCGTCGCTGAACGCGGTCTCGCGCCGGCTCGTCTCCTGCTCGGCCAGGGTGGGGGCGCCCTCCTCGCGCGAAAGCGAGACGATCCAGCGCCGGCCGGTCCATTTCTGCAACCGGGTGGCCAAATCGTTGGCGAGCGTCCGCGGCGCCTCGTCGGTCATGCTGACGTCGAGCCGGCCCGGCTCGATGCGGACCAGCCGCACGCAGCGCTTGACCTGCGCCTTCAAAAGGCCGTCGCGGTGCTGCTCGGCCAGCGCGACGATATCCTCCAGAGAGCGGACGCCCTGCTCCGGCCGGGCCTCGGCGCGCGGTTCGGGTTCGGCGGGGGGTGCCGTCTCGATCGCTCCGGTTTCGGCGGGCTGCTCCTCGGGTCGGGGCGCGGGGTCCGCCCGCACCAGGCGCATGGTCTGGCCGCCCTGCGCCATGGCCGGCATAGGCGTGCGCGCAACCGCCGCGGCGCCGCCATTGCCGCCGGAGGACGGGGCCACGCCGGCCCGCGCGGCAGTGCCACTGCCACCTGCTTCCATGGCGTCGAGCTGGCGCAACGCCTCGTCGAGCGTCGGCAGGTCGGCGGCGTGCGCCAGACGAATCAGCACCATCTCGCCGGCGTTCAGGGGACGGTTGGAGGATTGGACCTCGGCGATGCCCTTCAGCAGCATCTGCCAGGTCCGCGACAGAACGCGCACCGAGAGCTTTTCCGCAAGGGCCGCGCCGCGCGCGCGCTCGTCCTCGGAGACGGCCGGGTCTTCGGCCGCCGAGGGCACGAACTTCACCCGCGTGACGAAGTGGTTGAACTCGGCCAGATCCGTCAGCACCGCCACCGGATCGGCGCCGACATCGTATTGCGCGCGGTACTCGGCCAGTGCTGCCGCGACGTCGCCCGCCATCAGCCGCTCGAAGAGATCGATGATGCGGGCGCGGTCAGCAAGCCCCAGCATGGCGCGCACGGCTTCAGCCGAGACCGCGCCGGCGCCGTGGGCGATCGCCTGGTCGAGGATGGAGAGCGAATCACGCACCGAGCCCTCGGCCGCCCGCGCCACCATGGCGAGCGCGGCGTCCTCGGCCTCGATCCGCTCCTGTCCGGCGATGCGGCGCAGATGGGCGATCAGGGTTCCGGCCTCGACGCGACGCAGGTCGAAGCGCTGGCAGCGCGACAGGATGGTGATGGGAACCTTGCGGATCTCCGTCGTGGCGAAGATGAACTTCACATGCGGCGGCGGCTCCTCCAGCGTCTTCAGCAGGCCGTTGAAGGCCTGCGTGGAGAGCATGTGGACCTCGTCGATGATGTAGACCTTGTAGCGCGCGGCGACCGGCGCGTAACGCACCTGCTCGATGATCTCGCGGATGTCGTCGATGCCCGTATGCGAGGCCGCGTCCATCTCGATCACGTCGACATGGCGGCCTTCCATGATTGCCTGGCAATGCTCGCCGGCCACGGAAAGGTCGACGGAAGGGGCGTCCACCGTATCCGTCCGGTAATTCAGGGCGCGGGCGAGGATGCGCGCCGTGGTCGTCTTGCCGACGCCGCGGACGCCGGTCAGCATCCAGGCCTGCGCGATGCGGCCGGTGGAGAAGGCGTTGGTGAGCGTGCGCACCATCGGCTCCTGGCCGATGAGCTCGACGAAGCTGGAGGGGCGATATTTGCGGGCGAGCACGCGGTAGGCGCCGGCCGCCTTCGCTCCATCACTGCCGCCGGCTTCGCTCATCGCTCAGGCTTCGCTCCGACCTTCGGTTTCCCGGTTCCCGGCACGCCCGCCGGCGGACCGGCCGGAGTGTCGCCCATGCCCGGAGAGGCCGTCAACGCGGCGGCCGCCATTTTCCGGATGGGTCCTGTCGGGCGTGAGGCGGGAGGCTGGAACAATGACCCGTTCCGTGGCTCGTTAGGGCTGCTTCCTTCCGGACCTGACCCGGTTGGCGAGTGGATCGTCCACCACCAACCTCCCGCCGATGCATATCGGAAATCCCGGCCGCAAATGCAAGGCTTATCGACACCGCCAGCGCCAATCGTTTTTCGTCAGCCGGCCAATTCTCTCCCTTGCGGGACGCCGCACCTGCCTCTAGCTTCGTTTCCCAACGCGCGGACAACCAATGACAACGCGGATCGGAAACGCCATGCTGCCGGGCACGAAGGCCGGGTTCGAACTCGATGCGCGGCTGGATGCCGACAGCGAGCATGTCATGTGGCTGGGCCTGTGCGAATTGCGGGCCATGGACGACAGTCGGTGGCCGTGGCTGGTGCTGATCCCGCAGCGCCCGGGAATAGAGGAACTGCACGACCTCACGCCGCTCGACCAGGCCATGCTGACCTTCGAGACCAATCTCGTGGCGCAGGCGCTGAAGCGCGCGACCGCCTGCAGCAAGATCAATTCGGCCGCATTGGGCAACGTCGTGCGGCAGTTGCACGTCCATGTGGTGGCGCGCAACGAAGGGGACGCGGGCTGGCCGGGACCGGTCTGGGGCCACGGGACGCGGGAGCCCTACCGGCGCTCGGCGCTGCATCAGTTCACCGAAGCGATCCGGACGGCGCTATAGAAGTTTCTCCACCCTCCCTTTTTGAGTCGAATCCAGAGCAATTCTCCATGCCGTTTTTTCTCTTCGACGCTCCGCTGCCGGAGCCGAGCCAGTTCGTCGGCTTCGCCGGCAACGAGATCGACCGGCAGGCGGAGCATCGCAGCGACGACGTGACGGCGAAGGCACTCGCCGATCCGGAGGTCCGGCTGATGCTGCTGGGCGGCGGCCGCTGCCATCTCAGGGTGAATGGCGGAACCCTCGAGCCGTATTTCGGCAAGGCGGCCGCGCTCGCCCTCGGCGCGGATCTGGACGCCGCTGTGCTGCTCGGCCAGGCGCCGGGCGGACCGATCGTCGCCGCCCCCTGCCCGCTCGATCCGGAGGCCGTTCCGGACGGCGTGAAATCGATCGACTACCGCTCCATCTACGTGCAGGGCCTGGTGGAGCCGGCCGCGCTCGGCGCGCTGGCGCAGGCGGCCTCGCTGCTCGCCTGGCACGCCAGCCACGCCTTTTGCAGCCGCTGCGGCACGAAAAGCGAGATGCGCATCGGCGGCTACAAGCGGCACTGTCCGAACTGCAACGCCGAGCATTTTCCGCGCACCGATCCGGTGGCGATCATGGTGGCCGTGCGGCAGGATCACTGCCTGCTCGGCCGCAGCCCGCATTTCGCGCCCGGCATGTTCTCGGCGCTGGCCGGCTTCATCGAGCCCGGCGAGACCATCGAGAATGCGGTGCGGCGCGAGACCTTCGAGGAATCCGGCATCCGGCTCGGCCGCGTCGCCTATCACGCCAGCCAGCCCTGGCCGTTCCCCTATTCGCTGATGATCGGCTGCTACGGCGAGGCGCTGAACGAGGACATCGATCCCGACACGGCCGAGCTGGAGGCATGCCGCTGGTTCACGCGTGAGGAAACGCGGCTGGCGCTGGCAGGCAGCCATCCGGACGGCATCATCGTGCCGCCGCGCGGCGCGATCGCCAATCTGCTGATCCGCGACTGGGCGGAAAGCGACTGACGGCAGGGCCAGGAGGAGACAGTCCGATGATCCGCCATACCGTCGTCTTCCGCCTCAGGCACGCGCGCTACTCGGAGGAGGAGAAGGCCTTCCTAGAGGCGGCGAAGGTGCTTGCCGCGATCCCCGGCGTCGAGAGGTTCGAGCAGCTCAAGCAGGTGAGCCCGAAGAACGACTTCACGCTGGGCTTCTCCATGGAGTTCCACGATCAGGTCGCCTACCAGGCCTATAACGACCATCCCGACCACGCCGCCTTCGTGCGCGACCGCTGGGTGCCGGAGGTGGAGGCGTTCATGGAGATCGACTATGTGCCGCTGGGGCGCCATCCGGTGGAGCGGCCGAGGCCCGCGCGGCCCGGCCTGGCGCGCTGACCGGCAGGACCGTCAATCCGCCACGTTCCACTCCTCGCGCGACGCGCTGCGCGGATAGACGCCGAGGATGCGCACCTCCTTCGAGAAGAAACGCAGCTCGTCGAGCGCCAGCTTGACGTTGTGGTCTTCCGGATGTCCTTCGATGTCGGCGTAGAATTGCGTCGCGGTGAAGGCGCCGAGCTGGTAGCTTTCCAGCTTGGTCATGTTGATGCCGTTGGTGGCGAAGCCGCCCATCGCCTTGTAGAGGGCGGCCGGCACGTTGCGCACGCGGAAGACGAAGGTGGTCATCATCTTGGCGTCCGGCGCGGGGCGGGGCGCCCACTCCTTGCTTTTCGTCAGCACCACGAAGCGGGTGACGTTGCTGTCTGTGTCCTCGACGTTCTCCTCCAATATGTCGAGGCCGTAGAGGCCGGCGGCAAGCCGCGGCGCCAGCGCCGCCATGGACCGGTCTCCCGTCTCGGAAACGAGCTTGGCGGCGCCTGCGGTATCGCCCGCCACCATCGGCTTCCAGCCGTTCCTGCGCACATATTTGCGGCACTGCCCCAGCGCGTGGATGTGGCTGTGGACCGTCCGGATCTCCTTGCGGGAGACGCCGGGCAGGACCATAAGCTGGAAATGGATCGGCAGGAAATACTCGCCGACGATGTGCAGCTTCGATTCGGGCAGCAGATGGTGGATGTCGGCGACCCGGCCGGCGATCGTGTTCTCGATCGGGATCATGGCGAGATCGGCCTTGCCCGCCTCCACCGCGTTGAAGGCGTCCTCGAAGGTCGGACAGGGCAGCGGCTCCATCGAGGGAAACATGTTGCGGCAGGCCGTGTCGGAGTTGGCGCCGTGCTCGCCCTGGAAGGAAATGCGGTTGGTTTTCTGGATCATGCTCTTTCCTGACAGAGGATCTGCCGCGCGCGATCGAGGTCCTCGGGCGTGTCGACGCCCAGCGGCACGGAATCGACGATTTCGGCGTCGATGCGCATGCCCGCCTCCAGCGCGCGGAGCTGCTCCAGCCGCTCCCGCTTCTCCAGCACGGAGGGCGGCAGGCCGACGAATCTTTCCAGCGCGGCGCGGCGATAGGCGTAAAGCCCGATGTGATGATAGAGCGGTCCCTCGCCCCAGGGCGCGGTCGCGCGGGTGAAATAGAGCGCCCGCAGGCGCGCGCCGCCGCGCGGCGAACCGACGATCTTCACCACGTTGGGATTGGCCTTCTCCTCGTCGCGGACGATCTCGACGCCGAGCGTGGCGATGTCGACCGCCGGATCGGCGAGCGGCCCGACCGCGGCGCGGATCGATGCGGGCTCGATCGTCGGCAGGTCGCCCTGGACGTTCACGACGGTCTCGACCTCGCCCGCCGGATCGACGGCGTTCAGCGCCTCGAAGATGCGGTCCGAACCCGACTGATGGTGGGCGCCGGTCATCACGGCCTCGAAACCGCCCGCGCGGACGGCGCCGGCGACTTCCGCCGAATCGGTCGCCACAACGACACGCCCGAGGCCGCTTTCGGCGGCGCGGCGCGCGACGTGCACGATCATCGGACGGCCGGCGATGTCGGCGAGCGGCTTGCCGGGCAGGCGTGTCGAGGCCATGCGGGCCGGAACGAGGATGATCGTGGACATCGGAATGGTCTGGACGATATGACCGGAAAATACGGGCCGGAACCGCTTCGAGCGAGTGTCAAAACGTCTCACGGGGACGCGTCCTTATAGGTGTTGCAAGGTGTTGGCAAAAGACCTAGTTTCCGCGCGCATCGTCGCGCCTTGACCACGGACGCTTCAGCGGTACGATCGGCGGCGATTTCAACCGGCTGGGCCGGCATTCACGGAGCCTCGGGGGCGAATGGAATCTGATCTCAACAAGTATCTGATGGGCTTCCTGGGGACGTGCTTCGTCGTGATGTCCATCGGCATCGTTTCCGATTCCATCTTCGCCGCGCCCAACCCGGACAAGCCCGGCTATGCGATCGAGGCCGAGGAAGGCGAGGCGGGAGGCACCGAGAGCGCCGCCGCCGGGCCGGCCGAGACGCCGATCGCGGTGCGCCTGCAGACCGCCAGCGTCGAGAAGGGCGAGGCCGTCCACAAGAAATGCGTGACCTGCCACACGACCGAGAAGGGCGGCCCGAACAAGACGGGCCCGAACCTCTGGGACATCGTGGACCGTCCCGTCGCGACGCACGAGGGTTTTTCCTATTCGGCGGCGATGAAGGATTTTTCCAAGGGCGGCACCGAAAAGTGGACCTATGAGAATCTCGACCACTTCCTGACCTCGCCCAAGGGGTTCATCAAGGGCACGGCCATGGGCTTCGCCGGCGACAAGAAGCCGGACGAGCGCGCCGACCTGATCGCCTATCTGCGCTCGCTGTCGGACAGCCCGAAGCCCCTGCCCGCGGCCGATGCCGCGCAGCCCGCCGCCTCGGACGGCACGGCGCCCGCCGCCTCTGACGCGACCGCCAAGCCGGCTGGCGAGGGCACGGCCGCGCCTGCGGCCACCGACGCGGCGAAGCCCGCCGAGACCGCTCCGGCCCAGTGACGAAATTGTAATTTCCGAAAACGCAAAAAAGCCGGGTTCCGCCCGGCTTTTTTGTTATCAAGGCATCGATCCGGCGATGGCCGCCGGAGTGGCGAGACGGTGCGAGGCGCGCATGGGCATATCCAGTCAAGCGATCGGGGCTGCATCGGGCATTCTCGCCGTCCTGTTCCTGTCCGCCGCGCCCGCTCCAGCGGCGGACTGGCAGACGACCTCCTCGCTGATGGCCGAATCGAAATACGGCCAGGATTTCCAGCGCTACGACTACGTCAATCCGGACGCGCCGAAGGGCGGGACGCGCAACAGCATCGCCAGCGGCACATTCGACAGCTTCAATCCCTACATCGTGCGGGGCTCGCCGGCCGCCGGCCTCTCCTATTTCGGCGGCGGGCTGCTCTATGACACGCTGATGGAGCAGGCGACGGACGAGCCGAGCGTCTATCACCCGCTCATAGCGGAGGCGCTCAAATATCCGGACGACTATTCCTCCGTCACCTACCGCCTCAACCCGAACGCCAGATGGCACGATGGCCAGCCGATCACGGTGGACGACGTGATCTGGTCCTTCAACGCGCTGAAAGCCAATAGCCCGCAATACAACCGCTATTACGAGAACGTCACCGAGGCGGTGGCGCTGAACGACCGCGAGGTAGAGTTCCGTTTCGACCAGAAGGGCAACCGCGAACTGCCGCGCATCATCGGCGACCTCGCGGTGCTGCCGAAGCACTGGTGGGAGGGGACCGACGCGAAGGGCAAGAAGCGCGACATCACGCAGCCGACGCTGGAGCCGCCGCTGGGCTCCGCCGCCTACCGGATCGCCAGCTTCAAGCCCGGCCAGGAGATCGTCTGGGAGCGCGTGCCCGACTACTGGGCTGCGAAGCTGCCCGTGAAGATCGGCCGCGAGAATTTCGACAAGCGCCGCTACGTCTACATCCAGGACGACAACGCCGCCTGGCAGGCCTTCACCAAGGGCGGCTTCGAGGACATCCATCCGGAGTACAGCTCGCGCCGCTGGGCGACCTACTACACCTTCCCCGCCTTCAAGGCCGGCGATGTCGTCAAGAAAGCGTTCGAGGCGACGTCGCGCGCCTCCATGCAAGGCTTTGCGATGAACATGCGGCGGCCGCTCTTCCAGGACCGGCGGGTGCGGCAGGCGCTGACCTGGGCCTTCGATTTCGAGACGATGAACCGCACCGCCTTCTTCGGCTTCAACACGCGCGTCTCCAGCTACTTCGTCGGCGGCGACCTCGCCTCCAGCGGCCTGCCGCAAGGCAGGGAGCTGGAGATCCTCAACGAATACAGGGACAAGCTGCCGCCCGAGCTGTTCACGCAGGAATTCAGGCTGCCGGTCTACGAGCAGCCGAAGCCGCGCGAGGGCGATCCGCCGCAGCCGGCGCCGGCGAGCCCGCCTGAGCCGGAGCGCAACATACTGCGCGAGGCGGTGAAGCTGTTCGGCGAAGCCGGATGGAAGATCCAGAACGGCAGGATGGTCAACGAGAAGACCGGCGAGCCCTTCCGGTTCGAGATCCTCGGCAACAACGACACCGACGAGATCATCGCCAATCCCTATATCGGCATGCTGAAGAAGATCGGCGTCGAGGCGTCGCTGCGGATCGTCGATCCCAGCCAGTACGTCAACCGCGTCAACAATTTCGACTTCGACATGCTGACCACGGTGCTGGCGCAGTCGGAATCGCCCGGCAACGAGCAGCGCGACTTCTGGTCGTCCAGGGCGGCGGACGCTCCTGGCTCGCGCAACCTGTCGGGCATCAAGGATCCGGTCGTCGACGCGCTCGTCGACAAGGTGATCTTCGCCACCGACCGCGACGAGCTCGTGGCCGCCACCCATGCGCTCGACCGGGTGCTCCTGTGGAACTTCTACGTGGTGCCGCAATACACGCGCCCGGTGGTCTGGCTCGCCTACTGGAACAAGTTCGGAATCCCGGACAGGCAGCCGGACTATATCGGCCCGGACATCGATTCCTGGTGGATCGACCCGGCGAAGGAGGCGGCGCTGGCGGCGAAATACAAGGGCTCGAACTGATGCGGCCGCTCCGGCGCCGCGCGTTCCTGAAAGGCGCTGGCGCGGCCGCCGCAGCGCCGTTCCTGCCCGCGCCGCTCTTCGCGGCGAGCCGCACCGAGGTGCCGCTGCACGGCCTGTCGGCTTTCGGAGAGCTGAAATACCCCGCTGATTTCAGGAACTTCGACTACGTCAATGTCGATGCGCCGAAGGGCGGCACCTTCAATTACGGCCCCTCGCAGTGGCTCTACAACCAGAACCCCTACACCTTCAACACGCTGAACAGCTTCGTGGCCAAAGGCGATGCCCCTCCCCGCATGGAGGCCTGCTTCGATTCGCTGATGACGAGCGCCCTTGACGAGCCGGACTCCCTCTACGGCCTGCTCGCCGAGACGGTGACGATCTCGGCCGACCGCAACAGCTTCACCTTCGCGCTGCGGCCCGAGGCACGCTTCCATGACGGCTCGCCGCTGACGGCCGAGGACGCCGCCTTCACCTACGCGCTGTTCAAAGAAAAAGGCCATCCCGACCTCTGGCTGACGCTCAGGGAACTCGCCGACGCCGTCGCGGTCGACGCGCTGACGCTGAGGCTCGCCTTCACCGGCAAGCAGTCGGCCCGCACGATGCTCGACGCGGCCGTCTTCCCGATCCTGTCGAAAGCCTATTTCGACAGGGTGCCTTTCGACAGCTCGCGCATGGAAGCGCCGCTCGGCTCCGGACCCTACCGGGTGGGATTCTTGAGCGCCGGACGGACTATCGAATATCACCGTGTCGAGGATTACTGGGGCCGCGACTTGCCCGTGAACCGCGGCCTGTACAATTTCGACCGGCTGCGCATCGAGTTCTTCGGCGACCGGCAGGCCGCGTTCGAGGCCTTCAAGAAGGGAGAGATCCTGTTCCGCGAGGAATCCACCTCGCGCGTCTGGGCGACGGGCTACGACTTCCCGGCGATCAGTACCGGCAAGGTGGTGAAGCGCGAGATGCCGTCGGAGAAGCGGCCGACCATGCAGGCGATCGCCGTCAATCAGCGGCGCGAGCGCTTCCGCGACCTGCGCGTTCGCAAGGCGATCGCGCTCTGCTTCGACTTCGAATGGACGAACAAGGCGCTGTTCTACGGCCTCTACGAGCGCGCGCAGTCCTGTTTCGAGCGCTCCGAGTTCAAGGCGGAGGGAGCGCCCTCGCCGGCCGAACTGGCGCTGCTGGAGCCGTTGCGCCAGACGCTGCCGGAGGATGTTTTCGGAGACGCCTTCGCGCTGCCGCCCTCCGACGGCAGCGGCCGCGACCGCAAGCTTCTGGGCGCCGCCCGCAAGCTGATTATCGACGCCGGGTGGAAGCCGCAGGGCGGCAAGTTGCGCAACGCCACCGGCGAGGCGTTCCGGCTGGAAATCCTGGTCGACGATCCCGGATTCGAGCGCATCTATTCGCCCTGGGTGGAGAACCTGCGGGCGATCGGCTTCGACGCCTCTCTGCGCACCGTCGATTCCGCGCAGCACCAGGCGCGGCAGGCGGATTTCGACTTCGACCTGATCGGCATGGCGTTGCTGTTCAGCCCGACGCCGACGCGCGAAGGCATGGACGGCATCTTCCATTCGAAATCGGCAAAGCTTCCCGGCTCGCGCAACCTGCCCGGCACCGCCGATCCGGCGATCGACAGGCTGGTGGAAGCGATCGACGGCGTCACCGGCCGCGGCGAACTCATCGCCGTCATGCGCGCGCTCGACCGGGTCTTGCGCGCCCGCATGGACTGGATACCTAGTTGGTATTCGGCGGCTTCAAGGAGCCGAAGCCGGACTACGGATTCGCAGTGGAAACGCTCTGGTGGTTCGACAAGGACAAGGCGGCGGCGATTGGAAAAGCGTGAGGGAGAGAGGTCGTGCGTCCTTCGAGGCTCGCCCCGCGAATCCCTGCGTGAGATCTTCTCGCTTCATGCGGGCTCGCACCTCAGGATGAGGGATGTGGTCTGTCGAACTCCCGACGCAGTGGGATCAAGGCACAGCCTCCCTCATCCTGAGGTGCGAGCCCGCACACACGTTTTCGGACGGACGCCATTCCTGCCAGGGCGAGCCTCGAAGGACGCACTCCTGTTTCGGACGCGAGAGGTGCCTTTCTGATGGGTGCCTATATCCTGCGTCGCGTGCTGCTGATGATCCCGACGATCCTCGGGATCATGGCGATCTCGTTCGCGGTGATCCAGTTCGCGCCGGGCGGCCCGGTCGAGCAGGTGATCGCCAAGCTGACCGGCCAGGGCGGCGACGCCGCCGGCCGGCTGTCGGGCGGCGGGGGCGATTCCGGCGCGGCCGGCAATTTCGACGCGACCGGCGAGGGTTCCTCCAAATACCGCGGCGCGCAGGGCCTCGACCCGGAATTCATCGCCCGGCTGGAAAAGCAGTTCGGCTTCGACCGCCCGCCGCTGGAGCGCTTCGGCAAGATGCTGTGGGACTATCTGCGCTTCGATTTCGGCGACAGCTATTTCCGCGACATTTCCGTGCTCGACCTGATCCTGGAAAAGATGCCGGTGTCGATCTCGCTCGGCCTGTGGATCACGCTGCTCTCCTACCTGATCTCCATCCCGCTCGGCATCCGCAAGGCGGTGACGGACGGCTCGTCCTTCGACCTGTGGACCAGCGCCGTCGTCATCGTCGGCTATGCCATTCCCGGTTTCCTCTTCGCCGTGCTGCTGATGGTGTTCTTCGCCGGCGGCTCGTTCTACGACTGGTTTCCGCTGCGCGGGCTGATCTCCGAGAACTGGTCGCAGCTTTCCTGGCCGGCGCGCATCGCCGACTATTTCTGGCACCTGACGCTGCCGCTGACGGCGATGGTGCTGTCGGCCTTCGCGACGCTCACGCTCTTGACCAAAAACTCCTTCCTGGACGAAATCCGCAAGCAATATGTGGTCACGGCGCGTGCCAAGGGCCTTTCGGAGCGGCGCATCCTCTACGGCCATGTCTTCCGCAACGCCATGCTGATCGTCGTGGCAGGCTTTCCCGGCGCCTTCATCTCGGCCTTCTTCACCGGCTCGCTGCTCATCGAGAACATCTTCTCGCTGGACGGCCTCGGCCTGCTCGGCTTCCGCTCGGTGCTCGACCGCGACTATCCGGTGGTGTTCGCCACGCTCTACATCTTCTCCCTGCTCGGCCTCGTCGTGAACCTCATCTCCGACCTCACCTATGTGTGGATCGATCCGCGCATCGACTTCGAGCGGAGAGACGTTTGACCGACATCCAACTCACGGCGGGAGTGGAGAAAGCGCGCCGGCCGGTCCGGCGTCCGTTCCTGTCGCCGCTCAACCAGCGGCGCTGGCAGAACTTCAAGGCCAACCGGCGCGGCTACTGGTCGCTGTGGATCTTCCTCGTGCTCTTCGTGCTGTCGCTGGGGGCGGAATTCCTCGCCAACGACAAGCCGGTCATCGCCTCCTACAAGGGCGAGATCCTGTTTCCGGTGCTCGTCGACTATCCGGAGGAGAAGTTCGGCGGCTTCTATGCCGTGACGGATTATCGCGACCCGGTGATCCAGGACGAGATCAAGGCGAACGGCTGGATGATCTGGCCGCCGATCCGCTACTCCTACCGCACCATCAACAACGACATCCCGTCGGCGGCGCCCGCAAAGCCGAGCTGGCTCTACGACCGGGCGACGCGCTGCGGCAACTACCAGGAGGGCGCGGACGACGAGAACTGCGTGATCGGCAACTGGAACTGGCTCGGCACCGACGATCAGGCCCGCGACGTGCTGGCGCGCTCCATCTACGGTTTTCGCGTATCGGTGCTGTTCGGGCTGGTGCTGACGCTCTTCTCGACCGTGGTCGGCGTCTGCGCCGGCGCCATACAGGGCTATTTCGGCGGCTGGACGGACCTGATCTTCCAGCGCGTGATCGAGATCTGGTCGGCGGTGCCGACGCTCTACCTCATCCTCATCGTCTCGGCGATCCTGCCGCCCGGCTTCTTCATCCTGCTCGGCATCCTGCTGGCGTTCTCCTGGGTGGCGCTGGTGGGCGTGGTCCGCGCGGAGTTCCTGCGCGGCCGCAATTTCGAATATGTGAACGCCGCGCGCGCGCTCGGCGTCTCCAACCTGTCGATCATGTTCCGCCACCTGCTGCCCAACGCGATGGTCGCGACGCTGACCTTCCTGCCTTTCATCCTGAACGGCGCGATCACCACCCTCACCTCGCTGGACTTCCTCGGCTTCGGCCTGCCGCCGGGCTCGGCCTCGCTCGGCGAGCTGCTCAGGCAGGGCCAGCGCAACCTCAACGCGCCGTGGCTCGGCATTTCCGGCTTCGTCGTGCTGTCGCTGATGCTGTCGCTGCTGATCTTCATCGGCGAGGCAACCCGCGACGCCTTCGATCCGCGCAAGACTTTCCGGTGAGGCCGGGACATGGTAGAATATGATTGATTTTCTACCCCGGAGGTCATCATGGGCATGAACATCAAGAGCGAGAAGGCCCATCGGCTCGCCCGGCAGTTGGCTGCCGAAACCGGGCTCAGCATGACTGCGGCCATCGAGCAGGCGCTGGAAGCGGCACTCGAGCGCGCGCAGCGCGAGCGGGATATTGCGGAGCGCAAGCGCCGGCTGAGGGAAATCCTGGACAGTCTCCCGCCGCCGCCGCCCGGTGTCACCAGCGATCATTCCGACCTCTATGACGAATGGGGTCTGCCCGCGTGATTGTCGATGCGTCAGCGATTCTTGCGGTGCTGCTGAAAGAACCAGAAGAGCAACAATTCTTCGACATTCTGACGGAAGCGCCGGCCGAGAGCGAACTCTCGCCCGTGAATTTCCTCGAAATTGCCCTTCGGGTCGACAGAGGCGACATGCCCGAAACCTCCGCGAATCTGCTCGAAATCCTCAAGCGCATGAATGTGAGAGTAACATCGGTCAATCCTGAACAGGCATATCTCGCCCGCGAGGCCTATCAGCGCTTCGGCAAGCGCAATCATCCTGCCAGGCTGAACCTCGGCGACTGCTTCGCCTATGCGCTCGCCAAGGCGCGCGGTGAGCCGCTGCTCTTCAAGGGCGACGATTTCCGCAAGACGGACGTGGAAGCCGCCCTTTGACCGCTCCCCTCCTCTCCGTGCGCGATCTCTCCGTCGCCTTCACGCAGGGCGGGCGGACCACGACAGCCGTCGACCATGTCTCCTTCGACATCGCGAAGGGCGAGACCGTGGCGCTGGTGGGCGAATCCGGCTCGGGCAAGTCGGTGTTGGCGCTTTCCGTGCTGAAGCTGCTGCAATATCCGGCGGCGAGCCATCCGTCCGGGGAGATCCTCTTCGGCGGCAAGGATCTGATGCGCCTCGACGAGCGCGAATTGCGCAAGGTGCGCGGCAACGCGATCACCATGATCTTCCAGGAGCCGATGACCTCGCTCAACCCGCTCCACACGATCGCGCAGCAGATCGTGGAGATCCTGGAGCTGCACCGGGGCATGGACCGCAAGGCCGCTCTCGCCCGCACGCTGGCGCTCCTGAAGGAGGTCGGCATCCGCGATCCGGAAAACCGGCTCGACGCCTATCCGCACCAACTCTCGGGCGGCCAGCGGCAGCGCGTGATGATCGCCATGGCGCTCGCCAACGAGCCGAAGCTCCTGATCGCCGACGAACCGACCACGGCGCTGGACGTCACGGTGCAGGCGCAGATCCTGAAGCTGCTGGCAGCGCTCAAGGAACAGAACGGCATGTCCATGCTGTTCATCACCCACGACCTCGGCATCGTGCGCAAGATCGCCGACCGCGTCTGCGTGATGACGAAGGGCAAGATCGTGGAGAGCGGCCCGACCGAGCAGCTCTTCCGCGATCCGCAGCACGACTATACCCGCCACCTGCTCTCGGCGGAACCGAAGGGCCGCCCGCCGGCCGCCGATCCCACGGCGAAAACGGTCATGCGCGGCGACGACATCAAGGTCTGGTTCCCGATCAGGCGCGGGCTGATGCGCAAGACGGTCGGGCATGTGAAGGCCGTCGACGGCATCGACGTCACGGTGGAAGCCGGACAGACGCTCGGCATCGTCGGCGAATCCGGCTCCGGCAAGACGACGCTCGGCCTGGCTCTGGCGCGCATGATTTCTTCGACGGGCCGCATCCATTTCGAGGGGCGGGACATCGACAAGCTCACCTTCTCCGACATGCGCCCGCTCAGGCGCGAATTGCAGATCGTCTTTCAGGACCCTTACGGCTCGCTCAGCCCCCGCATGTCGGTCGCCGAGATCATCGAGGAAGGCCTGCGGATCCACGAGCGAGCGCTGACTGCCGCGCAGCGGGACGACCGCGTGGTGGCCGTGCTCCGGGAGGTGGGGCTCGATCCGGAAACGCGGTTCCGCTACCCGCACGAGTTCTCCGGCGGACAGCGGCAGCGCATCGCGATCGCCCGCGCCATGGTGCTCAATCCGAAATTCGTGATGCTGGACGAGCCGACCTCGGCGCTCGACATGAGCGTGCAGGCGCAGGTCGTGGACCTGCTTCGCGCGCTTCAGGCCAAGCACAATCTCGCCTATCTCTTCATCAGCCACGACCTGAAGGTGGTGCGCGCGCTCGCCAACCGCGTGATCGTCATGCGCAACGGCAAGGTGGTCGAGGCCGGCACGGCGGAGCAGATTTTCGAACGCCCGCAAACCGACTACACTCGCGCGCTGATGGCGGCCGCCTTCAAGGTCGAGACGGCGCCGGCCGGCATCGTGAACGACTAGGACGGGAAAGAGCGTGACGACCGCAAGCGACAAAGGCCGGGTGCTGCTGGCGATCTCGGGCTAC
Source organism: Hyphomicrobiales bacterium (assembly GCA_017305925.1). Taxonomy (GTDB): domain Bacteria; phylum Pseudomonadota; class Alphaproteobacteria; order Rhizobiales; family Rhizobiaceae; genus Arvimicrobium. Next base: position 22,448 of record JAFKJW010000202.1, on the reverse strand, counting down.
GAGCCGACCGCGTGGCTGAAGGCCTTCGCGGGAAGGCGCGAGGCGACGCTGGCGGCGGACGGCCCGGGAGACCCCTCCATCCGCTACGCGCTGACGTGGCGCCACCAGCCGGACCAGCTCAGCGGCTTTCCCAACCTCAAGGCGATCTTCTCGGTCGGCGCGGGCGTCGACCACATTCTCGCCGATCCGACGCTGCCCGACGTGCCGATCGTGCGCGTCATCGACCCCTCGCTGACGCAGCCCATGATCGAATACATCGCCTGGCGCGTTCTCGACCATCACCGGCAGGGCCTGCTCTACCGCATCCAGAAACAGAAGAAGATCTGGCACGAGCCGTCGCAGCGCCCCGCGAGCGATGTGAGCGTCGGCATCATGGGTCTCGGCGCGCTCGGCACGGAAGCCGCGCGGATCCTCGGCGCTCTCGGCTACCAGCTGCGCGGCTGGAGCCGGCGCGCGCGGAAGGCGCCGGGCGTGGCGACCTTCCACGGCAGGGAGGGCCTGGACGAGTTCCTGGCCGGCACGGACATTCTTGTTGTGCTCCTGCCGCTCACCGCCGAAACCGCCGGTCTCATCGACTATGCGCTGCTTCGCAAGCTGAGGCGCCGCAACGCCATCGGCGGCGCGGTGCTGATCAATGCCGGGCGCGGCAAGCTGCAAAAGGACGCCGACATCCTGCGCGCGCTGGACGACGGGACGCTCAAGGAGGCGACCCTCGACGTGTTCGAGATCGAGCCTCTGCCGAAGGCAAGTCCGATGTGGACGCACCCGAAGGTCTTCGTGACGCCGCATTCGGCGGCCGGCTCCGATCCGGACAGGCTGGTCCCGGCGATGCTGGAGCAGATGGACGCGCTCGACCGCGGCGAGACGCTGGAGAACATCGTGGACCGGGCGGCAGGCTACTGACCGCGCCCCTTCAGGGCCGGCGCACGGCTGTCGGCAGCCCGTAGAGATAGCCGATGCGCCGGATCGCATCGGCGAGCGGTTCCAGACAGACCAGCATGGCATGACCGCTGGCATGGATCATGGTCGCGGCGTCGACCATGATCGCGACATGGCCCTTCCAGAAGACGAGATCGCCGCGCTTCAGATCCGCATAACCGGCCGAGACGTCCACCGGAGCGCCCACCGAAGCGACCTGCATGTCAGTGTCGCGCAGGACCGGAACCCCCGCCATGCGCATGGAAAGCTGCACCAGGCCGGAGCAGTCTATGCCGAAGCCGCTCGTGCCGCCCCACAGATAGGGCGTGTGGAGAAGCGTTTCCGCCACCGCGACATAGTCCGCCGCCGCCGTTCCAGCCGGCAGCAGGTGCGCGGCGATCACAGCTTCGCCGCCGTCGAGCAGCGCATAGCGGGTGTTGCGCGTCTCCGCCTCACCGACGACGCGAAGCCGCGAGCCCATGGACAGCGCGCGCCTGCGCGGGAGGCGCAGGTCGGGGCCGGGATAGACGAAGGTGCGCGGCGCGGAGACGACATGCGTCGGCGCGGGCGCCTGCCCGCCGACCGCATCACCGGCCACGTAGCCGACATAGCCGTCGTGCCCGGCCTGAACCCACGCCCAGCCGCCCCCGGCCTCGAAGAGACGCACCTCGTCGCCCAGGACGAGCTGCGTGTTCATGCCGGCCGCACCGTCCGGCGCCTTCAGCATGTCGGCGACGGGGGTGACGATCCGGCCCGGCCGGCCGGCCGTAAAGCGGGCGGCCTCCACCCGGCCGCGCAGGCTTTCATCCGCGAGATCGGGCCGGAAGGCATTGAGGCGCGCGTCGAGCGTGGTCAAATCGGCAATTCCCTTGCCCTTGCGATGACGACGTCGCCCAGCCGTTCCACATAGAGCGCGCCATCCACCGTGCGCCTGACGAGCACGCTGCGGCGGTCGGCCTCGTCGCGATGGCGCGAGACGAGGCCGAGGGCTCCCATCGTGTCGAGGGCACGGGTGACGACCGGCTTGGTGACGCCGAGCAGCGCGGCAAGGCCGCGCACGGTGTGCGGCGGCGGCTCGAGATAGACGGTCAGCAGGATGGCCATCTGGCGCGACGTCAGATCCGGCGCGTCGTCGCGCACCTCGGAAAGCAGGACATTGTGCCACAGCCGCAAGGCTTGGCTCGGCCGCATGTCGATCGCCATGCCCCGCAATCTAGCAGCAATTCGTTTCGCTTGCGTTTCAATCCTCTGATAGCGGGCCTCGCAGGACGTGCCGATCCATGCACGGCCCAGCGCCGCCGCATCATGCCCTTCCATAGCGGCGATCCAGAAGGTGCTCCAGCGCCCGGATGGCCTGCGCCTCGCCACCGACGGGGGCGTGCGGCTTTTCCACCGGCACCCAGGCGAAGATGTCGAAATGGGCCCAGCTGCGGGCTCGGTCGACGAACTTTTTCAGGAACAGCGCCGCCGTGACGGAGCCGGCGAAGCCGTCCGTGGTGACGTTGTTCGTATCGGCGATCTTCGAAGCCAGCCGCGCCTCGTAAGGCTTCCAGAGCGGCATGCGCCAGACCGGATCCTCGACCGCCTCGGCGGACCGCGCCAGCTCGTCCGCGAAGCCGTCGTCGTCCGTGTAGAAGGGCGGCAGGTCGGGGCCGAGGGCCACCCGCGCCGCCCCCGTCAGCGTCGCCATGTCGATCAGGAGGTCGGGCGCCTCCTCGTCGGCCAGCGCCAGCGCGTCGCCGAGCACCAGGCGCCCTTCCGCGTCGGTGTTGCCGATCTCCACCGTGATGCCCTTGCGGCTGGCCAGCACGTCGCCCGGCCGGAAGGCGTTGCCGGCGATGGAATTTTCCACCGCCGGGACCAGCACGCGCAGCCGCACGGCGAGCTTCGCCGCCATGATCATCGACGCAAGGCCCAGCACATTGGCCGCGCCGCCCATGTCCTTCTTCATCAGGAGCATGCCGCTGGACGGCTTGATGTCGAGGCCGCCGGTGTCGAAGCACACGCCCTTGCCGACGAGCGTCACCTTCGGCGCGCCCGGATCGCCCCAGCCCATGTCGATGAGCCGCGGCGCCTCGGCCGACGCGCGGCCCACAGCGTGGATCATCGGGAAGTTGGCCGCCAGCAGATCGTCTCCCGCGATGGACGACACGGAAGCGCCGTGCGTCCCGGCAAGCCGGCGCACGGCCTCTTCCAGCGCCGCCGGACCCATGTCGGCGGTCGGCGTGTTGACGAGGTCGCGCACGAGGCGCACCGCATCGGCGGCCGCGCGCAACCTGTCGCGGTCCACGCCCGCCGGCAGGGCGAGCCTCAGGTCGCGGCCGGGCTTCTTGCCGTAGCGGGTGAAGACATAGTTTCCGAGCATGATGCCCAGCGCGGCCTGCGCGGGTTCGCCCGCATTCGCCAGCTTCCAGGCACCCTGCGGCAGCGACCTGCCGAGCGCGCCGGCGGCAAGGCCGGTCCTCGCCTCGTCGCCCGTGCCGAACAAGGCGGCCGAAATTGCGCCGCCCGGACCGGGGACCGGCAGCAGCCTTCCCGCCTCGCCCGAAAAGCCGTTGGCCGCGGCCCATTCGAGAGCGGCCGCATCGAGGCCGATCTCCGCCAGCCGGTCCTTGCCGACGAAATAGAGGGGAAGCGCCCCGGCGCCATCTTCATCGACAAGCTCGACCGTCATCCGTCCTGACCCGCAAGGAATTCCAGGCCTGCCGAGAGGCAGCCTTCAACAGTTCGTCATTGTGAAAACCGGACCGGGAAAAAGCAAGGCAGTTCAAGCGGATGATTGCGCACTGTTCGCGGCGCGCCGCATGGCGGCGGAACGGCTATTCAAGTTGCGGGGGAGAGAGTACGATGCACGGGTGGCGCGAAAACCCTTGAACGACAAGCTGGATTGCAAGGCTTGCGGGACGATCCAGATGGATATCCCGGACAATACGACCGAGAACACGCCGATCTTATGCAGCAATTGCGGGGCTTTTCTGGGCACCTGGGGAGAATTGCAGGACGACTTCGCCAAGCAGATCAAGGGGGCCAGCGTACTCGACCTCGACAAGGGCACCATTGTCAAGAAGTCCTGAGAGGCCAAAGCCCGTCCCGGCGAACCGGAACGGGCAACCTGCATTGTCCGATATGCTTACCAGCCCTGCCGGCCGTACCAGTCGTCGACGTCCCGGCGGACGCGGTCCTTCTCTATTCCGTAGCGCTCCTGGATCTTGCCCTCGAGCTGATCACGCTTGCCGGCGATCCGGTCCAGGTCATCATCGGTGAGCTTGCCCCACTGCTCCTTCACCTTACCCTTCAGCTGCTTCCAGTTTCCTTCGACGCGGTTCCAGTCCATGGTTTTCTCCATAAGGCGGGGATCGCCCGTTCCGACAACGCGAACGGCAGAGAATTGTTCTCGTAAAAATGAAAAACCGCCCGGCCGAAGCCGGGCGGCGTTGCCTGAAATTGCGGTCCGCCGCATAGCGGGCGCACGCCTCAACGTCGATGACGCGGATTCGTTCCAGGGTGCGGGAAACGGCGGCGCGACGCCTTGCCGCCAAGGTGCTTCCAGAACCTCGTTAACCGCTCGTTAAGGTTAACGGAATATTGCTTCAGCCGGGATGCCGCGGTTGCAGCCGCGGCCTATTCGGTGGAGGCGACGGGGAATGTCCATCACCTTGCAGGCGAAGGTCACTGCCCGGCGCGTGATGCTGGCGGCTGCGCTCGCCACGACCGCAATCGCCCTCGCCGGCTGTGCCAATGACAGGATGACGACGGGATCGATCAACCGGTCGGCTAGCAAGCCGGTGGACCAGATGTCGGCGCCGGAACTCGCGAATGCCGCCAACAGCCTCGGCAAGGCCTATGCGAAGAACCCGACGGACAAGGCCATCGGCCTCCAATACGCCTCGGTCCTGCAAATGAACGGCCGCGACGACCAGTCGCTGGCGGTCATGCGCAGGCTCGCCATCGCGCATTCCAACGACCGCGAGGTGCTCGCCGCCTACGGCAAGGCGCTGGCCGGCGCCGGCGAGCTCAAGCCCGCGCTCGACGCCGTGCGGCGCGCGCAGACCCCGGAATATCCAGACTGGAAGCTGCAATCTGCCGAGGCCGCGATCCTCGACCAGCTCGGCCAGTACGACGAGGCGCGCGTTCTTTACCGCAAGGCCCTCGAACTGAAGCCGAACGAACCCTCGGTCCTGTCGAATCTCGGCCTTTCCTACCTTCTCCAGGGCGATCTGCGCACGGCGGAAACCTATCTGCGCTCGGCTTCGGAGCAACCGGGCGCCGATAGCCGCGTCCGCCAGAACCTGGCGCTCTGCGTCGGCCTGCAGGGCCGCTTCGACGAGGCGGAGAAGATCGCCAGCCACGAGCTTTCGCCCGATCAGGCACAGGCAAACGTCGCCTATCTGAGGTCGATGCTTTCGCAGCAGAACGCGTGGAAGCAGCTCAAGGACGAAGACAAGAAGAAGACCGCCACCAACTGACGGCGGGCAATCAGACCGGCCCAGAATTTCGGAAGGCTTCCTTCGAGGCCCGCCCTCGCAAGGCATCGCCCCGCTCGCCAACACCGCGCGGGCTCCAAGGGCACGCGGCGACGCCCGAAACCGGAAACTGAAGCCCATACAAAAAAGGCCGCGTTCAGGACGTGGCCTTTTTTGAAGATCGTTGCGTCCGCTACTTCAGTGCGCGGGGAAGATGCCGTTCTGGCTGACCTGGATGCCGGCGGGGCCGAGGATCACGGCGAAAAGCACGGGCAGGAAGAACAGGATCATCGGCACGGTAAGCTTCGGCGGCAGCGCGGCGGCCTTCTTCTCGGCCTCGTTCATGCGCATTTCGCGGCTTTCCTGCGCCAGCACGCGCAGCGCCTGCGCGATCGGCGTGCCGTAGCGCTCGGCCTGGATGAGCGCCTGCGAGATGGACTTCACCGATTCCAGGCCGGTACGCTCGGCGAAATTCTCGTAGGCCTGGCGCCGCTCCTGGAGGAAGGAGAGCTCGGCATTCGTCAGCACCAGCTCCTCTGCGAGGTCGACCGACTGGGTACCGATCTCGTCCGCGACCTTGCGGAAGGCGGCTTCGATCGACATGCCCGATTCCACGCAGATCAGCATGAGGTCGAGCGCGTCCGGCCAGGCGATCTGGATCGACTGCTTGCGCTTCGAGGCGCGGTTGGAGACATAGAGAACCGGCAGGTAGAAGCCCGCATAGCCGGCCAGGATGCAGACGAAGCCCCTGACCAGCGGCGGCTTGTCCGGCATGCCGCCGAGGACGAAAAGATAGGCGGCGGCCAGCGCGAGGCCGGCGAAAGGCAGGGTGGCGCGCGCAAAAAGGAAGGTGGTGAGCGGATTTCTGCCGCGGAAGCCGGCGTGGCGGAGCTTCTGCATGGTCGATTCGTCCGCCAGCGCACGCCGCAGGTCGAGCCGGTCGACGAAGCCGCGCAGACGCTCGGATTCGTCCTCGCGCAGGCCCTTGCGCCGCCTGTCCGCATTGGCCGACATCAGCGAGCGCTGCTTGCTGCGCAATTGCTCGCGCTCCAGCGCGACGGCCTTCATGCGCGTCTTGAGGCTGTCGCCGCCAAGCGCCGGCAGCGCCGTCATGAGGGTGGCGAAAACCGCGACCGCGACGAGGATCGAGATCAGGAAGGACGGACTGGTGAGGCTGCGGATGACGAGATCGGACACGGCTCAACCTCACACTTCGAAATCGATCATCTTGCGCATCACCAGAATGCCGATCAGCATCCACACGCCGGCGGCGCCGAGGATGATGTGGCCGATGCTCGTGGTGAAGAGCGGCATGATGTAGTTCGGGCTGCTGATGTAGACCAGGAACGCCACGACGAAGGGCAACGCGCCGATGATGCCGGCGGATGCCTTGGCTTCCATCGACAGCGCCTGGACCTTCGCCTTCATCTTCTTGCGGTCGCGCAGCACCCGCGACAGGTTGCCCAGCGCCTCCGAGAGATTACCGCCGGCCTGCGACTGGATCTGGATGACGATGCCGAAGAACCCCGCCTCGGCGCAGGGCATGGTCTCGATCATGCGCATCGACGCCTCGGGGATGGAGAGGCCGACCTGCTGGGCCTCCACGATGCGGCGGAACTCCGCCCGCACCGGCTCCTTCGACTCGTTGGCGATCAGCCGGACGCCATCGTTGAGCGGCAGGCCGGACTTTACGGCGCGCACGATGATATCAAGCGCATTCGGGAATTCGGCGAGGAAGGCCTTGATCCGCCGCTTGCGGGTCAGCGAGACGAACCAGCGCGGCAGGCCGAAGAACCCGACCAGGAAGGCGGCAGGAACGATATAGATCGGCGCGCCCAGGAAGAAGGACAGGGCGGCGAGGGCGATGCCCACCACTACCGAATAGAGGTAGAACCGCTCGATCGGAACGGTCATCCCCGCCTGCTTGAGCTGGATCTTCAGCGGCGGCCTGCGGATGTTGCGGTCGCGGTCCTTCTCCTTCTCCTCGAGCCCCTTCAGGGAGTCCGAGATGGACTTGCGGCGCCGCGCGACCTCGGCGTTCTTGTCCTTGGCGAGCCGCTGCTGCTCGCGCTCGCCCTCGGAGCGCTTGATGCCTGCCAGCCGGCGCTCGGCCTTGCGCTCGTCGGCGACGCGGTCGAAGAGGAGGGCGTAGGCCACCGCACCGGCGCTCAGACCGCTGAGGACGATGATCGCCAGGAACGTGATGTCGATGCCGAACATGGCTACGTCTCGCTCGATCTCATTCGACGCGCTTTTCCATGGCTTCGAGCGCGTTCGCGAGGCGCTGCTCCTCGCCATAGTAGCGTGCACGGTCCCAGAAATACGGCCGGCCGATGCCGGTCGATACGTGGCTTCCGAGGATGCGGCCGTTCTGGTCCTCGCCCTTCATGTTGTAGACGACCAGATCCTGGGTGATGACGACGTCACCCTCCATGCCGATCACCTCGGTGATGTGGGTGATGCGGCGCGAGCCGTCGCGCAGGCGCGCCGCCTGGATGATGACGTCGACCGAGCCGACGATGATCTCGCGCACCGTCTTCTGCGGCAGCGAGTAGCCGCCCATGGCGATCATCGCCTCCATGCGGTTCAGGCATTCGCGCGGGCTGTTGGAGTGGATCGTGCCCATCGAGCCGTCGTGGCCGGTGTTCATGGCCTGAAGCAGGTCGAAGACCTCCGGTCCGCGCACCTCGCCGACGATGATGCGCTCGGGACGCATGCGCAGGCAGTTCTTGACGAGGTCGCGCATGGTGATCTGGCCCTCGCCCTCGAGGTTCGGCGGGCGGGTTTCCAGGCGCACCACATGCGGCTGCTGGAGCTGGAGCTCGGCGGAGTCCTCGCAGGTGATGATGCGTTCGTCGCGGTCGATGTAGCGCGTCAGGCAGTTGAGCAGCGTCGTCTTGCCGGAGCCCGTGCCACCGGAGATGACCACGTTGCAGCGGACGCGGCCGATGATCTTCAGCACCTCCGCGCCTTCCGGCGAGATGGCGCCGAACTTGACGAGCTGGTCGAGGGTGAGCTTGTCCTTCTTGAACTTGCGGATGGTCAGCGCCGCGCCGTCGAGAGCGAGCGGCGGCGCGATGACGTTGACGCGGGAGCCGTCGGGCAGGCGCGCGTCGCAGATCGGCGAGGATTCGTCGACGCGACGGCCGACCTGGCTGACGATGCGCTGGCAGACATTGAGGAGCTGCTGGTTGTCGCGGAAGCGGATCGAGGTGGACTCCACCTTGCCGTTCACCTCGATGAACACGGTCTTGGCGCCGTTGACCATGATGTCGGCGATGTCGTCGCGCGCCAGCAGCGGCTCCAGCGGCCCGTAGCCCAGGACGTCGTTGCAGATGTCCTCGAGCAGATCCTCCTGCTCGGCGATCGACATCGCGAAGTTCTTGATGGCGATGATGTCGTTGACGATGTCGCGGATTTCCTCGCGCGCACTGTCGGGGTCGAGCTTGGCGAGCTGCGACAGGTCGATCGTGTCGATCAGCGCCGAGAATACCTGGGACTTGGTGTCGTAGTAGGTTTCGCTGCGCTCGCGCTGCGGCGCGCGTTGCGCGGGACGGGCGGGCGGCGGGGGAGGCGCCTCGACGGCGCGCATCGGCGCGGCCTCCGTAACCGCTGACCGCAGCTCGGCGATCCGCGGCGCCGCGGCCGGCGCCTCGGCTACCGTTCCGGCCGTCTGCGGCGGCCGGAACTCCGGCACACCACGCTCACCGCCCTCATTGCCGCGCTTTCCAAACATTCGACAACCGCCCCCAGCGACGCGTTATTTCTTCTTCCTGAGCTTGCCCAGAAGGTCGGAGAACCCGCCCTGCTTCTTCCCCTTGATCTCGCCGCGCCCGGTCAGGATGTGGGCCATGTGCCTGATCTCCTCGACGATCGGGTGTTTGGCATCCATCTCGCCGAGCATCCGTCCGTTGTTCGACGCGTTGCCGAACAGTTGCGGCTCGAAGGGAAGGATCGCCATCGGCGTCAGACCGAGCGGGCCGGCGAAGTCGGCCGCCGATATCTCGGGGCGCTTGGCGACGCCGGACTGGTTGAGCACGAGTTTCGGGGGCGGGTCGTTGGGCCGCAGCCGCTTCAGCATGTCGACGAGGTTTTTCGCGTTGCGCAGGTTGGCGAGGTCCGGCACCGCCGTGATCACGATCTCGTCGGCCTGGGCAAGCGTCGTGCGGCTCCATCCGCTCCACAGATGCGGAACGTCGAGCACGAGAAGCGGCGCGGTGCGCTGCGCGGTGTCGATCACCGACGCGAACGCGTCCTGGTCGAAATCGTAGACGCGGTCGAGCGTCGAGGGCGCGGCCAGCAGCGACAGGTGCTCCGCGCACTGCGCCAGAAGGCGGTCGAGATAGACCTCGTCGATACGCTCCGGCGAGAACACCGCCTCGGCGATGCCCTGCATCGGATCCTGGTCGAAATTGATGTTGGCCGTGCCGAAGGGCAGGTCGAGATCCATCACAACCACCTCGGACTTGAAGAGGTTGGACATGCACCAGCCGACATTGTGCGCGATGGTGGAGGAGCCGACGCCGCCCTTGGCGCCGATGAAGGCGATGGAGCGGCCGATCGGGGCGACCTCCGGATCGATGAAGATGGCGGAGATGACCGCGATGACATCGGCCAGCGAGATCGGCGCCACCATGTATTCCGAGATGCCGCAGCGCATCAGGTCGCGATAGAGGGAGACGTCGTTGTAATGGCCGATCACGACGACCTTCGTCGTCGGGTCGCAATGCTCCGACAGCATGGACAGCGCCGCCATGAGCTCCTTCGGCTCCTGGCGAGACTCCACCATGATGAGGTTCGGCGTCGGGGCCGACTGGTAGAAGTCGATGGCCGTGGCGATGCCGCCCATATGGACCTTGACGTGCGCCTTCGCCATGCGGCGGTCGGCGGCGGCCCGCTCGATCGGGTTGGCGATGCTCTCCGTCTCGCAGAAGGCCTGTATCGAAATGCGCGGGATCGGGCGCAGCGCCTGCATGGCCGCACCTCTTTCCTGGTCCGCCTGATCCTCGATACGCGGATCGTATGCGACCTCGTTGCTCATGCCGATCTCCGTATAAGGGCTCAGTACTGAATTGTGCCCACCTTTTCGGTGGACGCATTGCGGTAGTCGTCGAGGATGATGTTGCGTCGTTCGGCGTCGATTTCGCCGGGCTTGCGGGGCCCGAGCAGATCGGCGGGATTGGCGATCTGGGCGGCGAGGTTGTTCTGGTAGGCGCAGCCGAAATTCGCGTAGTGCTTGTTGTCGGCCGTTTCCGCGACATCGTCGGGCCAGCGGCCGCACTGGTTGGTGTGCGCCTGCATCGCGACATAGGAAACGCGGATCGGTGCGGCCGTCTCGGCCGAATCCGCCTGGTAGCCGGTGATGGCGATGCGGCTGCGCGGAATGCCGTTCCTCTTCATCGCCTTGACCAGATCCTCGGCGACGGCACCCGCCGCCGCCTCGTTGGCCGAGCCCGAGGGCACCATCACCGTCACGGGTGCGGCGGCGCTGCGGTCGTAGCCGGCGGCGAAGCCCTCGATGGCGACCTTCTGGATCTTGGTCATGCGGTGATCCGTCGAGGCGACCGGGATGTCGATCGCCTTCTCCTTCTCGGAGATGACGATCGGATGGTTGGTCCGGTAGTCGTCCGGCACGGAGCCCACAGTGATGCTGTCGCGGCTGGCGCATCCGGCCAGCAGCGCCGCCGCGGCGACGGCCAGGAACGCGCCCCGGAAGCCGGGGGCCAGGTTATTCAAACGTTCGAAGTGCATGGCTCCGGGACTCCGATCACTTGTAGATGTAGCCGACGACGCCGTGGTAGCGGCCGTTCGGCAGGTCGGTCTTCATGGTTCCGTAGACGCGGTTCACCTTGCCGAGGATGAAGCCGGCACCGTCGCTGGGCGGATTGAAATTGTCGTCCGGCTTGGCGAGCGCCTGCCGCGAGGTGGGGCGCGAGAGATAGGGCGTGACGATGATCACCAGCTCGCTCTCGTTGCGCACGAAGTCCTTGCTGCGGAACAGCGTTCCCAGCACCGGAACCTTCGAAAGCCCCGGCAGGCCGCTCATCGCCTGGCGCACGTCGTCGCGCACCAGTCCGGCGATCATCATGGAACCGCCGGACGGCAGCTCGATGGTCGTATCGGCCAGACGCTTGCGGATCGACAGAAGAGTCGTTCCGGGCATGGAGCCGCCACTTTCCACGGTCACGGCCCCCTCGGTCGTCGGCTCCGACACGGAGGTGCGGACCTTGAGGCTTATGCGACCGGCGGAAAGCACCGTCGGCAGGAATTCCAGCCCGATCCCGTATTCGATCTGCTGGCTGCCGTAGGTCGTCTGGCCATCCCTGTTGTCGTCGGACTTGGCGCTGGTACGGCTCGTGATGATGTTGTACGTGCCGCCGGCACGGAACTCGGCTTTCTCACCCGAGACTGCGGTGAGCGTCGGCTCGGCGAGCGTCTTCATCACGCCGGCCTGCTCCATGGCGTTGATGTAGGCGCTGAGCTGGGATTTCGCGAGCGACAATCCCGAATATTGAGACAGGGGCTTGCCCAGCCCGTAATTGGGGAATCCGCCCAGCGTGCCCCAGCTTATGCCATCGACGGAGCCGTTGGCGATCAGGTTCACGCCGAGCTGCTTCATGACGCTGCGCTGGACCTCGGCGACCGTGACCTTCAGCGTCACCTGGTCCTCGCCGACGATCTGGAGGAGGTTGACGATCTGGCTGACCTGGCGCTTGGAATCGGGGTTGTTGATGTCGACGCCGCCCAGCGCCGATCCGCCCGCCGCCGTCTGCGAATACTGTCCCGTGGTCGCCTCGCCGCCCGTCACGAAGATGCGGGCGAGATCGACGGCGCGCGTCGCGTCGAGCGGGGTCTCGACGGTGCCGGTCAGCACGACGTTGTCGTTCAGCATCTCGACCTTGATGTCGGATTCCGGAACGAAGCGCTTGAGGTATTCCTCGAGGCCGGCGACGTCGCGCTCGACCTTCAGATCCATGCTGGCGATCTGCTCGCCGTTCGGGCCGAACACGTAGACGTTGGTCTCGCCCACCGACTTGCCGAAGAGGTAGATGCGGCGCGACGTACGGGTGACGGCGTCCGCGACGGCGGGGTTGGCGACGAGGATGTCGAAGGCGTCGGCGGGAAGGTCGATCACCACCGACTTGTTCAGGCCGAGGCTGACGCGCTGCGCACCGAGGCCGGTCTGCCTGACCTTGACGCTCTTGGCCTCGGCGGGCCCGTCCCAGGCCGGGATGCCGGCGCCGGTCACGAGCATGGCGCCGGAAAGCAGCAGGGCGCCGGCAAAGCGGGCGGCTGCCCCAAGCGCGGCGCCAGAGCCGCGCGGCAAGTTCCCGGACTTCGTCATTTCCTCGCCCCCACTTCGCTCACTTCGCCCGATTTGATGAGACGCACCACGCCGCCCTTGCCGCGGCCGGCCACCAGATAATCGGCCTGGTCGGTCGGCTTCTCGTTGGTGTCGGCGATGGCGCGCAGCGACAGCGTCAGCCTGTCGGCCATCTGCTGCGCCACCGCGATGATCTCGGCCTGCTGCGGCGTCAGTTCCAGCGTCGCCGTCTGGCCGACCTTCACCTGCTTGCCCTCCTCGTCCTCCTGGATCGTCTGGTCGATGGCCAGCACGCGGATGTTCTTGAGGATGGTTTCCGTGTCGAAGCCGCCCGTCGATCCGCTCGACGACTCGGCGCGGCGGACCATGATGACGTCGACATAGTCGTTCGGCAGGATGAAGCCGCCGGCGGACGTGTCCGCCGAGATCGCGGTCGCGACGGCGCGGTGCCCCGGTGGCAGGATGGCCGACAGGAAGGACGGACCGTTGCCGACCAGCTTGCTGGTGCGCACCGGCTCTCCCGCATAGAGCGGGACGCGGGCAACCGAATCCTTGAGCTTGTCGAGCGCATCCGGCTCGCTGCTCTTGACGATGAAGCTGCTGTTGACGGCGCTCTCGGGCCAGCTCTGCCAGGAAATCTTGTCGGTGAGCGGCGCGCCCATCGGTACGTCCGAGTTCAGAACCAGCACATCGGCCGTCGCGATCTGCGGCTGTTCCGGCGCTTCCACGACCACCTGCGGCGCAGGGTTGGACATGAACTTCGCGACATAGCCCGCACCGCCCGCAGCGGCCACAGCTATGCCAAGGATAATCACTCTAGACGCTGCCATGAGGTCGCCCCGCACTCGGCAAATCACCAGTCTCCAGGTGACAATGCGGGGCAATGGTCAAATTAGGGTTAACGCAATCCTTACAACCATCATTAATTTAAGGTTTATGCGAATGCGGCGGGCTACGGCGAGACCATCTGCTGGAGGGCTGCCACCACCACCGCCGTCTTGGGATAGACCATCAGGCCGGCGACGCCCAGCGCTATGCCGTAGGGCACGCCCGACACCTGGTCGGTGAAGTTGCGGAGAAAGACGTTGCCGCCATACAGCACCGCAAAGGGCGACTTCCGGAACAGGAGGATGCCGACGGTGAGCAGGCCGCCCAGGAATGTGGCGTTTATCAGATATTCGAGCAGCAGCGGACCGAAGCCCATCCAGACGGCGGTGGCCGTCATCAGCTTGGCGTCGCCGCCGCCTATGCCGCCGAGGGCGAAGAGCGTGAAGGTGACGCACAGAACGAGGGCGCCCGCGAGGAAATGCCAGCCATAGGTCGTCCAGTCCATGCCGGTGAGCGGCGCCAGGACGGCGAAGGCGACGAGCAGGATGATGGAGACGCGGTTGGCGATCGTCATCGACAGAAGGTCGGAGATCGACGCGAACAGCATGCAGAAGGGAAACACCACCAGGGTCGCCGCGACGAGCATAATCGAACGTCCTCAAGTTCCGGCCGGTTGGCCTGTCAGCGCGAAAAGGCCGCCCGGTGTCGGACGGCCTTTCCGGTTCATCACGTCAGCGACGTGGATGCCGTCATCAGCTGTTCTTCAGCTTGCCGGCGATGTAGGTGAACTGGCTGTTCAGCTTGTTGCCGAGGGCGCCGGCACCGACCATGATGGCGAGCGCGATCAGGGCAGCGATCAGGCCGTACTCGATGGCCGTAGCGCCCGATTCGTCCTTGGCAAAACGTGCGAAAATCTTAGACATTGGAGAAGCTCCTTGCTCCGAGTGATACAGCACTTCCGTCAACATTGTTTTCCGTCGATCGGATGGGTGCAGACTAGGCGAGAGCTGTTTCGATCGGCTTAAGATACAGGGTTAGCGAAACGTTGCGGCGCGGGGAGCGGCCGGGTGGTTAACGCCGCGCTACCGGCGGCAGGCAAATCCTCCCCTCCCTCGCGCACATGCCATGGGCCCCTCCCCGCGCCTGTGCGGCCTCCGAGGTCCGCCACACGGCAGCCGCCATGCCGGGAAATCGGCGCCGTTGTCGTCAGAGCCGGAGGAAGGTCAGATAGGCGGGGCGCCTGCCCTCGCGCAGGGCCTTGGCCTCGTAGCGCGTGCCCGGCCAGCCGGGATAGGGGTCGTCCCAATCCCCGCTCGAACGCGCCGGCCATTCGAACGCCGCATGGGCGCGGAAATGCAGGAGCGTCCAGTTGACGTAGGTTTCGATGTCGGAGGCGAAGCTGAACAGGCCGCCCGGCCTCAGCACGCGGGCGAAGCGATCGAGATTGGCCGGCCCGACGAAACGGCGCTTCCAGTGGCGTTTCTTCGGCCATGGGTCGGGGTAGAGGAGGTCGATGCCGGCGAGCGAGGCCGCGGGAAGCCAGTCCAGCAGGCGCGTCGCGTCGTCGTCATAGACGCGAAGATTGCCGAGCGGCGCATCGGTGAGTGCCGTCATCACCCGTGCCATGCCGTTGACGAAGGGTTCCACGCCGATGAAGCCCGTCCCGGGGATGCCGCGCGCCCCGTGAAGCAGGTGCTCGCCGCCGCCGAAGCCGATCTCCAGGCGCACCGCCGCAACCGGGGCCTCGAACAGCGCCGCAAGATCGGCCGGCGCCGGCTGCGCCAGGTCGATCCGGTATTTCGGCAGGACCGTATCGAGCGCGGTCGCCTGACGGGCGCGCAGACCCTTGCCATGGCGCCGGCCGAAGAAGGCTTCGGTGGCGCGCGTCGGCCGGTTCGACGGATCCATCGGCACGGCCGTCAGGCCGCGACGGCCTGCTTGATCGCCTTGACGAGATCCGTCTTTTCCCAGGAGAACGACCCGTCACGGCCGGCCTTGCGGCCGAAATGACCGTAGGATGCCGTCTTGGCGTAGATCGGCTTGTTGAGGTCGAGATGGCGGCGGATGCCCGACGGCGACAGGTCCATGACCTTGCGCAGCGCCTCTTCGAGCTCGGCCTCCTCGACCTTTCCGGTGCCATGCAGATCGACATAGATCGACAGCGGTTGGGCGACGCCGATCGCGTAGGCGAGCTGGATGGTGCAGCGCTCGGCAAGCTTCGCGGCCACGACGTTCTTGGCGAGGTAGCGCGCCGCATAGGCCGCCGAGCGATCGACCTTCGTCGTGTCCTTGCCGGAGAAGGCGCCGCCGCCATGCGGAGCCGCGCCGCCATAGGTGTCGACGATGATCTTGCGTCCCGTCAGGCCGGAATCGCCGTCCGGGCCGCCGATGACGAACTTGCCCGTCGGGTTGATGTACCAGTTGGCGTCCTTGGCGATCGGCAGGTCGCCGAGCGCCTCGCGGATATAAGGCTCGACCACCTTGCGGACCTTCCTGGAATCCCAGCTCTCATCAAGGTGCTGGGTGGAGAGCACGATCTGCGTCACCTCGGCGGCCTTGCCGTTCACGTAGCGCACAGTGACCTGGCTCTTGGCGTCGGGGCCGAGCTTGCCGGCGTCGCCCTTGCCCTCGTGGCGGGCAGCGGCCAGCAGCTCGAGGATCTTGTGGCTGTAATAGAGCGGGGCGGGCATGAGATCCGGCGTCTCGGTGCAGGCATAGCCGAACATGATGCCCTGATCGCCGGCGCCTTCCTCGCCCTGCCGGTCCGCGGCATTGTCGACGCCCTGCGCGATATCGGCGGACTGGGCGTGCAGCAGCACCTCGATCTTGGCCGTCTTCCAGTGGAAGCCGCTCTGCTCGTAGCCGATGGCGCGGATCGCCTTGCGCGCCGCCGACTTGAACTTGGCCGGGTTGATCACGTCGTGGCCGTTCTTGTCCTTCTTCATCAGCGTCGGGGGCACGCGGACCTCGCCGGCGATGACGACACGGTTCGTCGTGGCAAGCGTCTCGCAGGCGACGCGGACGTCCCACGGATCCATGCCGGCCTTTTTGGCCTCACGGTAGACCAGATCGACGATCTCGTCGGAGATGCGGTCGCAGACCTTGTCGGGGTGCCCCTCGGACACGGATTCGCTGGTGAAGAGATAGTTCTGGCGCGGCACGGGATTTCCCTCTCGAAGCGGGCCGGCACGAGCGGGCCCAATAGGCGCGCCTGTTAGCCGGATGGCGGAGGAGCCGTCAAGGACGCGCTTCGGGGCGAGGGAGCCGCTTTCGGGAAGAATTTTGCGGGAAGAGGCGCTTATGCCTCCCCATCCTCCTCGGCCAGCGTCCGTACGAGGTCTATGATGCGGCGGCGGGTCTTGCCGCTTGCGATCTTGACGAACGCGCGGTTGAGCGACAGGCCTTCCGCCGTCGTGCTGAATTCGATCGCAGAGACGTTCTCGCTCTCCTCGGCGCGCACCGGCATCGAGCGGCTTTCTCTGCTCGGCGCGTTCTCGAAGAAATATGAAACCGGCGTATTCAGGACCGACGCGATGTCCTGGAGGCGGCTCGCCCCGACGCGGTTCGTGCCCTTCTCGTATTTCTGGACCTGCTGGAAGGTGACGC
This sequence comes from Hyphomicrobiales bacterium, assembly GCA_017305925.1. Lineage (GTDB taxonomy): Bacteria > Pseudomonadota > Alphaproteobacteria > Rhizobiales > Rhizobiaceae > Arvimicrobium. The sequence continues at coordinate 5,309 of JAFKJW010000202.1, read as the reverse complement.
CGAGACTCTCGCCGAGCTTTTCCTGGCTCATTCCGAGCATGTTGCGCCGCATCCTGATGCGCCCTCCGACATGCACATCGACCGGATTGGGCTTCTTGACGTCCTTCATATGTACCTCGCCTATGCGCAGGGCGGCTTACCTCGACAGCATACTACGCCGTAAAGACCAACCACGAAGATCAAAGCAATCTGACCGCAGCGCGGGCGCCAAAACATGCGCGGAAATCCCGAGGATACGATGCGCTTCACAGGGTACGGCGCCGATACATCAAAACACCTGCAAATAAAGCAGATCCAATCAGAATGACCATGCCATTCAACATCGCCCCGAGCAAGATCGGCGATGGGATTTGTGTCACCGGCATGATGACGTCCATATGGTTCTTGACGTTGACGGCGAGCGCATCGACGATGCGGCCGCGGCTGTCGATCATGCCGGAGATGCCGGTGTTGGCGGCGCGCAGGACCGGCAGGCCCGTCTCGACCGCGCGGATCTGCGCCTGCCGGAAATGCTGGTAGGGACCCGGCGTGTCGCCGAACCACGCATCGTTCGTCACGGTGACGATCGCATTGGCGCCGGCGACGTCATGCTCCACCAGTTGCGGGAAGATCACCTCGTAGCAGATGAACGGCACGCCCTTGGCGCCGCCCGGCAGCGTGATGGCATGCCGCTCGGTTCCGGCCGAGAAGTCCAGCGGGACGGTCACGACCTTGCGAAGGCCGATCGCATTGAGCATGCTTTCCAGCGGCAGGTATTCGCCGAACGGGACCAGATGCGTCTTGTCCACCGCATCGACGATCTCGCCCTTGTCGTCGATGGCGACGACCGAATTGTAATAGCGGATGGCGCCGCCGCTGGAGGCATCACCCTCCGAGCGCACGATGCCGGCAAGCAGCATCTGGCCGGGTTGCAGCAGCTCTCCGATGGCGGCCAGCGCGTCCGGCCGGTCGGTGAGCAGGAAGGGGATCGAGGTTTCCGGCCAGACGATGAGCTGCGGTTGCGGCTTGCCTTCCGCCGGCGGTTCGGACGACAGGTCCAACAGCGTCTTGAAGATGCGGTCGCGCACCGCGCGGTCCCACTTCTCGCTCTGGTCGACATCGGGCTGGACGATGCGCACGGCAAGGCCGTCCGTGGTCGCGGCATCGGGGCGCGACAGCGCCCACAGGCCGTAGCCGCCATGCGCAGCCGCCAGCAGCACGGCAAGCCCGAGACCGAGGCGACGATGGCGGTGCCCGGCGAGCAGCGCCGGCATGGCGAAGACCGCCACCGCGAGCACGTTCATGCCCATCGTGCCGGTCACCCGGACCGATTGCATGAGGAGCGGCACCGGCATGGCGAGAAAGCCAACCGGATTCCACGGAAAACCGGTGAACAGGACCGTGCGCAGCCATTCGGCCACGCCGAAGGCGGCCGCCAGCGCGAGGATGCGGCCGAGCCCGCCGCTCCAGCCGAGGCGGGCCAACGCAGCCGCGAAGCCGTAGAAGAGGGCGAGCACGGCCGGCAGGCCGAGCACGGCGAGCGGCAGCGCCCAGGCGAAATCGTCCGCCTCGACCAGCAGGGCGCTGCCGACCCACCACAGGCCCGCCAGGAAATAGCCGAAGCCGAACCACCAGCCGGTGGCGAAGGCCGGCATCAGCCGTCTGATCCAGCCCGCCTGCGCGGGCGCCGTCGCCCCGTCGAGCAGCCAGATGAGGACCGGAAAGGAGACGAAGCCCACGGCGAAGAAATCGTAGGGCGCGTGGCCGAACATGGTGAGCGCGCCGGCCAGAAAGGCCACGAGGGCGCGCCGCCAACCCCACAGCAAAATGATCCTGCCGGCCAGGCGCTCCATCGTTTGTCCGAAATGCGCGAATCAGAAGGTGCGGTAGCTGTACCAGCAAGGCGCGGGCGTTCCCAGCCTTGGGCGCCGCCGGCAGGGCTATTCGGATGCCTCCGCGGCCGCGGGACGGCGGCGGCGCTCGCCGCGGGACTGCTGGACGATCCGCACGCGCTTGACGCGGCGCGGGTCGGCGTCGAGCACGTGGAACTCGAAGCCGGGTATGGCCTGGACCACCTCGCCGCGCACCGGCACGCGGCCGAGCGCGTTGAACAAGAGGCCGCCGATCGTGTCGACCGACTCGCCGTGCTCGCCGGCCGAGAACGCCTCGCCGATCTTTTCCGCGACGTCGTCGATCTCGGCCTTGGCGTCGACCACGAACACGCCGTCGCCCGTCTGGTTGATCAGCGGCGCTTCCTCGTCGTGCTCGTCCTCGATGTCGCCGACCACCATCTCGACCAGATCCTCCAGCGAGACCAGCCCGTCGGTGCCGCCATACTCGTCGATCACCAGCGCCATCTGCACGCGCTGCGACTGCATGCGCGCCATCAGGTCGGAGGCGAGCATGGAAGGCGGCACGAAGAGCACCGGCCGGATGATGTTGAGGCCGGCGAGCGGCTTCGAGAGATCGACATTGCCGAGATCGAAGGCCGGCGTTGGCGCGGATGTCGCCTCGGCCGGCGCGCCCTTGCGGCGGCGCGGCGCCTTCTTCGCGCGGGCCTGCCGGGTGATGAAGGCCAGCACGTCGCGGATGTGCACCATGCCGCGCGGGTCGTCCAGCGTCTCCGCATAGACCGGCATGCGCGAATGGCCGGACCCCTCGAAGAGCATGATCAGCTCGCCGAGCGTCGTCGACAGCTCGATCGCCTTGATGTCGGCGCGCGGGATCATCGCGTCCTCGACGCGGACCTCGCGCAGCCGCAGGATGTTGTTGAGCATCGCCCGCTCGCCGGGCGAGAAGGCTTCCGCGTCCGACTCGCTCTCGGAAAGCGCCTCGGCGAGCTCCTCGCGCAAATTGGCGCCGTTGCGATAGCGGAAAAGGCCGCCCAGCCGCTCCAGGAGGGACAGGCGCTCGGCCCCGCCCTCGTTGCTTCTACTGGGGGGCTCTCCGGGTCTGGAGGCGCTTTTTTCGCCGCCCGCCTCGGCGGCGGGGGGGTGCGTCTGTTCGTTCATCGTCGTTCGGCCAATGCCGTTTCCTGTTACGCGTAGGGATCGGGGATGGCAAGCCTCGCCAGGATGCGCCGCTCCAGCGCCTCCATCGCCTCGGCCTCCGCTTCCGTCTCGTGGTCTTGCCCGAGCAGGTGCAGGAGGCCATGCGCGATCAGATGGCTGAGATGGTGATCCAAGGGCTTGCCTTCCAGCCCGGCCTCGCGGGTGACGGTCTCCGAGGCCAGCACGATGTCGCCCAGCATCGGCGGCAGGCCGGTCATGCCGGCGGCGGCGGAAAAGGCCGGAAAGGACAGCACGTTGGTCGGCTTGTCCTTGCCGCGCCATTCCGCGTTCAGCGCCTGGATATGGGCATCGTCCGTGAAGACGAGGCTGAGCTCGGTTTTTCCCGAATACCCGTCCATCTCCGCAAGCGCGGCACCGACGACCCGCTCCGCGAGAGCCTCCAGCGCAGGCACGTCCGGCCATGCGCCCGCCTCGACCATCACGTCGAGCGAGACGGATGCCGGGAGCTTGCTCTTCAGGGTTTCGGGCATCAGCCCTCGACGGCGCCGCCGCGCGCCAGCTTGGCCTCGCGGTCGTAGGCCGAGACGATCTCGGCCACCAGAGGATGGCGCACCACGTCCTTCTCGTTGAAGCGCACCGTCACGATGCCCGGCACGTCGGAGAGGATGCGCAGCGCCTCGACCAGCCCGGACTTGGTGTTGGGCGGCAGGTCGATCTGCGTCGGGTCGCCGGTGACGATCATGCGGCTGTTCTCGCCGAGGCGGGTGAGGAACATCTTCATCTGCATCGGCGTGGTGTTCTGCGCCTCGTCGAGGATGACGGCGGCATGCGCCAGCGTGCGGCCGCGCATGAAGGCCAGCGGCGCGATCTCGATCACTTCCGCCGCGATGGCGCGCTCCACCTTGTCGGCCGGCATCATGTCGTAGAGCGCGTCGTAGAGCGGCCTGAGATAGGGGTCCACCTTCTCCTTCATGTCGCCGGGCAGGAAGCCCAGCCGCTCGCCCGCCTCCACCGCCGGACGCGACAGGACGATGCGCTCCACCATGCCGCGCTCCAGCAGCATGGCGGCGTGGGCGACCGCCAGATAGGTCTTGCCGGTGCCGGCCGGGCCGATGCCGAACACCATCTCGCTGCGCTCCAGCGCGCGCATATAGGCGTCCTGGTTCGGCGAGCGCGCATAGATGGTGCGCTTGCGCGTGGCGATCTGCGCGGCGGCCATCTTGCCCTTGCGTTCCAGCGTCGGCAGGGTGAGCTGGTCGTCGGCCGAGAGCGCCATGCGGATCGCTCCGTCGACATCGGACTGGCTGAGATCGGCGCCCTTCTGGAGGATGGCGTAGAGATGGTCGAGCGCGCGGCGCGCCTGCTCGGCCGCGGTCGCCTCGCCGCGAATGTTGAGCTGGTTGCCGCGCGGGCGGATGTCGACGCCGAGCTTCTGCTCCAGCCGCGCCAGATTCTCGTCGAACTGGCCGTAGAGCGCGCTTGCCAGCTTGTTGTCGTCGAAGGTCAGAACGATGTGCGCCATGTCCGAGGCCCCCGAGGGCACGTTCGTCAGTTCGGCGGTGACGCTCAAACGCTTCTCCTTATCCGCGCTTATATCCGGATCCCGTGCAGGCTGTTGAAGCCGGCATCGGCGATTCGCACCTTCACAATGTCGCCGATCTCGCCGGCGGTTTCATCAACAATCACGGGCTGGAGCCATGGCGAGCGGCCGACCTTCTGGCCCGGCTGGCGGCCCGGCTTCTCGATCAGCGTGTCCATTTCCCTGCCGACAAGACCCGTCACGAAGGCCTGCTGCTGCTCCGTCAGGAGGGCCTGCAAGCGCTGGAGGCGGGCGTCCTTCGCCGCCTCGTCCACCTGTCCGGGAAGCTCGGCGCCCGGCGTGCCAGGGCGCGGCGAATATTTGAACGAGAAGGCCTGCGCATAGCCCACCTCGCGCACCACCGCCAGCGTCGCCTCGAAATCGGCCTCCGTCTCGCCGGGGAAGCCGACGATGAAGTCGCCCGACATGGCGATATCGGCGCGGGCGGCGCGGATGCGCTCGACCAGCCGCAGATAGTCGGCGGCGGTGTGCTTGCGGTTCATCGCCTTCAGGATGCCGTCGGAGCCCGCCTGCACCGGCAGGTGCAGATAGGGCATCAGAACGTCGAGGTCGCGATGCGCGGCGATCAGCGCGTCGTCCATGTCGCGCGGGTGGCTCGTCGTGTAGCGCAGCCGCGCCACGCCGGGGATTTCCGCCAGCCTGAAGAGCAGCCGCCCGAGGCCCCATTCGCTCGTCTTTCCCCCAGGGCCAGGCCCTTCCGCGCTCCAGGCGTTGACGTT
>JAFKJW010000046.1 GCA_017305925.1 Hyphomicrobiales bacterium | reverse complement strand
AATCTCCTGAGACAGCCATTTCAGGATCGAGCCGGCCGAGACCTGCCCGCCCTCGATCATCCGCAGGCACGGCGTCAGCGCATCAGGATAAGGACCCCAGACGCCCGCCACCGGTGCGCCGTCGTCGGGAACCTGCGTGATATGCACGTTCGACGTGCCGCCGATCAGCAGCATCGATCCCGGTGCGATGCAATCGGCGCCGAAGCTGCCCATATGCGCGTCGATTCCGCCCTGCACGACCAGCGGGCTGTCCTCGATCCCCCAGTCGCGCGCGACATCGGCCCGCAGCGGCGCGATCACGCCGCCGATCTCGACGATGCGCTGCGGCAGGCGGCTGCCGAGTTCCGGCACGCCGAACCGCTCGTAAAGGTCGCCGCAGAAGGCGCGGGCGCGGCTGTCGTAGTTCCACTTGCAGGTCGCGTTCATCAGCGAACCTGCCCATTCGCCCGTCAGGCGGAAATTGACGAAATCCAGCGCCTCGCAGATCACCTCGACACGCGCCCACAGGTCGGGCTGGTAGCGCGCCAGCCACATCGCCTTGGGGACCAGCCATTCGACGGCGTTCGACCCGCCGCTGTAGGCCAGCACGGGGTGGTCGACGCGCTCGGATTCCAGCGCCTCGTCCGAGGCGCGGGCGTCCATCCACAGGATGGCCGGCGCAAGGGGCCGACCGTTGCGATCCGCCACGACCACCGTCGACGAAAACGTCGCCACCGTGATCGCACCGATGGCGGGACGGCCGGCTTCTGCCAGCGCGGCGCGCACGGCCACGCCCAGCGCGCGCCACCAGTCCTCCGGATCCTGCTCGGCGCGGTTCGGCGGCAGATGGCGCGTCGGATAGCCCGCCTCGGCCTTGCCGATCAGGCGACGGGCGGCGAGGTCGAACACGCCGGCCCGCGCGCCGTTGGTGCCGAGATCAAGTGTCAGGACTGCGGTCATCCGGGCCTCCCTGGTCCCAAATGCGCGGGCGTCAGGGCTTGAACAGGACCTTCGAGAAATGCAGGTCCTTCGCGTCGAAGCGGCGGAAGATCTCGGGAAGCTCGGCAAGATCGAGATCGTGGGAGATCATGAACTCCCATTTCAGCTCGCCCGTGCCGAACTTCTCCAGCGTCACCGTCCATTGCGGGCCGGGGAAGGGCGGGCCGAAGCTGTTCCAGGAGCCGTGCAGCGAGATTTCCTGGCGCAGGAAATACTGGAAGGTCGCATTCGCCAGCTTCACGTCCGGCACCGGGATGCCGATGAAGGACACGTGGCCGCCGGGTCCGGCCAGCATCACCGCCGCGTTGATCGTCGGGTCGATGCCGACCGCCTCGATCACCACGTCGGCGCGCATCTTGTTTGCGGCAAGGTCCTGCGACAGGATGGTGACGGTCGCGCCCGCCTCGCGGGCCAGCGCCAGCTTTTCCTCCGACACGTCGACCGCGATCACCTGCGCGGCTCCCATCAGCCGCATCCACTGGATAGCGAACAGGCCGATCGGGCCGCAGCCGACGACGCCGCCGGTCTGGCCGATGCGCACGCCGCCGGCCTTCCAGATCGCATGCAAGGCGATGGACGCCGGGTCGGTCATGGCGATGGCGCGAGGGTCGACGTGCTGCGGCGCCTTCAGGAGATTGCCGACCGGGACCGCCACGAATTCCGCATAGGCCCCGTCCCGGCGGCTGCCGAAATAGTCGTAGTCGCGGCAACGCGAGAAATTGCCGGTCCGGCACTGGTCGCATTCGTTGCAGGGGATCAGCGGAGCGACGGCCACCAGCTCGCCAACGGTCCAGCCCGAGACGCCAGCGCCGATCTCGGCGATATGGCCGGAGAATTCATGGCCGGTGATCAGCGGCATCTTCCATGCCCCCTTCACCAGCATGCGCGGCAGATCCGAGCCGCACACGCCCACCGAGGCAACGCGGACCAGCACCTCGCCGTCGCCGGCTGCCGGCTTGGGCCGGTCTTCCAGGCGAATGTCTTTCGGGGCGTGCAGGACGATGGCGCGCATTGGTTCCCTCCTCAAACATATGTGATTCAATATCACGGATGTGATAGATGGTTCGATTGACCTTTGCAAGCAGAATTTCTCGGACGTGATGCATGATCACATATGTGATCAACCGGAAAGGCGCCGGGCCATCCGCGTGAAAAGCGGGGAGAGCGTCTCCATCGCGTCGATATAGGTATCGACATAGGGCGCGTAGGCGGCCGTGGCCTCGGGATGGGACGTCGCCGCGTGGCGCGGTTCGCCGGCGAAGCGCCGCGCGGTCGCGCCGAGGTCGGTGAACAGTCCGACGGCATGGCCGGCGACTATGGCGGCGCCGAGGGTTCCGAACTCCTCGCGATCCGGCGTGCGGTAGTCCAGGCCCAGAACGTCGGCCTTTATCTGCCGCAGCAGGGCCGAGCGCGCGCCGCCGCCGATATTGATGGCGAAGCGCGGATCGTACCCCGGCGCGATCTCGCGCACGGCGCGCAGATAGAAGGCATATTCATAGGCGATGCTTTCCATGATCGCGCGGACCATATGGGCCTTGCCGTGGCGCCAGGTCAGCCCCAGGAAGGCCCCGCGCATGTCGGGGTCGTTCGGCGTGTTGCGCCCTGAAAGGTGAGGCAGGAAGACCAGCTTCTCGGAGCCGGGCGGCACGGCGGCGGCGGCTTCGGCGAGGGCGTCGTAGGGATTGCGTCCCGCCTCTTCCCATTCGGCCTTCTCGCGCGGCGAGACCTCGTCGCGGAACCAGCGCAGGTTCAGGCCGCCGCCGGCCAGGTAGGCCATCGGGAAATAGAGACCGGGAATCACATGCGGGCAGGTCATCAGGCAGCGATAGGTCGTGTCGGTGCCGAAGGTGTCGATGACCGTCGCGAAGACGGACGCCGTGCCCGACGTGTCGAAGACGGCGCCCGGGTCCACCAGGCCGCCGCCGAGCACGTTGGCGCTCTGGTCGCCGCATCCGGCGGCGATGGGCGTGCCCGCCGCCACGCCGAGCGCCTCGGTCCATTCCGGCCGGACGCTGCCGATGATGTCCCACGGCTCGACGATGCGAGGCAGCTTCGCGGTGTCCAGCCCGAAGCGCGACAGGAGTTCTTCGTTCCAGACGGAATGCTCGCTGCTGCCGAAACCGGTGAAGACCAGGTAGGTCCGGTCCATGAAGGCGTCGCGGCCCTTCAGCCCGGCGAGCCGGCCCGCTGCATAGGCCGCCGGCTGGACGAAGCTGGCGATGCGGCTCCACACGTCCGGGCGGTCGCGCCAGTAGAGGATTTTCGGCGCGTGGTTGAAGGCCAGCGCCATGCCGCAGGTCTGGATGATGTCGTGTTCGTGCGGGCGCAATTGCTCCAGCCAGGGCGCACAGCGCGTGTCCAGCCAGCTGTCGTAGTGCGTCACCGGCCGCCAGTCTTCGTCGATCGCCATGATCCCGGCCATCTGGCCGTCCAGCGCGATGGCCGCGATGCGGTCGGGCGCCAGGCCGGCGCGTGCCATCGCCGCCGAAACCGTACGCAGCACCGAATGGAAGATGGCCTCCGGATCCTGCTCCA
>JAFKJW010000201.1 GCA_017305925.1 Hyphomicrobiales bacterium | reverse complement strand
TCAAGGCGCTGATGCGTGCAAAGGCCGAGCGGACAATCACCGCCTTATGGGACACCGTCGGCTCCGTCGTCCAACTCTTCTCGCCAGCCGAATGCGCAAATTACTTCAAGGCAGCAGGATACGAACCGGATTAAACCGGACGTGCTCTAAATCATCGGCATGGACCATTCAGCCCGAACGCTTCCGCTTAAATCCCATCCACCAAATGCCGGAACTAAACACCTAGCCTTGGTCAGTGAGGATTTCCGCAGATTTCCTATCATCGACGCCCGGCGCATCGGCGCTCACAGCTCGGCGTGCATGTCGCGGAACAGTCTCGGCGCGACGCCGAAGCGGCGCTCGAAGGCTTCGGCAAGGCGGGCGGGCGGGCACAGGCCCACTTGCGCCGCGACCGTCTTCAGCGACAGCCCGCGCGACAGAAGCATACGCGCGGCGTCGAGCCTCGCGGCCTCGACGAAGCGGGCCGGCGTCTCGCCGGTCGCCGCCACGAACCTGCGATGGAACGTGCGTTCGCTCATGCTCGCGCGGTCCGCCAGCGACGGCACGTCCAGGGCCAGGTCGAGGTTCGACTGCATCCAGCCGATCAGGTCGGCAAACGGGCTGTCGCCCTTCACCTGTGCCTTCAGCACCGGGCTGAACTGGGATTGGTAGCCGGGGCGCCGGGCGTAGAGGACCAGCCGCTGGGCGACCTCGCCGGCAATCGTCGCGTCGAGGTCATGCGCGACCATCGCCAGCGCCATGTCGATCCCGGTCGTCACCCCGGCCGATGTCCAGAGCCGGCCGTCGATGACGTAGAGCGAATCGGGATCGACCGTGATCTTGGGGAAGGCCTTCGTGAGGGCGGCGCAGGAGTCCCAATGCGTCGCGATGCGATGTCCGTCCAGCAATCCTAGCGCTGCCAGCACGAAGCCGCCGGTGCAGACGGAGCCGAACCGTTCGGCCTTGCTGACCAGTCGCGGGAAGGAAGCCCGCAGGGCCGGATTCGCCGCCGCCTGCATCAACGGCTCGCGCTCGGCCCCGACAACCAGAACGGTCCCGGCCTGTCCGGATCGCAGTTCGGCGATCGGCCGGGTCTCCAGCGTGACGCCGCCGCTGCTTTCGACAGCGCCGCCTGCGGCCGAAACGATCACGACATCGTAGAACTCCGGCTTGCCGCGCTGGCGGAGCGCGCGGTTGGCTCCGTTGAAGACCGATGCCGGCCCGGAAACATCGAGCAGCTCGAAACCCGGATAGGCGATGAAGGCCACATGGTGCATTGGCAGAAATTACCATCTCTTTGTCATTTCCGCCATAAGCCGCCATTGCTAGAGTCGGCTCGGCCAATGAGAGCGCCGGAGGGCCGGGCAACCGACCGAAGGCGCTTCCCGTTTCATTCGCTGGAGGCGTCCCGTCATGTCGAAATCCTGGTTCATCTGGGGCGTTGCCGCACTCGTCGTCCTGTCGCTGGCCGGCTTCGGCGGCTGGGTGTTCAACCTGCCATCCGAGAGGGCGGCCAGCACGCCGGCGGTGCCGCAAGAGGAGGCAGACGCCGCGCTGAAAGCCCTGAAACCGCCGAAGCGGGAACGGCCCCTGATCGCCGTCATCGGCATCAACGATGCGACCGAGACGACCGACTACCTCCTGCCGGCCGGGATTTTGCGGCGTGCCGACATCGCCGACGTGACGATGCTGGCGACCGGGCCGGGTCCGGTGCAGCTCTATCCGGCGCTGAAGGTCGAGCCGGATGCGACCATCGCGACGTTCGACGCCGAGCATCCGCAAGGCGCCGACTACGTGATCGTGCCGGCGATGAAGCCCCACGACGATCCGGCCGCGCTCGCATGGATCAGGGGCCAGGCGGAAAAGGGGGCGACCATCGTCAGCGTGTGCGTCGGCGCCACGGTCATCGGCGCAGCCGGGCTGCTCGACGGCAAGCGGGCGACGACACACTGGTATTTCCTCAAGCAGCTGCGCGACGAGACTCCCACGCTCCGTTATGTCGCCGACCGAAGGCTGGTGGTGGACGGCGCGGTCGCGACGACGACCGGCATCACAGCCTCCATGCCGATGATGCTGACGCTGATCGAGGCGATTTCCGGCCGGGCGAAAGCGGAAGCGGTCGCACGCGACCTCGGCGTCGAACAATGGGACGCACGGCATGCGAGCGATGCGTTCAGGCTCACCCGGCCGTTCGTAACGACGGTGCTCGCCAACCGGATGGCTTTCTGGAACCGCGAAGAGCTCGGCATAAGGCTGGAGCCGGGCATGGACGAGGTGTCGCTGGCGCTGGCTGCCGATGCATGGTCGCGAACCTACCGGTCAAATGCGACAAGTTACGCCGGCTCGCCGGACGCGGTGGTGACCATGAGCGGCATCCGCGTCGTGCCCGACCGGGCGGGCGCGGACTGGCCGGATGGCCGGCGCGTGTCGACGTTTCCCGACCGGAAGCCGGCCGATGCACTCGACCAGACGCTTGATGCGATCGCCGCGCGCTACGGGGACAGCACCACCGGCGTGGTCGCCATGCAACTCGAGTACCCGCGACGATGACAGGCCGACGCAGGGGCGCAGGCCGGAACTCCGTAATTTTATCCCGACCAGATGTCGAATGCTCACGACGTCGTTCGTCCTAGCTGCGTCGGAGGGCGAATGGCTGCTCGCAAGGAAAGAGGAGGAAAGCTCATGATTATCATTGCCGGTTACACCCGCACCGACGCTGAGAAGCGGGACGGCACCGTGGAAGCCTTCAAGGGCATGGTCGAACGCGCAAGGGCCTATGAGGGTTGTCTCGACTTCTCCATAAGCCCGGACGCGGTCGATCCGACGCGCGTCAATCTCTTCGAATGCTGGCGCGACCAGACCACGCTGGACGCCTGGCGCAAGGTCGCGAAGGGAGGGCCGAGAGGCAAACCCCGGGAGGTGGCCGTAAGCCTCTATCGCACCGACAAGGCCGAAAAGCCTTTCTAGGCTCTCATCTCAGTAGGTGAAAAGATGAATACCGACAGCAAAACCACCCGCGAAATCGTCAAGCGTTTCCATAATGCTTTCGAACGACATCGCCCCGAAGACCTCGATGATCTGATCGGGGAGGAGTGCCTTCTTGAAAATACGGCTCCCGCGCCGGACGGCGCGCGCTACGAAGGGCGCCGGGCCTGCCTCGACTTCTGGAAGGGGATTGCCTCCTCCGCGAACCTCGTCTTCGAAGCCGAGGAAATCTGGGCCAGCGAGGATCGCGGGATTATCCGCTGGCAGCTTCGCTGGAGCGAGAGGGAGGCGGATCGGGTCCGAGGGATAAACATCATGCGCGTCCGGGACGGAAAGATCGTTGAGGGTCTGGGATACGTGAAGGGATGAACGACCAGTCTTGGCCAGGTGTTGCAGGACGCATTCATGGCCGACTGCGAGAGCACCATCTCGGCATACCGAGTCCCGGTTCCCTGTGTCGGACCGTCTGCCCGCCGCCCCCTATGACGCCGTTGTGGCGGAGGCCGCAACTCGAAGCCCCTGAAAGGAGACAAAACAATGCCCAGGTTTGTCACGATCGGATATGGCGCCCCGACCGACTACGATCGCACGCCCCGCCCCGTCAGGGACGCCGCCCACGCCCAGGATGCAAAACTTCTGTCCGCAGGCGCGGTGATCGGGATCGCCGGCACGCCGGTGCAGGTTCGCAATCCGGAAGCCCGCGGCATGGAAACCCGAGAAGGACCATTCATGTCGTCGGCTCTGCCGGTCGCCGGCTTCGCCATGATCGAAGCCACCAGCTTGCAAGAAGCCATGGAAAAGGTATCGCTCGTGCCCTGCGCGGTGGCGCATGGCGTCGTCGAAGTCTGGCCATTGCGAGAGACACCGTAATCCGGACCGTAGCTTATTAAGCTGCTGTTCTTGCCGCACAATCCTGATTTCTGCACCATTTCTAGCTGACTACCGATCTTTTCGCATCGGAGTACTGCCCTGCAATGAAAGTTCTGACCGTTCTTCGCATCCTGCCCTTTACGGCCCTCGCTTTGGCCAGCATTTGGGCCGCCAATCGGGCTCCTGATGGTCGCCGTCCTCCGCAGATGGACTTTACCGTTACGCCTGAGGCGATCGCCCATGCCCTGACCAAGATGCCGCACATTGCTTCCATGGCTATGCTGTTTGTCCTCGCCGTACTCGCAACCGGCCGCTCTCGCATCCGGCTTGCTGCCGTGCTGACTTTTCTTGTAGGCGTGAGTTGGGAACTCGTTCAGACCACGGTAGTCGGCCACAATCCGCGTGTCGTCGACATCTTTCCCAACCTTGTCGGCATTGTCGTTGGTTGGGTCATCATATCCGGGTCGGCCTTTCTCTGGCGCTCGGCCCGCGCGCGCTCTGAGACCTCCCGCTAACGTGACGCATCCAAACCCCTCGCAAGTCGTGCGGTTCAACAATGCGCAGAGGCGCAGAATTCCTAAGTTCTGCGCCAAAATCGCCGGCGCTGTCTTTTTCGGTGTAAGTTCCGTCGCAGCGGTCAAGTGCAAAAGCCCGACTTGCGCGACAGATTTTTGCGACGCTGGAAGACCGCTTCCGCCCTCTGTCTGGCCGAAAGCCCCCATTCCGTTTCTCACCTCAGTTCGGCCGTTCGCGCCGGCCGAACCGATGGTGGTGGGGATATGATTTCCCGAGGCAGTTCCGGGGCCGATTCCAGACCGACTGGTTCCGGAGAGCGATCATGGGATGGCTTCCGTTCGCCGGGTCCGATTCCACTGTCTCTTTGGCCGATCTGAAACTGCAGAACGGGCCGCAAGCGTCAGATAACGGAAGCAACTATCCATCCGCGCCAGAACGGGTCCGTCTCGTCCTCCCACCAACCATCGCAAATTGCTCGTTTTCATATTCGCTGCGCAGCTGATCGCCCCCTGGGCCGCTGTGGACTCCTCCGTGGGAGACAAGGTACGTTTTCGATACGCGCCCTCGCGCAGAGGGCGACACGACGCAGCGCGCCACACGCTCTCGGCCACGCTGTTTCGATCCACGCCCTCACATCCGACAATTTCGGCCATGGTCTTATATGCCGGCGGCACGGCGCTCTGGAGATACCAGGCGCCGGCGGTCGAGTGGTCGACGCGGATATTCGCGCCATGCAGCCGCTGCTGGAAACGTGGATCGTATTTGCCCAGATCATGCAGCAGCCCCGTCGCATGGGCCAAACCGTCCAGTCCGAACGGTCGCGCATTCTCGGCCGCACGAGAGGCGACGGCCATCAGGTGATCGCGCAGCAACTGCCAGTCTGTCGTCGCTTCAGGACTACCGGAGTGTGCAAAGAAGTCTGCCATGTGTTCCAACGAAGTGCGTCAGCACTCCATATGAGACCGGCGCGCCAGCATTGTCGATGCGGCGGCATCATTTGCAACGTGCGCTCGCGCCGCAGCCTCGCCAAGGCCTGGAAATAGCGATGTCTGCTTTTAGAGAGCCACGGAGGTCAGCGGAATAGCGGAGATTGAGGACGCAAAGCGGCCTGCATTTGCTCCTGTCGCGTCACCGCAAATCCCAGTGCTGGTTTGTGATGCAGTCCACGGCGGCAATTCGCGCAGCCCTTCCTAGCCGCAACACGACACATGCGGCCCTGCCCCAGACTGTCCGTTCGCCCGCGGCCCCGGATGATCGACCGTCGAACGAAAGTCTGGCCCGAGACGTTGGTGAACCATCGCCGGCAGCCGGTATTGGCCGTGAACGGAACTATGGACCCAAATTCCCCCTCTGCGCTGCAGGATCGACTGACGCGACGGCTGTTCTCATGGCCCGGCCTGGTCGTGATGCTGTTTGCGCGCTCGGTCCTTGCGGTTGTTGCACAGGGACTGGTCGCCGCGATCCTCGCCCGGCAAGGTTCGGCCTCTTCCTGGCGCGATGCCGAAGTCTGGTTTCCCGTCTACGGTACCCTGATCGATGCGGGATGCCTCATCCTGCTCTGGTGGCTCACCAGACGGGAGGGCATTCCGATCGTGGGTCTGATCGGCCTCGAGCGTAACCGGCTCGGCCGCGATGTCCTGCTCGGGCTCGCGCTCATTCCCGCCTGCCTGCTGCTCATCTTTGGCGGTGTCGCCCTCAGCAGCCTGGTGGTCTACGGACACCTCGGTGGCCCGCAATTCAGCGCGCCGCTGCCACCGATTGCCGCCCTATATGCCGTGCTGATCTGGCCGCTGATCTGGGGATTTGCGGAACAGATGACCTACAATGGGTATCTGGTGCCTCGACTGCGGGTGCTCTCGGGAAGCACGACCCTTACTGTCGGGCTGGTGGCATTCTTCTGGTCGTTTCAACATGCCTTCATGCCGATGACCTTCGACCCGGACTTCATGCTGCACCGCTTCCTGTCGTCGATCCCGAACTCTATGTTCATGATCCTTGTCTATCTGCGCTTGCGACGCCTGCTGCCATTGGCCATCGCGCACTGGCTGATGGACGGCGCGTCGGTCGCATTGCCGCTGTTGCAGCAATAGGAACCCCCAGCACATTCTGGCGATTGTTGCGGGCCGTCAGGGTGTTATTTCAGGCCGAGCCTCTTCCTGAGATCGGCGTTCTCCTGTCGGAACCGCTCGGCAAGCTGCTTCTTCAGCCGCTTGTTCTCTTCCTCGAGAGCCAGAAGTTCCTTCAGATCGCCGGTCGACGCGACGGATGCCGTGCTTCTTCATGCGCCCGATCGGCTCGTCATGGCCGTTCACGACCGATGTCCGTGCGGCGTTGAACGGGGCCTGTTCCTCGGCCTCGCGCCTGCGGCAACAAGCAAATTGTCCGACGGCCCATTTAATTACAGTGCAATTACAATTTGATGTATTGCAATATATGATCAGCGTATTACAATTTTGAAGATGGGGGCGGGATATTTGCCGACTGCCGGGACCTTTGGGATGGGCGCGATGAAGCTCTTGAATGTGTATGACTACCGCGAGGCCGCCAAAAAGCGCCTGCCTCGCGGAATGTTCGAGTTCATCGACCGGGGAACCGAAGATGAGGTGCTGCTCAGCGAGATCAGGAAAGCCCTAAACGCCATGAAGCTGGATCAATATGTCTTAAACGACGTGTCCAGGCCCGATACGTCCGTCGTGGTGTTCGGCGAGACGTTGTCGATGCCCGTCATCGTCGCCCCTACCGGGGTCGCCGGCATGGTCTGGCACGACGGGGACGTCCAGATCGCCCGGGCGGCGAAAACGCACGGTATACCGTTCTGCATCGCCACGATGTCGATGGCGTCCATGGAGGAGATAGCCGACGGCGCGAAGGGCGCCAACCTATGGTACCAGCTGTACGTACTCGAAGACCGCGGCGTGATGCACGATATGCTGCAGCGGGCACGGAACCTGGGGATCAAGAATCTGCTCCTCACGGCAGACACGCCCAGGTCTCCCAAAAAGGAATGGAACACGCGAAACGGCTTCGGAATGCCGATCGTCCCCACGCTGCGCGGAGGACTTGACGTCCTTGCCCACCCTAAATGGCTTGTCGGCGTGCTTTTGCGGCACTTCCTCAACAAGGGAGGTTTGCCGACATACGCCAACTATCCTCTAGAATACAGGACCAAGGCCACGCGGGCCGCCGTGTCCGACAAGCTTGGGTTGGCGCGACGTCTGACCTGGGAGGACGCAAGGGAAATTCGCCGGCACTGGGACGGTAATCTCATCATCAAGGGTGTCATGCAGAAGGCCGATGCGGAAAAATCGGCCGCCCTCGGTGCGGACGGGATCGTCGTATCCTGTCATGGCGGGCGCAACTACGACTCCTCTCCGACATCGATCAACGTGCTCCCAGAGATCGCCGACGCGGTTGGCGGTCGGTTGACCGTTCTTGCGGACAGCGGTGTCCGCCGCGGCGCCGATGTCGTGAAGTACATGGATTCAGGAGCGAAAGCCGTTTTGATCGGCCGGGCGACACTCTATGGCGCCGCCGTCTCGGGCGAGCATGGAGCGGAAGAAGTCTTAAAGTTCCTGCGTGACGAAATAGACCACTGTATGGCGTTTACCGGCAGGGAAAGCTTTGCCGATAGCCGCAGCCCGATCCGTCCGATGCCCCGCTGATGGAGAGGTGACGGCGAAATCTGTTTTCGCGGATTGGCGGTCTTTTGAGAGGGCGCGACCGCGCAGTGTGCGATCGAGCGCCCCGGACCGCCACGTCCCGATTGAGGAGCCAGAATGAACCCGGTGATGAAGTACTACCCCACTCCAGTGCTTACCAACGCCGCCGAGAAGATCCTTGGCCCATGGACGCCGCGACGCCATGTTCCGGAGGGCCTGAATTCTCTCCGCCCCGACGCGAAGGCAGTCGGCGAAGCCTATACCATCCGGCTGCGGCGTTCGATGACGAGATCCAGGGCCAACGCAGCGCGCGTCCTGGCTGCCTATGACGCCGCTCCGCCAAATTGCATCGTGGTCGTCCAGCTCGTGGATGACGTGGGCGGAGCGTTGCTTGGTGACATAATCGCTCACCGGTTGCATAAGATCGGCGTCTCAGGGGTCGTGGTCGCCGGTCCTGTTCGCGACCTTGAAGGGTTGGAGGACCAAGGTCCCGCCCTGTGGTACCGGGAAGCGGTCACAACCGGCCTGGAAACGGCAGAGACCGAAACGGAAGTCCAGGTTGCACTGGACATCGGCTCGGTAACGATCGCCCCGGGGGACATCGTGGTCGCCGATCGCGATGGAGTATTCGCCATACCCCGCCGTCATGCCGAGGAATTCGTGAGAACCGCGGAGACGATCGTCGAGCGGGAGATTTCCATCCACCAGTCGATCGAAGAGAACAAGAAGCTGTTTGAAATTTTCGACCTCACCGATGCTATCAACAGTTGAAAGCCATAAGACAGATGCTGAACCATAGTCATTTGCACGGGATAGTCCCGGCAATCATCACGCCAGTCACCGCCGACGACACGATCGACACGGGGGCCGCCTTGGCCCTCTTGGGGTGGCTCAAGCGGCAGGGCGTCGACGGAATCGTGCCTCTCGGCGGCACGGGTGAATATGGCGCCCTCGCCCGATCCGAGCGGGTCCGCTACGTGGAACTGTGCGCGAAGGAGTTCGCGGGCAATGGCCCGGTGATCCCCGGCGTCCTCGATCCGGGTTTTTACGACGCCATGGATTCGGCAAAGGAGTTCGCGGCCGCCGGCGCGGATGCCTTGCTGGTCATCACGCCCTACTACACGAACCCGACGCAGGCCGGGGTGCGGGATTATCTCCTGCGGTTCGCCGACGAGTCACCCCTCCCCATCCTCATCTACGAGATCCCGTACCGGACGAGAATCGCCGTTAACCCCGACGTTCTGCATGAACTCTCCCGCCACGAGAAGATCATCGGCATGAAGGCGTGCAACACCGACATGTATCATTTTCTGCGGGTGATGGCCGGGATAGACTCCTCCTTTACGGTTCTGAGTGGCGAAGATTCCCTGTTCCCGCTTCATGTGGCGGCCGGCGCGAAAGGTGGCATCGTGGTGACGGCGAACCTCCTCCCCCGGTTCTGGCAGCGTATCCTGAAACTGGCCCGGACGGGCCGCACCGAAGAGGCGCTCATTCTGCACCGCGAAGCGATTCCGCTCATGGATCTGGCATTCGCGGAAACCAATCCCGGCCCGATGAAGTCGGTGATCGATCTCATCGGCGTGAATGCGCCCAAAATGCTTGCGCCGCTCCATCAGGCGAATGCCGGAATCCAGGCGGCCTTGCGCGCCGAGACCGAACGGCTGCTCGCGAAGTACGAATCCGCGGCTTCTCACAAGGCATAGGACAAACCGTGCGGCGGCTCGGGCCATGACCTGGCCCGGTCGTCAGGTTTGCAGGTCCGTCGCCAGGCTGCTCACCACGCTCAGGAGAAGGTCGCGCGACTGGGCCAGCGCCTCCTCCAGCGTTATGGATTCGCTTATATAGCTGACGCCGATTGCGGCAACGTCCTTCGTGACGTGATCGACTAGTCCGCAAGCGACGGTGATGTCGCTGGACATGTCCTCTTCGACACCGAGCGCAAACTTCCGCGCACGCGCTTCCGCGATTCGTTCCTTGATTTTCGACGGCTGCCAGACCGTGTTCGGCATGATCGGCTTCAGATCGCTCCTTGCCAGGATTTCATCCACCTTGTCATCGGGCAGATGCGACATCATGGCGATGCCGGTGGCCGTGCAATAGGCGGGTATCCGGGCCCGGGCCCCCAGCCGGTTGCCTTGCATCTCGGGCGTCGTCTGGCGCTGGACGAGAACGGTTTCCGTGCCGTCGAGCATGGCGATGTTCACGGATCCGGTCGTCTTGCGGCGCAGCAAGGTAATGTAGGGCGTCGCGCGCTCGATGATGCGCTGCGCTTCCACGAAGCGTAAGCCGAGGTCCAGACAACGGATCGAAAGCCTGTACTCGCCGGATCCAGGCGCTTTGTCGAGGTATCCCAATCGCCATAAGGTGTGGGCCGCGCGCTGGGCCGCGCTCCTCTCCAGTCCGGTCACACGCGCGATTTCCGAAAAGCCCATGTATCTGCGAACGCCGTCATAGGCTTCCAGTACCTGGATCGCTTTGACAACGCTGCCAACCAAGAGATGATCATCGCCGGCCGAGGATTTTGTCGGGGTCATGCTTTCTCGCCGAGTGGGTGAACCTCTCCCTTGCACGAAACTCTTTAGGGCGGGGGCTCGAACTGATTGAGCCGTCTATAACACGGCGTTTTCACCGCGGTGAAGCTATCGTTGAGTAGCCGTCGCGACCGCCCGGCGCCAGCCCGGCCCCTACCGCGGATCGTAGCGCTCCTCCCTGATCAGGCTGCGATCGACTTGTTCGAAACTGCTACATCCGGCCCAAGCGAGGCAGTTCTCGATCTCGCCCCGCAATATATCGAGGACGCCCTTTGCGCCGCCCTCGCCGCCGACGGCCGCCCCATAGAGCGGCGCTCTGCCCATCAACACGCCGCTGGCGCCGGCCGCCATGTATTTCACGATGTCGCTGCCGCGCCGGACCCCGCTGTCTGCGAGCACCGTCATGCGCGATCCGACGGCATCGACGATCTCCGGCAGCACCCTGATCGAAACCCGGGCCGAATCGAGATTCCGGCCGCCGTGGCAGGAAACGACGACGCCTTGGGCCCCGATGTCCACGGCCCGCTGCGCGTCCGCCTTCGCAAGGACACCCTTTATGACAAGGTTCCCGTCCCAGAGTTTCCGGATCTCGGCGGCATCATCCCAGGTCAGCCGACGGGCGAGCTTGACGTTGTCCCAAACGCTCTCGCGCGTAATCTTCGTGCGGTAAGCCTCGGGGTAGTGGGCATAAGTGGGAACCCCCGTGGTCATGACGTACCTTAGTAAAACGCCCAGTAGCCAGCGGGGATGATTCAGGACATCGAGCGCTCCCGTTAATGACGGCTTGATGGGAATGCCAAATCCGTTGCGGTCGTTCCACTCCTTCTTCGGCGAGCGCGCTGTGTCGGCTGTCAGCAGGAGGTTCTTGATCCCGAGGCTCTTGGCGCGCCGAAGCAGGTCCTGTGTCAAAGCCCGGTCTTCGAACACATAAAGCTGAAACCAGAGGTTCGCGCCTTTGGCCCGGTCGGCGATTTCTTCCATCGTCGTCATGGACTGGGTGGCGACGCAAAACGGAATGCCCGCGTGTCTGGCTGCGCGGGCTATCTGCACCTCGCCGTCGTACCAGACAAGGCCGGCCACCGCGGTCGGAGCGACAATGGCCGGAAAAGCCTGCCGTTCACCGAACACGGTAACGGAGGTGTCGATCGCCGAAACGTCGTTCAGCACCTGCTGGTTCAATTTAATGGAATTGAGAACCGTGCGGATGTCCCGCAGCAGAACCTCGTCCTGGGTGCCCCGATCTATATACTCGAACATTCCACGCGGGAGCCGTCTTCGGGCCACTTCGCGATAGTCGTAGACATTCAGGAGTTGCATCGAACTTCACCTCGCGCCGTATTGCGAATTCGGAGATACTAGGCCCGTCACCGCCTGTGGCCCGTATCCAAGTGGCGCTCCAGGAACCCGGAATAGCGGGACATTCCAAAGCAGAAGATCCAGAAGACGAAGCCGGCGAAAAGCAGTCCCGACACCGGGGTGACCGGAGTGGCCCAGCTTGGATCGCTGAAATTGAAGCGGACGATCCCCAGAAGATCGAACATCCCGATGATCGAGATGAGGGACGAGTCCTTGAACATCCCGATAAACGTGTTGACGATGCCCGGGACGACCAGCTTTATCGCCTGCGGCAGGATGATCAGATACATTTTCTTCCAGTAGGTCAGGCCGAGAGAATCCGCGCCTTCCGACTGGCCTTTCGGAATCGCCTGAAGGCCGCCGCGGATCACCTCCGCCATATAGGCGGATGCAAAGATCGAGACGCCGACAATGGCCCGTAGGAGCTTGTCGATGTCCATGCCATCGGGGAGGAACAGCGGCAGCATGACGCTCGCCATGAACAGGACGGTAATGAGCGGAACGCCGCGCAGCACCTCGATGAACGTCGTGGAAAAGAGCCTGATCACAGGCAGCCTGGATCGCCTGCCGAGGGCGAGCAGGATGCCGAGCGGCAGAGAAACCGTGATCCCGACGAAAGAGAGGATCAGCGTGACCATGAGACCGCCCCAGCGTTCCGTCTCCACCACGGGGAGGCCGAACCCGCCGTAGAGCAGGAAAAAGGAAACGACAGGCAGGGCGATGAACAGCAGCAGGGCGTTCAGATTCTTCCGGGGCGCGTAAGGGGTCAGGAAAGGCAGGACCAGGAGGATGAGGAGTATCCCGACCAACATCGGTCGCCAGCGTTGATCGATCGGGTAGCGCCCGAAAATGAACTGGCTGAACTTCGCCCTCACGAAAGCCCAGCAGGCGCCGCTCCAGTCGTCGGGCTGAATTCCTCCCTGCACGGCCGTCGCGCAGAAGCTTCTGTCCGAACCGGTCCATGCGGCTTGTATGAAAAGCCAGTTCAACAGGGTCGGCACCACATAGGCGAGCGCCAGAATACAGACGAGGGTCACCAGACTGTCCGTCGTCGAGGCGAACAGATTGTGCCGTATCCAGACGGGGAAGCCCCTTTGGCGCAGCGGCGGCGGCTCCGCCGTCAGCATCACATCCCTGACAAAACGACTGTCCATGTCATCTCTCTACGAGGGCCATCTTGGAATTGAACCAGTTCATGAACGCGGAAGTCGCAAGGCTCAGGCACAGATACGTCGCCATCCAGATGGTTATGACTTCCACGGCCTGACCCGTCTGGTTGAGTATCGTTCCGCCCACCGCCACCAGATCTGAGTAGCCGATGGCTATGGCCAGGGACGAGTTCTTGGTCAGATTCAGATATTGGCTCGTGAGAGGGGGAATTATGATGCGGAAGGCTTGCGGAAGAACAACCAGGCGCATGGTCGCCGACGGCGAAAGCCCCATCGCTTTCGAGGCTTCCGTCTGTCCCTGCGGCACCCCCAGTATCCCGGAGCGGACGATCTCGGCGATGTAGGAGGCGGTATACAAGGAGAGGGCAAGCAGGAGCGCGATGAACTCCGGCCCGATGACGGCGCCGCCCTTCAGATTGAATGTGCCGAGCGTCGGGTAGTCGAATGCGATAGGGCGTCCGGTTCCCAGGAATGCAAGAAGCGGCACCGCAACCAGAAACCCGACAGACGTCCAGACCGTATGAAATTGCTTGCCCGTCGCCGCCTGGCGCGCCCGGGCCCAACGCGCCGCCAGAAACGACGCCAGGACCGCAACGCAGACGGCGATCAGAACGATACCGAAGCCGTCTTCAAAGATCGGTCTGGGAAAGGTTATTCCCCGGTTGTTGAGATAGACCCCGAGGGGGAGGCGCACTGATTGGCGCGGCTGCGGTAAGAATTGAAGTATGCCGATATACAGGAAAAATATCACCAGCAAGGGTGGAAGATTCCTGAAAGTCTCCACATACACGGTGCATATTTTTGCAAGCAGCCAATTGCGAGACAATCGGCCGACGCCGACCATAAACCCGACGATGGTCGACAGGATAATTCCGGCAACGGCAACGAGAATCGTGTTCAGCAATCCGACCACAAGCGCGCGGCCGTAGGTCGAATTGCCGTTGTAGTCGATCAAAGGCTTGTCGATCTCGAAGCCGGCGCGCGCGCTCAGGAAATCAAATCCGGAGTGGATATTCGCCCGTCGAAGGTTGGTTATGAGATTTGACGTGACTTCATATGCGACGACGAGAAACAGGACCACGACAAGCGCCTGCACGGCGGTGTTCCGCACCTTCGGATTATGCAGCAGGCGGCTTGCACTGTGGCTTACGGACATTATCCGACCTCAATGATTGATCGATCGACAGGCTCGGAATGCCGAGCTGCTCGCATTCGGACCTATGGCGCGTGGCGCGCCCGGCGCGATCGCATCGACGATCGTCGCGCCCATGACGAACACTTTGTTCCTCGATCGGCGCTTCCGGTTCGCGGAACGTCATGCCGGGAACATGGTTGGCCAGAGCCCGTCTGTAGAACCAGGCCCTCCGGTCACGGAAAGCAGCGGTTGCCGCTTTCGCCGCCGCTTCGACGGGCGCATCGATCATGGGCACCCTGCAGGCCGCGGAACGCAGGGGCGAGCATTCGCTCTCCCCTGCGAACGCTTTTGTCAACGGATGGGCGGAGCGTACAGCAGCCCGCCGTTGGTCCACAGAGCGTTCCTTCCGCGCTCCATTTTGACGGGCGAGTCCTTGCCGATATTGCGTTCGAAGATCTCGCCGTAGTTGCCGACGGCCTTGAGGATATTGACGACGTAGTCGTTCGCCACACCCAGATCGCTGCCGATCGTCGTTCCTTCTTCCTGGCCAAGCATGCGCTTGATATCCGGGTTGGAGGACCCTTTCATCTCTTCGACGTTGGCCTGGGTGATGTCGTATTCCTCGGCATCGAGAAGCGCGAAATTTGTCCACTTAACGACATTCATCCACTTGTCGTCCCCTTGCCGCACGCCAAGGCTGTAAGGCTCCTTCGAGATGACTTCCGGCAGCACCGCGTGGTCGGGAGGACTGCTCAACGTGAGCCGGATGCCGTACAACTGCGACATGTCGTCAGTATAAACGTCGCAGCGGCCCGAGTCGTAAGCTGCGTTCAGTTCCTCCAGCTTCTCGAAAACGAGGGGGGTAAATTCGATTTTGTTGGCCCTGAACCAATCCGACATGTTCAGCTCGGCCGTCGTTCCGGTGAGGGTGCAGACGGTGGCGCCGGAGAGGTCCTTCGCGGACTTCACGTCGGGAAGATTCTTCGAGTTCACCATGAAGCCCTGCCCGTCATAGAAGTAGATCGCCGGGAAAATGAGCCCGAGGCTGGTGTCACGGCTGGATGTCCACGTCGTCTGCCGGGCGAGAACGTCCACTTCGCCCGAGCTGAGAGCCGTGAAACGCACTTTCGAGGTCAGCGGCACGTATTTCACTTTGGAGCCGTCACCAAAAACCGCGGCCGCGATTGCGTGGCAAAGGTCGACATCGAATCCTTTCCAGTCACCCTTGTCGTTGGGGGCAGAGAACCCGGGATTGCCGGTGGAAACGCCGCAAAGCAGGAAGCCCCGGTCCTTGACCGTCTGAAGCGTGTCGGCCGAAGCCGGGTTGCCAGCAAGCGCGAAGGTTATCGCAGCTCCCAATAGAAGTACCGATTTCATGTCTCTCCCCTTTTTATCGACTGTTCGCCAGCCGCAGATCGCTGCGAGCGATTTAAATCGTAACACAGTTCGTAAAGATTGCAATGAGTATCATTGTAATTGAATAGCAATTAATAAGCTTTGTTTCCCGATATCGGTCTCGCGGTGATGATGCCATCCGGCTACGGGACGATGATGCAGTCCCGATGCGGGCCGGCGAAGATGGCGGTGTCGAGGCCGACGCCGCCCTTGAACAGACCGGATGTGGTGGCCTTATCCTCGAAAAGTCGTTGCCGGACGTGCCGGTGCGCATAACAGAGTCATCGACGTCGGTGACATCGACGGTGAAAGCCTATGTTGGTCACCGCGACGAGCGTCTGGTTCTCCGCGACGGAAAGTTGCTCCGGGCCGGTGATGACGAGGGCCGAGTTGGCTCAAAACGCCCGACGGCCTCACGCCATACAACTTCATCCGCAAGACATCGGGCCTCCCAGCCCGACCGCTCCAAACTCAATCCGCTCCAGAAAATGCCGGGACTAAACAAATCGCACCGCTTGTGCCGACCGAAACGGTCGGAGAGCCGCTTTCCGTTCAGAAACCAGTCATCTTCAATGCTGTTGAATGATCCCGCACGACACGCATGATTGGAGCATCCATATGGGCAAACACAAAATCCTCCTTCTCGCAGCGGCCGGCCTGATACTCGCGGTCGGCCAAAACGAACCTGCCGCCGCTAAATCGAAGCCCGGCATTTGCAACCGGGCGGCGGCCGAAGCATTGAGCGGCAAGCGACGGATCACCAACAATCGAGCGAAACGGATGACCGGCGCGACCATCGTCCGCCAGATCAAGCCTGGTCAAGGCGTGACCATGGACTACAGGCGGGAGCGCATCACGATCGAGACCAACCCGAGAACCGGGAAGATCGTCCGCGCCTTCTGTGGGTAGAACCCGCCGGGGCTGTTCGCGCTCGTCCCAGGCCTTCCAGGCTGAGCCCAGTGCGATCCCGAGCGCCAGACCGACGCCCATTCCGATGTTGTCCATCGCGCACCCATGCCAGCGCCGATGGCGATTCCCGCAGCAATGCCCATGGCAATCTTATCGTTGCGCATTTGGCTGCCTCCAACCGGGAGACCCTTCTCCGCCCGCTATCGTTCCCGGTGTCAGCCGGTGCTACCCATGGCCCTCGGCCTATTTGCTGGTCGGCACGGACCCTTGGGCGCCAGCATCTCGGCGGAACGAGCGGAGTTCCCTCGAAGGTCAGGCGGGTTCGGCGGCGAGTTCCTTGCAGCCGGTTTCAAGCAGCTGCGCGATATGGCTGGCGAAGCTGTTCCAGACATCCAGGTGGAAGCGGTCTTCGGCGTCGCGCCACAGCACGACGGTCGCGCCGTCGAACAAGGTGCGGCGGCCTTCGCCGGGCGGGATCGTGGCGATGTCGCGCGGGCAGCCGAGGGTGAGCAGCTCGGCAGCCTTCGATCCTTCGATCAGCAGGGTGACCTCGCGGCCCGAAATATCGACGAGGCTGTGCGGATGGCTCGTGGCCAGCGCCGCGCAAGCCGCAATCAGCCGGGCGGCGTCCTCAGCGGGGGCGAGGACCGTCCATTCGTCCGGGCCGAGCCGGATCGCCTCGATTGCGCCGGCGGCGGCGCGGCGACCGATGCGGTCGGGCAGGCCGAGGCCGAGCGCTGCGGCGATCGGCGCCGCGCTGCCTCTCGCGCGCAGCGACAGCCGCGCCTTCGCCGGGAGGACGCTGACCCGCGCGACTGGGGTTTCGGCCAGGAGGCCGGGGGCGAGGGAGGAAACTTCGATGCTCATCTTCGCCTCCGGTCAGATCTTCAGGCGGATGTTTTCGGGATCGACGAAGACGGTCCCGGTGATGGTGGCGGCGATGGTCCTGCCGGGCATCGGGAGATAGACGGTCTCGCCCATCCGCTCATGCCCGCCCTCGACCAGCGCGAGCGCGATCGGCCGGCCGGCCGCGTCCGAATGGTAGGACGAGGTGACGTGGCCGACCATCTTCATCGGGATCGGCTGCCTGGCGTCGAACACGATCTGCGCGCCTTCCTCCAGCTTCGAGCGGTCCTCCGTCAGCAGGCCGACGAGATGCCTGCGGCCATTCGCCGTCAGGTCGGGACGCGCCAGGCCGCGCTTGCCGACGAAGTCGGGCTTGTTCTTGCCGACCGCCCAGCCCATGCCGGCGTCATAGGGAGTGACCGTGCCGTCGGTGTCCTGGCCGACGATGATGTAGCCCTTCTCGGCGCGTAGGACGTGCATCGTCTCGGTGCCGTAGGGGACGATGCCGTATTGCTGGCCGGCATCCCACAGGATCTCCCACAGCCTGCGGCCCAGCGGGGCGGCTACGTTGACCTCGAAGCCGATCTCGCCGGTGAAGCTGACGCGGAACAGCCGCGCCGGCATTCCCGCCACCGTGCATTCCACGCAGGACATATGCGGGAACGCGTCCTCGGTCAGTTCGACCCCCTCCACCAAGGGCGCCAGCAGCTTGGCGGCGTTCGGCCCGTTCAGCGCGACGGTGGACCACTGCTCGGTCGTCGAGGTCAGCCAGACGTTCAGGTCCGGCCACTCGGTCTGGAGGTAGTCCTCCATCATGTTGAGCACGCGCGCCGCGCCGCCGGTGGTGGTGGTGACGTGGAAACGGTCCGGCGCCATGCGCCCGATCACGCCGTCGTCGCGGATATAGCCGTCGTCGCCGAGCAGCAGGCCGTAGCGGCAGCGCCCGACGCCGAGCTTCGCCCACGGATTGGTGTACATCCGCTCCATGAAGGTGACGGCGTCGGGGCCGACGACTTCGATCTTGCCCAGCGTCGAGGCGTCGAAGATGCCGAGGCTTGTCCGCACCGCGCGGCATTCGCGGCCGACGGCGGCATCCATGTCCTCGCCGGGCTTGGGGAAATACCACGCCCGGCGCCATTGTCCGACCGGCTCGAACACAGCGCCGTTCTCGGCCGCCCAGCCGTCGATCTGCGTCTTGCGGGTGACTTCGAAATGGTCGCCGCGATGATAGTTCGCGAAGGCGCCGAATGTGGTCGGCGTATAGGGCGGACGGAACGTGGTCAGCCCGACTTCCGGCTGGCGCTTGCCAAGCGCGTCGGCGGCGATGTTCAGGCCGTTGATGTTCGACATCTTGCCCTGGTCGGTCGCCATGCCGTTGGTGGTGTAACGCTTGACGTGCTCGATGGAGCGCATGCCTTCGCGCACCGCGAGCCGCAGGTCCTTGGCGGTCACGTCGTTCTGGTAGTCGACGAAAGCCTTGGCCTTGCCGGGGTCGCGATCGGTCGGCAGTTCCTTGTGCGACACGCCTGTGCCGGGGCGGTCGTTCTCGACCGCATGGGTCGCGGCATTACCCGCCTTGCCCAGCGCTTCCGCCGTTTCGCGGCCGCGCTCGGCGCCGTCCCGCAACGCTGCCTCGATGCCCCACAGGCCGCGGCTTGCGCCGGCGATGGCACAAGCCTCGTTCGTCCTGTCGGGCAGGAAGGTGGTCAGGTCGTCGCTCCACGCGAGCTTGCCCTGCGTGTGCGAGAACAGATGCAGCGAGGGCGTCCAGCCGCCCGACATCAGCACCGTGTCGCAGGCGATGGCCTGGCCTGCCCCGACCTTGCCGCTGCTGACCAGGTTGACGCGGATCGACTTGACGCGCAGCCGGCCCGAGGTGGCCGTCGCCGTGTGCGACAGCATGACGGGGATGCCGAGCGCGCGGGCCTCGTTCAGCAAATCGTCGCGGACGGCGGTGCGGGTGTCGACGATGGCCTCAACATGCGCGCCGGCGCCCTGCAGGTCGAAGGCGGCGTACCACGCGCTGTCATGGCTGGTGACGACGACCGGCCGGTCGCCGACGCGCACGCCGTAGCGGTTCAGGTAGGTCTGTGCCGCACCGGCCAGCATGACGCCCGGCCGGTCGTTGCCGTGGAACACCAGCGGCTTCTCCAGCGCGCCCTGGGCCAGCACCACCCGGCGCGCGCGCACCCGCCACAGGCGCTCGCGCGGCGTGTCCTTCGGTACGGTATCGAGGTGGTCGGTCACGCGCTCGCAAAGACCGAGCATGTTCTGATGGTAGTAGGCGAAAGCGGTGGTGCGGGTCATGATACGCACGCCCTGATCCTTCAGCGCCTTCAACTCGTCCGCCAGCCAGTCCCACGCCGGGCGGCCGTCGATCCGCACCTGCGGCTCCGACAGAAGCGTGCCACCGGCTTCGGCGTTCTCGTCGACGAGGACGACCTTCAGCCCGTCGACCGCTGCGGCGCGCGCGGCCGCAAGGCCGGCGGGGCCGGCGCCGACGATCAGCACGTCGCAATGCAGGTAACGCGAGGCGTAAGCGTCCGGATCCTCCTCGGTCGGGCTGACGCCGAGGCCGGCTGCGGCGCGGATGAATGGCTCGTAGACCTTGTGCCAGAAACTCTTCGGCCACATGAAGGTCTTGTAGTAGAAGCCGGCCGAGAACAGCATGTAGGCGGCGTCGTTGATCGCGCCGACATCGAATTTCAGGCTGGGATATTTGTTCTGCGAAGCGGTTTCCAGCCCGGCGCGGAGCTCCTGCACCGTGGCGCGGGTGTTCGGCTCGAACCGGCCGGGCCCGCGCCGCGTGCCGATCAGGGCGTTGGGCTCCTCGGAGCCCGCGGCGATCGGTCCGCGCGGACGGTGATACTTGAAGGAGCGCCCCATCAGATGGACGCCGTTGGCCAGAAGCGCCGAGGCCACGGTGTCGCCACGTACGCCCTGATAGGTCCTGCCGTCGAAGGTGAAGGTGACGGGCTTGCCGTGATCGAGCCGCCCTCGGCCCGGAACGCGATAGCGGCTCATTTCGGCTCCTCCGTCAGGGTGGCAAGCGCTGGGCGCGGCTCGCCCGCTCTGTAGGTCGTCAGGAAGCGGTCGCTGACCGTGTCGCGCACCGCGTTGAAGAAGCGGCCGCAGCCATGCAGATGCCGCCAGCGTTCGTAATGCGGGCCGCGCACATTGGCGCGGATGAACAGGAAGCCCTCCCATTGGTCGTCGGTCTGCGACGACGGATCGGCCGGCCGGAAGACATGTGCCTCGCCGGCATAGGTGAACTCGGCCTCGGGCAGGGTTTCGTCGCAATAGGGGCAGTGGATCAGCAGCATGGGTCGGTCCTCAAGGCGCGTTCATCGTGGCGCGCATCAATGCGCGACGGCAGCGGCGGCGGCCTCGTCGATCAGCCGGCCGGTGCGGAATCGGTCCAGGGTGAAGGGCGCGTTGATCGGATGGGGCTCGTCGCGAGCGATGGTGTGGGCGAAGACATGGGCCGAGCCAGGCGTGGCCTTGAAACCGCCCGTGCCCCAGCCGCAATTGACGTAGAGGCCCTTCACCGGCGTCTTGCCGAGGATCGGCGAGCGGTCCGGCGTCACGTCGACGATGCCGCCCCATTTGCGCAGCATGCGCATGCGGTTGAAGATCGGGAAAATCTCGACGATGGCGGCGATGGTGTGCTCGATCAGCGGCAGGCCGCCGCGCTGCGAATAGCTCGTATACTGGTCGGTGCCCGACCCGATCACCAGCTCGCCCTTGTCGGACTGGCTGATATAGGCGTGGACCGCGTTCGACATCACCACGCAGGGGAAGATCGGCTTGACCGGCTCCGACACCAAGGCCTGCAACGGATAGCTCTCCAGCGGCAGCCGCACGTCGGCGGTCTGCATCACCACGGACGTGTTGCCTGCTGCCGAGACGGCGACCTTCTTGGCCCTAATGAAGCCTTTGGCGGTCTCCACCCCTGCGATCGAACCGTCGGCATTGCGACGAATCGCCGTCACCGGGCAGTTCTGGACGATGTCGACGCCGCGGGCCGCAGCGGCGCGGGCATAGCCCCAGGCCACAGCATCGTGCCGTGCGGTGCCGGCGCGTTCCTGCAAGGCGCCGCCCATCACCGGATGACGGGCACTGCGGGAGATGCTCAGCGGTGGGCAGTATTCCTTGCATTCCTCAGGCGTCAGCCAGCGGTTGTCGACGCCGTTCAGCCGGTTGGAATGGATGTGGCGCTTGAAGCTCTGGACGTCGTGGACGTTGTGGGCGAGCATCAGCACGCCGCGCCGGGAGTACATGACGTTGTAGTTCAGTTCCTGGCTGAGGTTTTCCCACAGGTCTACGGCATGGTCGTACAGCCGCGCGCTTTCGTCGTAGAGGTAGTTGGAGCGGATGATGGTGGTGTTGCGGCCGGTGTTGCCGCCACCGAGCCAGCCCTTTTCGATCACCGCGACATTGGTGATCCCGTGCTCCCTGGCCAGATAATAGGCCGCGCCCAGCCCGTGCCCGCCGGCTCCGACGATCACCACGTCATATTCGGCCTTCGGCTGGCTGTCAGGCCATTGCTCCGTCCAGTTCTTGTTGCCGGTCAGGGCGTTCTTCAAAAGGGAAAAGGCGCTGAAACGTGTCATGTCGCGACTGCCGATTGAGGAAAGGCTGGACAGCAGATGGCGTATCTGCACAGCATGAGCAGGAATTTTTGCGCCATCCTGAATGTGGATTTGCGTCATGGCCCGTCTGAGCGCTCAAAGCCGCAGGCGCCTGCGCGTCGCCTTCCTGCTGGCCGACCGGTTCACGCTGTCGGCCTTCGCGAACTTCGTCGACGTGCTCAGGCTGG
This sequence comes from Hyphomicrobiales bacterium, assembly GCA_017305925.1. GTDB lineage: Bacteria > Pseudomonadota > Alphaproteobacteria > Rhizobiales > Rhizobiaceae > Arvimicrobium. The sequence goes on along the minus strand of JAFKJW010000201.1, from coordinate 31,931 downwards.
CCGCCGACGAGGCCGACAAGTCGCGCCCCATCCTGTGCGACTGGACCGTCCTGTCCGATGGCGCGGACATGATCCGCTCGAGCTGCGGCGTACGGGTGCAGCCGGACACGCGGCTGCGTCATGCGGGAAATTTCGACTATCTGGTCGTCGTGGGCGGCCTGATCAGCGATCGCGCGGCGCTGAGCGACGCCGAGGTGACGTTTTTGCGCGCCGCCGCCGCTGCCGGAACGCCGCTGGTCGGACTTTGCACCGGGGTCTTCATCCTGCAGGAAGCCGGGCTGCTGAAGGATTATCGCTGCTGCGTGAGCTGGTTTCACCATCAGGATTTCGTGGATCGGTTCGAGACGGAACTGCCGGTTTCGGAGCAGATCTTCGTCGTCGACCGCGATCGCCTGACCTGTTCGGGCGGGCATGGGGCGGCGCATCTGGCGGCCTTCCTGGTACAGCGCCATATCGGACAGTCGGCGGCGATCAAGAGCCTGAACATCATGATGATCGAGGATGCGCTGAGCGGCGAGCGCGCCCAGCCCGGCCCGCTCCTGCCGCGCAAGCCAAAAGACGAGCTGGTCAAGCGCGCGGTGCTGCGGATGCAGCAGCATATCGAGGTGCCCAAGACCGTGGAGAGGCTGGCGCAGGAACTTGGCGTGGGCCGGCGCACGCTGGAGCGGCGCTTCCTGGCCGATCTGAAGACATCGCCGCAGAAGCTCTATCTGGATCTGCGGATCGACAAGGCGATGCTGCGCTTGCGCTCTTCTCGGGACAGCATAACCTCGATCGCGCTGGCCTGCGGCTTTTGCGACGCGCCGCATCTGGCGCGGACGCTGAAGGCGGAGCGCGGAATGACGCCTGCGGAATACCGGAAGGCGCAGGCGCGCGCCGATCCCGACCAGCCCGCCGTCGCGGTGCTTGCGCCGTCTTCGACATCCTGACTCCGCCCGGATGAGCCCGTTGCAAAGCGGCGGCGCACGCCCTCAGGTATTCGGGAAAAGTCTCGGTATGCCGGTTTGCGACCTGCCCGGCGGCCGAAGCCGGTTTTCGGCAAAAGCGGTGAGAAAACAAAAGCTACGGCCAACCGTCCGATTCCGGTATCGGGCGGGTGGCCATGGGTCCGCTGCCGTCAGACTCGCGCCAAGCCCGCTCGCTCGCTTTTTCGGCCGGTCTCTGTAGCCCCCATCGCGAGCAGGCGACGTCGCGAACGTTCCGGCTCGTCACTGCCAGATATTGATGGTCGCCAGCGTCCGCATGAGATGATCGGCAACGAGTTCTTCGGCCAGCTTGCCGTTGCGGGCGGCAATGGCATCGACGATGGTCTTCAGGTCCTTGTGCGTCTGCTCCCGTACGGCCTGCGGTGCGGGCTTGTCCGTGTCGCGACCGTCAAACAGCACCGCGCGGCGGTCGGCAAGGATATTGCCCATGATCTGCACCATGAATTTGTTCTTGGTGCTGGTGAAGATCTGCCGATGGAGATCGTATATCTGCTCCTTGAAGTCTTCCCATGTCGGGGCTGCGAGGATCTGTTCGAGCGTGCTGCGCATCCCGATGATCTCGTCGTCCTGCACGCGGTTGACGACCAGATGCATCATCGCCGGTTCGAACAGCAGCCGCCCCTCGACGATTTCCGCGAATGAAGGGATCGCCTCGTGCACGCCGATATTGGTCTGGTCCATGCGGTCGAAGACGAGATCGGCGTCGTCGGTCAGATAGGTGCCGCTGCCGACGCGCCGCAGCACGAGCCCCTGCCGTTCCATCATGGCCAGCGCGCTGCGGACGGCGGTGCGGCTGGTGTTCAGCTGCTGGGCAAGCTCGCGCTCGTTGGGAAGCTTGGCGCCAGGCACCATGAACCCGTCACGGATGCTCCTCAGGAGCGCACGGTAGACCAGTGAAGGCGTGGCGCGGTCGTTGGTAGCGATGGCGGCGAGCTGCGCAAGCGCAAGATCGGAGGACATTTGCGATTTTCCTGACAAGGAACCCGGCTATGAGCAGAGCGGATCCCCATCGTCAACCATTCGTGCGCAATGGGGGATCGATTGCGCCGTTCATGACGTCGTTCCAGGCAGCGGCCACCGGCGAAAGTCCTCGATGAAGGCGGCCAGCGCGGAAACCGCGGCTTCGAAGAACTTGGCGCCGGCTTCCGGCGTGGCCAGGGACGGATCGCCCAAAGTGCCGGTGGGCGAAAGGTCGGCGAAGTCCAGATAGGTCTTGACCGCCGATCCGCCGAGCAGATCGGTCGTCAGATAGGGCGACCCCGGATCGGGATAGGTTGCCGCCGCTCGTTCCATTTTCACCAGGTCCGGCCGGATGTGCTGAACCAGGGCCGTCTCGAATTCGCAGGCATGGCCCATGCCGCCCGGTTGCGACCGCCGCAGGGCGGCGATCGCGTCGCGCGCAAGCGCGAAGTAGGTCAGCGCGGCAATCCGTGCCTTGCCGTAATGCCTGTTGCCCAGCTGTGAGGCAAGCACGTCGATGACGCCGCCATTGCCACCGTGGCCGTTGGCGATGAGGATGCGGCGGAAACCGTGTTTGACGAGCGAGACGACGATGTCTTCCGTCACGGCCATCAGAGTCTCGGCCCGCAGCGTGATGCTTCCGGGAAAGCGCATATGGTGGGCGGAAAAGCCGTACCAGGGCGGCGGCAGGACGGCCACCGGCGCGGAACCCCGTCCGGCGGCTGCGAGCGACACGGAATGGACAAGCAGCGTATCCGTGCCGAGCGGCATGTGGTTGCCGTGCTGCTCGACGGAGCCGAGCGGCAGAACGAGAACGGTCTTGTCGCGGTCGAGGGCGGCGACTTCAGGGGAGGTCAGTTCTTCGAAGCGCATCATTTCACCGAAAAGGTTGCCGTCTTGAGGTCGCACGTCGCTGCCATACCGCCCTGATGCGACCGGTTCCGCTATCCTCGCCGGACATGCATCCGAAGGGGATATGCAATTTCCAACGTCGGTTCGTCCTGCCGTGAAAAGCGGTTGCAATTGATCCGGATTGGTTCTTATAGTTCGGCCCTCGACGCCCAATGTCAACGAACAAATAGAATGTCGGGGCGGGGGAGCCTTTGCCGGCATCGCCGAAAAGAGAGGATGGAACACGATGAGGATGAAAACGCTATTCGCCGCCGGGCTGCTGGCCTTCAGTGCCTTCACCGTCCAGCGCGCGGTCGCCGAGGACATCACGCTCGAATTCGTTGTCTGGAACTACTCGCTCGATACCATCCAGGACAATGTCAAGAAATTCGAGGAAGCGAACCCTGGCATCAAGGTCAAGGTGACCGACTATACGTGGCCGGATTATCAGGACAGCCTCGTCCTGCGCTTTCGCAGCGGCACGACGACCGATGTGATCTATGGCGGTCAGGATTGGTTGCCGGCCTGGGGCGCGGCCGGCTTCATCGCGCCGCTCGATTCCGTCGCGCCGGCTGGCGCGGTCGAAGACCTGGCGAAGGATATCGCCGGCTTCGCGCTTACCGACGTGACCTACAAGGACAAGGTCTACGGCCTTCCCTACTACGCCGACACGATCTCCTTCATCTACAACAAGAAGATCCTGACCGATGCCGGCATTCCCGTGCCGCAGACCTGGGAGGACGTGACCGCCGCGGCCGAAAAGCTCAAGGCCGGCGGCATGGAGCATCCGATCGTCTACGAATACAACCAGGAACTGCCCAACTTCTACGACGCTTTCGTCGCGCAGGCCTACGGACGGGGCGCCGAGCTTTTCGACAAGGACCTGAACCCGCTTTTCGCCGACCCGAACAACGAGGCGTACAAGCAGCTTCAATGGATCGCCGACGCCTATTCCAAGGGTCTCGTGCAGTCCGAGACGCATGAATCCAAGATCATCCCGGCGATGAACACCGGAGCTCACGCGTTCACGATCGTCTATACCTATGTGCTCGCCGCGCTCAACAACGCCGCCGATCAGCCGCGCGCCGGCGAATTCGCCCTAGCCCCGATGCCCGGCTCCAAGCATTCGACGCTGGGCTTCGCCAAATCCTATGTCGTGACGGCTCAGGCCGCCGCCGATCCCGCGCGCGGCGAGGCCGCCTGGAAGTTCGTCAACTTCATGGCCGGCAAGCCCTACACGGTCGCCAAGCGCTGGGCCGTGGAGAAGGGCCTCGGCTTCGGTCAGCTGCCGCTGTTCCAAGACAAGGACGTCATCGACGCCTGGGGCAAGTGGGCCGACGTCAAGGCGCTTGGCGATCAGGCGGCGGCCGCCAAGGCCGGCACCTACACGGAATACAGCTCCGTCTGGTCCGCCTATTTCCGGCCGCTTCTGGCCAAGGCCATGGTCGGCGAGGCAAGCGTCGAGCAGACCATGAAGGACGGCGCGGAGCGCTGGAACCAGCTCAAGGAGCAATTCGCCAACCGCTAGGCCATTCGACGGCATGGGCGGGCGGCGGACGTCGCCCGCCAGCTCTCACGACGGGCAGGTTCGGTGAAGGCTTCATGTGGACCATAAAACGCTTCCCGGCATACTGGCTGCTGCCTGCGCTGCTGCCGGTCGCGCTGATGACGATCTATCCGGTCGCCTATGCGTTGTGGGTCAGCCTGCATTCGGTGACGCTGCTCTTTCCGGGCGAGCCGTTCGTCTGGCTCGATAATTACAAGCGGGTGGTGACCAGCAACTATTTCCGGGACGCGCTCGGCAATTCGCTGCTTTTCACCGCGCTCGCCACGCCGCTCGTCGTCATTGTCGGAACGCTGGTGGCGCTTTTCCTGCAGCGCCGCTTCTTCGGCTCGCAGATCGTCCGCTCGATCGTCCTGCTGCCGTGGGTCCTGCCAGGGGCAATCAGCGCGGTGCTGTGGATCTGGGTGTTCCATCCGAGCTTCGGCGTGCTCAACGGCCTGCTGCGCGACCTTCACCTGATCAACGGGTCGATCCCTTGGCTGACTTCGCCCAGGCTGGCGCTCATCTCGGTCGTCGTCGCTCATGTCTGGACGCAGATACCGTTCGCGGTCGTGCTGATCATGGCTGCGCTTTCGGGGATCAACTCCGAGACCCTGGAGGCGGGCGCCATCGATTGCCGCAGCCCGCTCAAGCGCTTCCGCCATATCGTCTTCCCCGAGATCAAGGCGATGATCGTGGTGCTGGTGGTCTATAACGCGCTCACGGCGTTCACGAGCTACGACCTCGTCTACGCGATGACGGGAGGCGGACCGGGGACCGCGACGACGCTGCTCTCGTTCCAGATATGGCGCGAAAGCTTCTCCATGTACGACTTCGGCACCGGGTCGGCGGTCGCCTTCATCGTCGTCGCCATTTCGGCGGTGCTGATCGCCGCCATCACGCGTGCATTGCCGTCGGATCTGTTTGCGAGCGAGTGAGATGCGGCGCAACCTGAACCCGTTCCTGACCTTCCTGTTCGCAACGCTTATCGTGCTGTTCGCCGGCGGACCGGTGATCCTGTCCGCGGTGGGCAGCGTGGTGCCCGACCGCATCATGATGGATGCCAGCAAGGGACTGTTCAGCGAGGGGCTCAATTTCGAGACCTATCGCTACGTCTTCACCGGCCAGTTGCCGGATTCCTACCTCGCCGAGAACGCAAATCGCGCGATGATTTCCGACGCCGCCCGGCAGGTCCCGCGAAGCCTGCTGAACAGCTCCGTCATCGCTCTGTCGTCGATGGTGCTCAACCTGCTGCTCGGCGCGCCGGCGGCATACGTGTTCGCCCGCTACGTCTTCCCGGCCAAGAAGCTGACCTTCATGTTCCTGATCCTCAGCCCGCTCGTGCCCGCGGTCGCGCTCGTCACGCCGATCTACATGATGATCCAGGCGCTCGGCCTCGTGGGGACGCAAGCCGGCATCATCCTCGTGCACACGGCGAAGGCGCTGCCCTTCACCGTACTCATCCTCTCCGTCTTTTTCCGCAAGATGCCGAATGAGATCTTCGAGGCGGCGGCGCTCGATCATTGCAGTCGCTTCCAGGCCTTCTGGCGCATAGCCCTGCCGCTGGCGCTTCCCTCGGTGGGCGCCACGGGCCTGTTTGCCTTCATGCTTTCCTATTCCGAATACATGTTCTCCATGGTGCTCTCGGGCGACGCGGCCACGCGTCCCGTCTCGGTGGTGATGGCCGCGCTGGCGCGCAACACGGACGTTTCGTGGAGCCTGCTCAACACCGGCATCTTCATCGCCATCGTGCCGACATTGGTGCTGGTCGTGTTCGTCTGGCGCTTCGTCGTCGAGGGCCTGCTCAGCGGCGCGGTCAAGGGATAAGATATGGCAGATGACGGCAATGGAGCCTTTAACCATCCGCTCAGGATGCGGCCGGACGGCCACGAGGGAGCACTGCTGCGCCGGCCCGAATTTTCCCGCATACGAGACCGGCTCATGGCCGCGCGTCGCCATTTCGGGACAGGTCGCGTCGATCTGTCGAGGCGAATGACTGAAGAACTCCGTGACTGAAGAATCTGGGGACGGGCATTGGCTTCCGTAGAATTGAGAAACGTCACCAAGTCTTTCGGCAGGATCGAGGCCGTCCGCGACGTCTCGCTCGTGATCGAGGATCGCGAACTGGTGGTTTTCGTCGGGCCGTCGGGCTGCGGCAAGTCCACGCTTCTGCGCATGATCGCGGGGCTGGAAGAAGTCATGTCGGGCGAATTGCTTATAGACGGCAAGCCCATGAACACGGTGGCTGCGGCGGATCGCGGCATCGCCATGGTCTTCCAGTCCTATGCGCTCTACCCGCACATGACCGTTGCCGAGAACATGGGCTTCGCGCTCAAGATGCTGGGCACCGAAAAGGCCGGGATCGACCGCAAGGTCGCGGAAGCCGCCGGCATCCTGCAGATCGAGGATCTGCTCGGCCGCAAGCCGAAGGAGCTTTCCGGCGGGCAACGCCAGCGCGTCGCGATCGGTAGGGCCATCGTGCGCCAGCCGCAGGTCTTCCTGTTCGATGAGCCGTTGTCGAACCTCGACGCCGGCCTGCGGGCGCAGATGCGGGTCGAGATCGCGCGGCTGCACGAACGGCTGCGGACGACCATGATCTACGTGACCCACGATCAGGTCGAAGCGATGACGCTGGCCGATCGCATCGTCATCCTCAACAAAGGAAAGATCGAACAGCAGGGTTCGCCGCTGGAGCTTTACGAAAGGCCGGCGAACCGCTTCGTCGCGGGCTTCCTGGGGCAGCCGAAGATGAACTTCATTCCGGCCGTCGCCCGGCATTCGGACAAGGGAACCGAACTGGCGGTTCCCGCGTCCGGAAGGATGGTGCTGACGGCCGCCAGGAACCTCTCGATCCCTGAAGGGGCCAATGTGGAGGTCGGCATCCGTCCGGACGTCATTTCGGTCGGCGAGGCGAAAAGCAACGGAGCCGTTCCTGCCCGTATCGTCGTCGTCGAGCATCTCGGCGGTTCGAGCCTGCTCTATGTCCAACTCGACGGACTGGACGACCTGCTCACGGTGGAGCACCGCGGCAAGGCCGATTTCAGCAAGGGGCAGGAGATCGGCCTCTTGTTCGATCCGATGCAATCCCATCTCTTCGATGCCGACGGTCAACGGATCGAAACATAGGCATAGAACGAGCACATCGACCGCATCGCAAGCTCTGCCCTTTCGCCCGCAGCCTATCCGGCTGGATCCGGCGGCTTGGCAAGCTCACGGACCGCGGCCTGAGCGGTGTTTCCTCGCGGCTCCCCGGCCCGACTCGGGGCGAAGCGCCTCAGCGGACCTCGAGAAAGAGCACGACCCGTTGCGCGGCGCCATGTCGGGCCTGACGCCTGAGAGGCTGGTCCCGAAGGAGGCAGCTCGCTCATACGATGCTGCTCTCCCGCTCAGGTCGATAGCCGAACTTCACCGAGCCGGTTTTCATCAGGACGAAGATGACCGCCAGGATGACGAAGACGACGATGTTGACGACGGTCGCCAACGCATAGAGCTCCGGCTTGATGCCGTGGCGAAGCGCGCCCCAGGCCATGGACGGCAGCGTCGGTGTCGCGCCGAGAAGATAAAACGAGATCTCGAGATTGTTGAACGACAGGATGAGCGAGATGATGAAGGCGCTGAGCAAGCCCGGCCAGATCAGCGGCAATGTCACCTCGAAGAAGGTCTGTGCGGGCGATGCGCCGAAGACCATGGCCGCCTCGTCGAGCCGCCAGTCGTAGCGGTAGAGCTGCGTGGCCATGATCAGCAACGCGAAGCTGAAGCAATGGATGGAATTGGCCAGCATCGCCGAAATCAGATTGCCCGGGATCTGGAGGAAGAACCCTCCGAGGATGGAGGACGAGATGCCCAGCAGCACTTCGGCCACGAAAAGCGGGGCCATGAACAGCAGCACGAACTTCGCGACGTGACGGCCGGCATATCTGAGCAAGCCGAATGTCGCGATGGTGGAGAAGACTGTCGCGATGACCGCCGACCCCAGGCCGAGAATGAAACTGTTGAGCAACGACGTCCTGTAGAGGTTGTTCGCGAACATGTTTGCGACCGTCTCCAGCGTCCACAGCGGCGGATACGGATAGGTGAAGTTTCGGGCGAAAGCCGCGATCCCGATGTGGACGAGAGGCAGGAAGAGGAAGACATAGGTGAGCGCCAGGACCAGCAGGAGCAGGCCCTTGGTCGCCTTGCGCTTCAGGCGGGAAATCGTCATCAGTTCCTCCCGAATCCGGTGAAGCCGGTCCGCCGCAGATCCAGGCAGCTTGCGATGAGCACGACCGCCAGAAGCGAGAACAGGAACAGGATCACCCCCATGGCCGCTCCCAGCGCCCAGGTGCCCGATTCTCCGAACTGCTGCGCCATCGCCATGCCGTAAAGCGTGCCGTTCGGTCCGCCCAGAAAGCGGGGCGACAGGGTCGCCGACATGCAAGGGATGAAGCAAAGTGCGAACGCGATCAGCGTGCCGACGAGATTCAGCGGAAAGGTGATCTCGATGAAGGAGCGGAAGCCCCCGGCGCCGAAAATCTTGGCCGCGTCGATCAGGCGCCGGTCGAGGTTCAGCAGCGACAGATAGATGACCGTGACGGCGATCGGCAGGTAGAGATAGAAGAGGCCGATGCCGCTGGCGACGTTGGAGTACATCAGGGCACGGACGGGGGCGAAGCCCCATTTCATCAACGTGCCGTTGATGAGACCGACGGGTCCGAGGAGCCCTTGCAGCGCGATGACGCGCAGGACTTCGCCCGTGAAGAACGGAACGGCGAAGGCAAGGGCCAGCAGGAGGCGGAAGCGGCCGCCATAGGTCCATATGGCATAGGCGGCGATCCAGCCGATGGCGGTGGCAAGCACCGACACGATCACGGACACCACGATCGATCGGATCAGGAAGGTGAGATAGGCGCCTTCCGTCAACACCGTGACGTAGTTCTGGATGTTCCACTCATAGACGAGATGGTAGCTCTCCGTCTTCCAGAACGAGAGCACGATGAGCGAGATGATCGGGAGGATGAACAGCAGGACCAGATAGGCCGTGGGGATGCCGAGAAGCAGGACAGCTTTCGTCTTGTGCGTCATGGGTTCACGCCGCCTTGTCCGCGGGGAAGATGTCGGGAGCATCGCCGCTCCAGAAAGCGCGCACCTCCTGCCCGGCCGTGAAGACCGTCTCGCTGCGCGGGCGCGTCGCGACCAGCTCTGCGCCCAGCGCAGGCGCATCGAGTATATATTCGGCATAGGCCCCGCGCAGGATGATATCCTTGATCCTGCAGTCGATCGAATTGGCCCGCGCCGTATCCGTCCGGGCTTCGAGTTGAACCTTCTCGTTCTTGACGAACACCACGACCCTCTGCCCCGCCTTCAGGTTCGCGTTGCGGCTGACATGCAGCTTTACGCCGGAGATATCGACGGACGCGCCCTCGGAGGAGACGGCGGAGACGGTTCCATTGAAGTGGCTGGAGCGGCCGACGAACTGCGCGATGAAGGCGGTCTTGGGATGGTCGTACACTTCCGAGCGTTCGGCGAAGTCCTCGATCCTTCCCTTGGAGACGACCGCGATGCGGTCGCTCATGCTCATCGCCTCTTCCTGGTTGTGGGTGACATAGATGAAGGGGATTCCGAGCTGCATCTGATAGCGCCGGATCTCGACTTCCATTTCCTGCCTGAGCTCCCGGTCCAGATTGGCCAGGGGCTCGTCCAGCAGGAGGACCTTGGGATGGGCGACAAGCCCGCGGCCGAGCGCCACGCGCTGCTGCTGGCCGCCGGAAAGCTGGTTGGGATAGCGGTCCTCGAGCCCCTCCAGCGAAAGGATGCCGGCGGCCCACGCCACGCGCGAAGCGATCTCTTCCTTCGACAATTGCTGCATGCGCAGCGGGAAAGCCAGGTTTTCACGGACAGTGCGGTGCGGGAACAGCAGAAATTCCTGGAAGACCATGGCTATGCCGCGCTTGTGCGGCGGAAGATCGGTGACGTCCACGCCGTCGATCAGGACACGCCCTGTGGTCGGGCGCTCCAGCCCCGCAATGATGCGAAGCAGCGTCGTCTTGCCCGAACCGCTCGGCCCCAGCAGCGAGACGAATTCCGTCTTGCCGATGGCGATGTCGACCTCGTCGACGGCCGTCACGGCGGCGTAGCGCTTGGAGATACCTTCGAGGCTGATATACAAGTTCCGATCCCTTCCATCCCAAATCGGTCGTGAGGGCTCCGGCGGGCGAAACCGTCCGCCGGAGCGAGCGCACAGCTCTTATGCGGCCTGCATGTTCGACCAGACCCTTTCCCACTTCTCGGGGGAAGACGGCTGATCGAACATGAACATGTCGGCCAACTCTTCCGTGCGATCCATGAGGAAGAACTTCTGCTGCTCCGGCGTGGAAACGCTGCGCAGGTCGATGGTGGTGGAGCAGCCCGTCCGGTCGCCGATCACCTTCATGTTGTCGAGCGATATCATCGTGTTGATGAAATCCTGCGCAAGGTCGAACTGATCGCCGTCCGCGACGCCGGAGGAGACGAGGAAGGTATCCACCCAGCCGAGGCCGCCCTCCTTGGGGATCAGCGTGTGGCGGATGTCGCCCGTCACCTCGCCTTCCGCCACCTTGGCGAGAAGCTGGCGATAGACCTGCGCGAATTCCGGCGCTGCCACGATGGCACCGCTGGCCAGAAGCTGGAACAGCGTGCCGTTGTCCTGATAGCGGGTGAGCAACAGCTTCTTCTGCTCGATCAGCAGCTTTTCGACTTCGGCAAGCTCCTCGTCGGTCAGCACGTAAGGGTTGAACGGCTTGCCGTCCGGGCGCGGCTTGTCACGCGTGCCGAGCCGGTAGGTCACCAGCACGCCCGCCAGCGCGATATTCTCTTCGAAGCGGGCGTTGGCCGACAGGCGCCCGGCGAACTCCGGATCGAACAGGCACTCGATGCTCGAAGCCTTCTCGGGCGAGATGCCATCGGCATTGTAGGTGATGCCGTAGCTGCCCCAGCAGAACGGAACGCCGAACTTCGTTCCCGACGCCTTATCGACCAGGATGTCGAACCTGTCCGGCTTGAAGATGGGGAAGAAGTTCTCCGTGCTGGGCATCTTGGAGTAGTCGACGCCGCGGATCAGGCCCTCCTGAAAATAGAGGCGCGGCCAGAAACCGTCCGCCTGCACGAGGTCGAAGTCCTTCGTGCCGCCGACCCTCAGCTTGTTGTACGCTTCCGAATTGCCGTCGAAAAATGTCGGCGCGAACTCGACATTGTGCTTGGCCTCGAATTCCTTGACGACTTCCGGGAGCAGGTACGGCTCCCACATGAGCGCGCGCAGCTTGCGCGTCTGGGCGCGCGCATAGTTGATGCGGAAGGTCGAGGCGGCCACGGAGGCGGCGCCGATTGCCCCCATGCCCTTGAGAACGCCGCGGCGATCGATGGTGGCGCTGACGCCCTGCGGATGCCCGCTCTTTTCCAACTTGTCTGTCATTGCTCATTTCCTCCTGTTTGGTCTTCGCTGCAGATTTTCAACCGTTGGTTCCCCTCCGGCTGCATTCACCGGTGAGATCGAAGTGCGGCAACGGATACGCAACCGATTGCTGAACTGTCGGGCCTTGCCGATTCATCGCTTCTTCCGTCATCCCGCTGCCCCTTGCCTACGCCTTGTAATAGGGTGCTTGCTCGGGCGGCAGCGGGGTGCGCCCTCGCAGTTCGTCCGCAAGCTTCTCGGCGATCATGATCACCGGGGCGTTGAGGTTGCCGGAGACGATCTCCGGCATGATCGACGCATCGATGACGCGCAAATTGTCCATCCCGTGCACGCGACCGCTTCCATCGACGACGGACATGTCGTCCGTTCCCATCCGGCATGTGCCGCAGGGATGATACTGCGTGCCGATCACCTGCTTCAGGTGCGCCAGTATCTCTTCGTCCGTCCTGACGTCCGGGCCCGGCGAAACTTCCTGTCCCCGGTTCCTGTTCCAGGCTGACTGGGAAACCACGTCACGAGTGATTCTGACGCCCGCTATGGCATCTTGCCGGTCTTCTTCCGTGGAAAGATAGTTGAAGACGAATTTGGGCGCGGCCATGGGGTCGGCGCTTCCGATCCATACCCGCCCACGGCTGGTGGGGCGCATGAGCGCGAAGAAATATTGGAAGCCGGCGCTGAGATTGAAGCTGCCGTAGTGAAACTCGCCCATGAGCGGGATGAATTCGTATTGCAGGTTCGGCACCTTGACCGACTCCCTCGTACGGAGGAACGCACCCGTCTCGAAATAGTTGGAGCTGCCCAAACCGCTCTTGAACAGCATCCATTGGGCTGCGATCTTGAGCCGGCCGACCGGCCCCAACCGGGACGCCATCGAAGCGCCGCCCTCGATCGAGTGCTGTACCATGGTGCACGGATGATCCATCAGGTTCCGGCCGACGCCGGGAAGATGGGCGACGACGGGTATGTCCAGCGCCCGCAAGGCGTCGGCGTCACCCAGGCCTGACAGCATGAGGAGCTGGGGCGAATTCAGGGCCCCTCCCGCAACGATCAGTTCCCGCCCGACCTCGAAGCTGACGGGCTCCGCCTTCGACACGCCGCGGACCTTCACCGCCCGCTTGCCCGACATCTCGATGCCGGTCACGTGCACACCGGTCCTGATCGTGAGGTTGGACCGGTGCCCCGGCTGTCTCAGATAGGCCTCGGCGGTATTCCAGCGGACGCCGTGGTGAACGTTGCGCTGGGTCTTGTGCACGCCGTCCTGGCGGAATGCGTTGTGGTCTTCATTGAGCGGATATCCGGCCTGAACGCCCGATTCGAGGAAAGCGTCGAACAGTTCGCCCTCGGCCGGGCACACCTCCACCCGCATCGGACCGGAGCCGCCGCGATAGGTGCTTGCGCCTCCCTTGAAGGTCTCGGCCTTCCTGAAATAGGGAAGGCAACGGGCATAGGACCAGTTTTCAAGGCCTTTTCTCGTGGACCAGTTGTCGTAGTCCCAGGGATTGCCGCGGACCCAGTTGAGGCCGTTGATCGAGGACGAGCCGCCGAGAACGCGGCCCCGCGCCTCATAGATCGCGCGCTCACCCACGAACGGGTCTGGTTCGCTGTGATAGTACCAGTTGAACGTCTTGTTGCTGAGCGGGACGCCGAGCGCGGCGGGCATGCGGATATAGATGCTCCTGTCGGCTGGACCGGCCTCGAGGAGAAGCACCCCCATAAGCCTGCTCGCTTCTAGCGCAACCCGAACACGGAATCGCGCCTGCTGGAAAATTTACCGGAGGTTCGGCCACCGCAATTCGCGATGCCCTCGCCTCCACCGAATATGCGTCGCGCCAGAGTGGCCTGCCCGGATTGCAGATCGGCCCGGCTGCGCCAACTTCTTGCTCTTCCGCATGACATGCCCTCGAAAAGCCTCCTGCTTTTCGGCATCATGCTTCAAGCGGCAGTTCCTCCCTCTCTCGGCAAGCGATAGATGCGGCGTGCATTTTCAGACAGGAGGCGTGCCTTCTCGCTGGAGCTCGCGCCGGCGGTCAATTCATGGGTGGCCGCGACCCAGCGGGAAAGACCGGCTGTCTTCGTGCAGACCGGCCAGTCGCTGCCCCACACCACGCGATCCCAGCCGAAGCACTCGATACAGTGCTCCACATAGGGGCGAAGATCGTCCACGGACCAGTTCTGCGGATCGGCATAGGCGATGACCCCGGAGATCTTGCAGGCGACGTTGGGGAGCTGCGCCAGTTCCCGGACATGACCGTCCCATGGCTGGTATTCGCGTCCCTTGATGTCGGGCATGCCGCAGTGATCGAGCACGAACTGGACGTCCGGGCATGCCTTGGCGAGCGCACGCACGAGCGGAATGTGTCGTGGCGATACGCAGAAGTCGAACGGGTGCCCGCTGCGCGCGAGCAGGCCGATATTCCGTATGAAGCGCGCGGTGCCAATCTGCTCGTGCGCGCCCGTATGCAGAACGCGCCGAAAACCCTTTACCGCCGGATTTGCACCGACGCGCTCGAAGAAAGCCTCGAAATCGGCGTTTTCCGGCCGGCACGCCGCTATCGCGCCGATCACCGGCGTTCCGATGCTCGTGACCAGCGCGGTCTCGGCCTCCATGTCGGCCTCTGCCACGTCGACTTCCATGTGAAGCATGGCCGTGATGCCGGCGGGAGCCGCCTCCCTCAGGTATTCCTGCAGGGTAAAGGTGCGGTTGAGGAGCGGAACCTCGTCCAGCCACGGATATCTCAGGCGTCCCAGATCGACGAGATGGAGATGGGTATCGATGATCGTCATGTTCCTCCCCGCGTCTTCTCTTGCTATGTGCCGCGCAGCGCGCTCGATGCCGTTTCCGCCATCCGTGCGCGCAACTCCATCAACAGCTTTCCCAGAACGTTGGCGCCCACGCCGTCGACCTTGCTCCAAAACCGGTTGGTCTCGTTGTCCTCGTGGACCCACTCCGATATTTCGGCGTCCTTCGTGCCGAGCAGGAGTTCGCGCAAAGCCTCGTTCTGCGCGAACTTGGCCTTCAGTATGGGCCGCATGAGTTCCTCTCGCCGCTCCTTCCAGCGGGGAACGATCTCATGCGCGGGAAGATTGTCTCCAATGGCCGCGGCGAGGAACGCGTCCGGAGCGGCGGCGATCCACTGCGCCACCTCCTTTCGCGCCGCCTTGAAGGCCTGGAAAGCATGCTCCGCGCTCTTGTATGTCACGCCGTCGAGCTCGACGGGGGACGGATAATAGTTGGCCAGGACGCCATAAGGCGCCTCGTCGGGGAGATAGAAGCGGATCTCCTCGCTTCCGCCGGTGCGCTCAGAGTCCGGCATTGAAATCCTTGCTTTCTGGCAGAACCTGCCCGCCATCCACGACTATCGTCGTGCCGGTGATGTAGGAGGCCTCGTCGGACGCCAGGAAGAGCGCTGCGTTGGCGACGTCGCGCGGCGTGCCCAGCCGGCCCATGGGAATAGATTCCTCCATCGCATGGATGTACTCGACCGTCCGTCCGGCGGTCAGCCCGTCGGTGAGGATGTTGCCGGGCTCGACCCCGTTCACGGTGATGCCGTGGCAGGCGAGTTCCACGGCCGCAGCCTTGATGAATCCGTTGATCCCCGCTTTCGTCGCGGCATAGGCGCTGTGGCCGGGATTGACGACCCTCGTACCCGTTATCGAGGAGGTGAACACGAGGCGCCCGTATTTCTGCGCCTTCATCAGCGGGATGCACGCCCGTGCGGCCATGAAGGTCCCGGTCATGTTGACGGCGAACACGCGCTCCCAATGCTCGCGCGTCGCATCCTCGATCATGGAAAGCGGGTAGATGCCGGCGTTCTGCGCCAGGATATCGACACGTCCGGCCTTCTTCACCGCGAAATCGAAGAGCGCGGCGACGTCTTCTTCCCTGGAGATTTCGGCCTCGAAGAAGCACGCACGCCTCGCTCCGAGCCGATCCGCGAGGGCCTGGCCCTTTTCCGCATTCATGTCTCCGATGATCGTGAACGCTCCCTCCTCGGCGAAGCGCTCGGCGATCGCGGTTCCGATCCCCTGCGCGGCGCCGATCACGACGGCTACACGATTGCTCAACCTTCCAGTCATCTTTCACCCATCTGCATAATTCCTCTCCGGCTCCGGCCAGACCATCGGCCGGCATTCATGGCGCTGCCTCGCGGACACGCCCGGCGCTTCCGCGGACGATCAAGTCGGCTTCAAGGACCTGTTTCTTCGGCTTGACGGCGCCTTTCCTGGCGAGAAGCTCAAGCAGGCGCCCGGCAGCGGCCCTGCCCATCTCATAGGCGGGCTGCCGCACCGTCGTTATCGGGGGGCGGACGATCCGGTACCATTCGAGGTCGTCGAAGCCGACCAGCGAAATGTCGTCCGGCGCGGACAGGCCCGCCTCCGTGATCGCCACGAGAGAGCCCACCGTCATCAAATTGTTGGTGGCGAATATGGCCGAGGGCGGCTCGGGCAGCTTCAGCAATTCCCCGACCGCCATGCGGCCGCCGTCGAAATTCAGGTCCCCGCAGATCTGGAGCGCGTCGTCGGCCGGGATGCCATGACGGTCCAGCGCCTGGCGGTAGCCTTCCAGGCGGGCACGGTCGAATGCGGCCGCGAGATTGCCGGTGACTATGCCGATACGCGAATGGCCCAGTTCGACGAGATACGAGGTAACCTTGTCGGCGATCGCCGCATTGTCGATGACGACGCAATCGACGGCGAGGTCAGGCAGGTCGGAGTCGACCAGCACCACCTTCAGTCCCAGTTGCATGGCCCGTTCTATGTGGTCGCTGCTCACCACCGACGGCGCGACGATCAGCGCGTCCACCTGTTTCTCGATCAGGAGGTGGACAAGTCGACGCTCCTCGTCGGCAGCGTTGTTAGTATTGACGAGAACGACCCCATATCCGGCCGAACTCAGCGTGCTCTCGACGCCGCTGGTAAGCTGTCCGAAGAACGGGTTGCTGACATCCGCCAGAACCAGGCCGACGGTCCTGGTCTTCTGGCTGCGGAGACCCGCCGCCAGTCCGTTCATGACATAGCCGAGGTCCCGTGCCGCCTTGCGTACCGCAGCCGCCGTGGCCGGAGACGTCGCCCCGTGAATGCCGGCCAGCACCCGGGAGACGGTCGCCGTCGACACGCCGGTGACACGGGCCACATCGACCATGGTCGGTCTCTTGGACAGGAAGAACTCCCGGAATTTGCGCTACGTAATCGGTTGCGTAACCTACGAAGGCGAATTATCACATGTCAAGGGAAAGGCTCGCGGATCGTTTCAGGCGGGGCGAAGGCAAGCGTCGAACGAGATCGGCGGACGATACGGCAGGAGGATCGCAGACTTGAAGGATCGCAGCTTCGACTTCATCGTCGTCGGTTCCGGCTCGGCCGGCAGCGTCGTCGCCGGGCGTCTCTCGGAAGATCCCGGAACCAGTGTCCTGCTCATCGAGGCGGGACCCGGCGACAGGAGCATCTACATCCAGATGCCGGCCGCGCTCGGCGTTCATCTGTCCAGCGCCAAATACAACTGGTTCTATTACAGCGAGCCCGATCCCGGCGCCGACGGCAGGCGGATCTATGAGGGCCGGGGCAAGGTTCTCGGCGGGTCGTCCTCGATCAACGGCATGAACTGGGCACGCGGCAATCCGTGGGACTACGACAACTGGAGCGACATGGGCGTACCCGGCTGGAACTATGCGGCCTGCCTTCCCTACTTCAAGAAGGCGGAAGCCTTCCATCGGGGCGCGGATACCTATCGCGGCGGCAGCGGACCGATGCGGATCGAGACGAGCCCGGCAAAGGGCGCTCTTTACGATGCGTTCCTGGAATCGGGTCTTCAGGCCGGTCAGCAGCAGGTCGCGGACCATAACGGCTTCCGCCAGGAAGGCGTCCATGTGACCCAGCGCAATGTCGGCGGCGGCATCCGGTGGAGCACCTCGCAGGCCTATCTGCGGCAGGCCGGACCGCGGCCGAACCTCACGGTGCTGACCAACACGCATGTGACCCGTATCGAGTTTTCCGGAAAGCGCGCCGTGCGCGTCCATGCCGTGGGCAAGGGCGGACCGCTCAGCTTCGAGGCCGCGCGCGAGGTGGTCCTGTCCGGCGGCGCGATCAACACGCCGCAACTGCTGCAATTGTCCGGCATCGGCGACGGCGCCGCCCTGAAATCGCTCGACATACCCCTGGTCGCCCATGTCCCCGGCGTCGGCCGGAACCTGATGGACCATCCCGCCGCCGCGGTTCGCTATACCGCGAAGGGCAGGGTTTCGCTGGCCCGCCACCTCAGCCTGCCAGGCCGCGCGCTGGTGGCCGCGCGCTGGCTGCTGTTCAAGAACGGATTGGGAAATACCAACTATTTCGAAACGGGAGCATTTTTGCGCACGAACGACACGTTGAAGGTGCCGAACCTTCAGTATGAATTCATTCCGCTCATGGGCGATTTCCAGGACGGGACAGTCTCGCTGTCGGAAGGCTTCCAGTACTTCTTCGCGCTGATGCGTCCGACCAGTCGCGGGCGGGTGTGGCTGGCCAGCGCCGACCCGATGGCGGCTCCAAAGTTCGTTTTCAACTATCTGTCGACGGAACAGGACCAGCGCGAGGCGGTCGAGGCGGTGAAGATGACGCGCGCAATCATCGCGCAGCGCGGCTGGGACAAGTATCGCGGCGTGGAAGATGCGCCGGGTAAGGACGTCCAGACGGACGAGGAGATCCTGGCCTTCATGCGCCGCTCGATCGGTACCCAGTTCCACCCTTGCGGCAGCTGCCGGATGGGCAGGGACGACATGTCGGTGGCGGACGAAAACGGGCGCGTGCACGAGACCGACAATTTGCGCATCGTCGACGGGTCGCTGATGCCGCAGATCGTCTCCGGAAACCTCAACGCACCCATCATCATGATGGCGGAGAAGCTGGTCGACAACATCCGCGGGCGCAAGCCGCTGGAGCCGGAGAACGTGGATTATTACAGGTTGTAGCATGGACGATCCCGCCTGGTGGCGGTTCAACCTGCGCAACGGTGAACTCGTCGGGACGCTCCACGCCGGACCCCCGACACCGGCCACGGATTCGCCAGTCCGGTGCAGCCGCCCGGCGACTTCGCACAGGTGCGAGACACGCTGCGGCAGGGCGGCCTAAGGGGGCAGCGGGCCGGCTGAAGCGCCGTGTCGTGGCTTCGATAGCGGTGATGTGCGACGACTTGACGAACTGGCGCCGGCATCCAGCTTGTCAGGTCTTGTTCGTTCGGTACCGCCTTCTTAGCCGGAACGGATGCCGCCCAGGCATCGCCACCGCGGGCGCGGCAAGCCGGAACGTCATCGGCGGCGGCGGCGTTCTTGACTGAATGATCGCGGCGACGGACCTGGCCCGCCGCAACGCCTTTGTTGACATCTGTGCGAGATGGCCGCACTCGGTGTCCCCGATCCGACGGCTGGCGTGACGATTCTGGTGATCGCTCCGTCGGGATGCTTTGGGGCTGGTGACCGTCCGGTATCGATATCACCTAGATCCCGGGACGGGCTGCTCCGGTGAAGGGGAGACACGCATGCCTCAACATCGGGAACCGCAGATCAGCCTCCCCCAGCCGGGCAAGCTCTCTCACGACGCCAGCCATCGACGGCCGCGGCAAGACATTCTGGGCACCATCATCGAGGCGCGTAACGGTTTTTCCAAGGCGAACCGACGCATTGCGGACGCCATATTGGCGCATCCGCATCGCTTCGTCGAACTGCCCATCGAAGAGCTGGCCGTCTGGCTGGGTGTCTCGGCGCCGACGATCACGCGCCTGGCGCGCACGCTCGGCTGCGACGGACTGAAGGACCTGAAGCTGAAGATCATGGGTTCGGTCCGCATCGGCATCCATTATCTGGAGCCGGCGACGCCGCCTGCCTCGATCGAGGAGGTTGCCGAACGGGTGAGCAAGCGCGCCCAGAAGATCATCGACGACATAAGCCACAAGATCGATCTCGATCAGGCCGCCCGGGCCATAGAGCGGATCACCGGTTGCAGGACGCTCTATGCCTTCGGCAGCGGCGGCGTCTCGTCCTGGCTGATCGAGGAAATTCAGAACCGCTTCTTCCGCTTCGGGATCCGGGTCGTGCCGTGCTCGGACCACCAGATGCAGTTGATGCTCGCCGCCACCGTGGACCGCGACGACGTCGTGCTCTGCTGCTCGCTGACGGGCAGCAACCCGGAACTGGAGCGGGCAGTGTCGGTGGCCCGCGAATACGGCGCCACCACGGTCGCGCTCGCTCCGAACAATTCGGATCTTGCGGAGGCCGTCGACGACCTGCTTGCCGTGGACAGCCCGCCGGACGAGGATATCTTCAGCCCGTCCACCATGCGGTATGCGTATCTGATCGCTATCGACATCATCGCCTACGGCGTCGCGATCGCGCGCAAGGACACGGGCCGGGAAAAGCTGCGCCGCATCAGGCAACAGCTTGCGGCCATGCGCGAAAAACCGGACGTGCAGCCTCTCTGCGATTGAAGCGCAGCACTCGGCATTTTGCATTTTCCGATCAAAAGTGCCTCCGTTTCCCGGCCGGGAAGCGGGTGTCCAAATCCGAAATGATCCAAAAATCAAAATTTCTATAGACAGGCAAAAGAAATCGCGCATAGTTGCGGCAATGGACGGAGTCATCCGGCTGGAAGGAAACGGTTCGGCTCGGGACGTACGGGAACAGACCAGAAAAGAACAAATATTATCAGCGAAGGGGAACTAGCATGACTTTGCCGCTAGAGAGGTTTCTTGCGTCCAGACGTCAAGTTCTTAAGGGAGCCGCGGCCTTTGCTGCGGCAGGAGCATTCGGCGGACGCGCCTTCGCCGCTCCTTCCACCCCGATTACTTTTGCTGGCTGGCAGTATCAGCCCCAGATCGTCGACGAGAACGTCAAGACTTTCATGAAGCTCTACGACGAGAACGTAACCTATGAGCTGATCACGGGCGACTATCATCCCCTGGCGGAGACGAAGCTCACCGCCGGCCAGCATATCGACATGCTCTATTCCGAGGAGAACTATATCGCCCGCTGGCATACCGCCGAATGGATCCGCAGCCTCGAGGGACTTCCGGGCGTGGACGAGATCAAGGCGGGCATGTTCCCGGTCAGCGTGACATCGCTTTCGCTGCCTACCGGCGAATTTTGCGGAATGCCCTACTACGCCGGCTACAACACCTTCCTCTACAATGAAGAGCATCTCCAGAAGGCCGGCGTCGAGGTGCCGGAGACCTGGGACGCCGTGCTGGAGGTCTGCCGCAAGCTGAAGGCGGACGGCATTTCCGACGCGCCCTTCCATGGCATGTGGCAGCAGCAATGGCCGAACATGTCCTGGAACATGTTCGCAAGCTGGTACTCCGAGGGCGCCAAGGTGTTCGACGCCGAGGGCAATTTCGTGGACGAGCCGGCGCTGCGCAAGATTCTCGAGGTCTACCAGACCCTCTACAAGGAGAAGCTCGTCGCCGAGGATATCATGACGCTCCCCGGCGAGGGCGTCCCCAGCTACGCTTCCGGCCGCCACACCTTCATGGTCGTGCACGATTACAACCACAAGGTCGCCAACGACCCGGCCGTCTCGAAGATCGCCGGCAAGGTGCGGAACGCGCTGATGCCGGGCGCCACGCACTCGACCATGGCATGGACCGCCGCCTATCTGATGGGTTCCCAGCCTGTCGACCAGGAGCGCGTGTGGAACATGCTCCAGTTCTTCGGAGGCAAGGCGAAGGATGGGCAGTATCATGTCATCAAGCGCTGGGCGCTCGATTTCGGCCTGGGATCGGCCTACAAGGAAGTCATGTCCGATCCCGACGTGGTCGCCAGTTTCTCCAAGTGGCGCGACCTTGCCGTCTCCGACAAGCAGCTCGGCATGGCCACCGCCCGCACCATCGGCAAGGAAATCTGGTTCCCGGAATGGGACATGTTCATGATGCAGCAGGTGCAGGAATACATCCGCTCCGGCAGTTCGACCGATGCGCTTGTATCCGGCCTTGCCAGCAAGGCCCAGGAACTGAAGGCGCAGTACCAGTAGAATAAAATCCCCGGCCGCGATGCTCCCGTGTGGCGGCCGGAGTTCTACTCCGCCCCCAATCATGTCGCCGTCTCCGCAAGGAGCGCGCGATGGTCTGTGAGGAACGGATGACGGCGACGACAGACACGCAGGGCATCGAGTTTTCCACGCCGCGACGGCGCGCCGGACGGCTTCCCGGCTTTGCTTACCTCACCGTCGCGCCGACCCTGATCCTGATGGTCGTGATCGTCGCCCTGCCGCTGATCTACAGCCTCTATCTTTCCTTCAACAGCACGAACCCCATCACGAAGCGCTGGATCTTCGTCGGCCTGGCCAACTACACGAAGGTCTTCCAGAGCGCCGATTTCTGGTGGTCGCTCGCGCGCACCGGCTATTTCTCCCTGCTGGCGGTGATCGGCACCACGGTATTCGGCACGCTGTTCGCCCTGGTGCTCAATGAGAGGTTCGCCGGACGCGGCTTTCTGCGCAGCATCGTGCTTCTGCCATGGGCGATGGCGCCCGTGTCGATCGGCGTGCTGTGGTCTTTCGTCTATGCGGGCAATTTCGGCCTTCTGAACGGCCTGCTCCACGATCTCGGCCTCGGGCGCTATGCGACCGCATGGTTCGGCGACGGGTTCCGCGCGCTCAACCTCGTCGCGCTCACGCAGATTTGGAACCAGGCGCCGCTGACGACGCTCATGCTGCTTTCGGCGCTGCAATCCATGCCGGCGAACCTGCATCGTGCCGCGGTCCTCGACGGAGCGGGGCCGATAAAGCGCTTCCTCGCCATTACGCTCCCGTGGCTCAAGCCTACGCTGCTGTTCTCGACGATCATCTCCACGATCAACGCGTTCATGACCTTCGACATCATCTGGATCATGACGCGCGGCGGGCCCGGCTCGGCGACGATGACGCTTTCCTGGCTCGGCTATCTGCAGTCTTTCCAGTTCCTGAAGTTCGGAGAGGGGGCGGCGATCCTCTACGTGCTCACGATCCTGAGCCTCGCCTGCGCCATCCTCTATTTCTTCGTGCTGAGCCCGCGCAGGCCCAAAGCCGCGGCCGCGGGCACGGGCGAGGACACCGCCCTCGAAGTGGTGCGCGCCCGTCCCGCCATGGTTGTCATGAAGCCGAGGATCCGCCGGCGGATCGTGAGCGCGGCGACGGCCAAGACCCTGTCGCGGCTGTTTTTCCGCTTCTCCATCGTCGCCATCTTCGTGTGGTCCTTTCTTCCGGTGGCGGCGCTCGTCTTCATCAGCCTTTCGCCTGCGACCGATCTCATCCGCACCCCGCCCTCCATCTTTCCCTCGACGCTGACGTTCGAGAACTACCGGATGGTGCTGATGGCGGAGGGCACCGCCAACGTTCAGGCGCAGCGCGTGCCGATCTCGCTGCTGAACAGCTTCCTCATCGGTTCCATCGTGGCGGTCCTGAATGTCGGGCTCGGCACTTTCGCCGGCTACGGCTTCGCGCGCTACGCCGGCAACCGCTTCTTCTCGATCAGCCTCTGGGCCCTGCTCCTGACCCGCATGGTGCCTGCTCTGACGCTGGTCCTGCCCTTCTTCGTGATCTTCCGCTCTCTCGGGTTGATCGACACCTATCCCGGCATGATCATCGCCTATTCGACCATTCTGATGCCGCTGGCGGCGTGGATGATGAAGACGGCCTTCGAGACGGTGCCGCTCAGTCTGGAGCGTGCGGCCCTCGTGGACGGATGCAGCCGCTGGACGATGTTTCGCAAGGTGCTGGTTCCCGTCGTGCGGCCTGGCATCATCGCCGCGCTGATCTTCTGCTTCCTGGTGTCGTGGAACGAATTCCTGTTCGCGATGATCCTTACGTCGACGCCGCGCACGCAGACCATTCCCGTCGTCATCGCCGGCTTCCTGAACCAGGCCCGCTTCTACGAGTACGGACCGCTTTTCGCGGCGAGCGTGCTGGCCATCCTGCCGCCGGTGGCCGTCACCTTCTTCTTCCAACGATACCTGATCCAGGGCGCGCTTTCGGGCGCGGTGAAGGGCTGAACGGAGTCTGCATCATGGCATCGATCAAGATTTCCGGTCTGAGCAAGCGTTTTGGCGACGTTGCCGTCATCAAGGGTCTGGATCTTTCCATCGAGGATGGCGAGTTCATTTCCTTTCTGGGTCCGTCGGGCTGCGGCAAGTCCACCTTGCTCTACTGCATAGCCGGCCTCGAGGAGATCAATGGAGGGTCGATCCGTTTCGACGGGAACGAGATCTCGGATCTGGGACCGCGCGAGCGAAACATCGCGCTCGTGTTCCAGGACTACGCGCTCTATCCCCATATGAGCGTGCGGGACAACATCGCCTTCCCGCTGCGCCAGCAGAAGCTCGATGAAACGACCGTCGCAAAGCAGGTGGCCTGGGCGGCGGACGTATTGGGCATCGAGCCGCTTCTGGACCGGCTGCCGGCGGCACTTTCCGGCGGCCAGCGCCAGCGCGTCGCCGTCGGCCGCGCCATCGTTCGCAATCCGTCCGTGCTCCTGATGGACGAGCCGCTGTCCAACCTCGACGCGTCGCTGCGCGTGCGGATGCGTACGGAGATCCGCAAGCTCCAGAAGGAGCTCGGCATCACCGTCATCTTCGTCACGCACGATCAGGAGGAGGCGATGGTGCTCTCGGACCGGATCGCGGTCATGAACCAGGGGGCTGTCCAGCAGTTCGCGGCGCCCATGGAGGTTTATGCGCGACCAGCGAACCGCTTCGTCGCAGGCTTCATCGGCAGCCCGCAGATGAACTTCCTGCCTGCGCAGATCTGCGGCGGTCGCGAGGGTCACGTCGTCGGCGTTCGTCCGCACGACCTCAAGCCGCAGCCGGAGCTTGCCGGCGACTTCACGCTGAAAGGAGAGCTCCTGCTGGTCGAGCCGGCCGGGCCTTTCCAATTCCTCGACGTCGCCGTCGGCGACCACATCGTGCGCGCGACATGCGTCGATCCGGCCGGCCTTGCCCCCGGCGACACCGTGACGCTCGGCGCGGCCAGGGAGGCCTTGCGCTTCTTCGCGACTGACGGCGGCCAGTGCGTCAATCACCAATCCTGAGAACCCGTAATCTGAAAAGCCAGCAGAAATGACCCATGAACTTGTACTGAAGAACGGCCGCGTGATCGATCCGTCGCAGGGTATAGACCGGGTGACGGACGTGGCCTTCGCCGGCGGCAAGGTTTCCGCCCTCGGAGACGGCCTGCGCGGCCGGACGGAGCGCGACGTCTCCGGCCTGATCGTCACGCCGGGTCTGATCGACCTGCACACCCACGTCTATTGGGGCGGCACGTCGCTCGGCGTCGATCCCGATGAATTCGCCCGCAAGAGCGCGGTGTCGACATGCGTCGACACCGGCAGCGCCGGACCCGGCAACTTTCCGGGCTTCCGCAAGCACGTCATCGAGCGCTCGACGGCGCGGGTCCTGGTCTATCTGCACATTTCCTTTGCCGGCATCTACGCCTTCTCGAAGAACGTCATGCTTGGCGAGAGCCACGATATCCGGCTGCTCGCCGCACGCGACGCGGTCGAGGTCATCAACGCCAACCGCGACGTGATCATCGGCGTCAAGGTGCGCATCGGCCGCATCGCCTCCGGCCCGGCGGGCATTGCTCCGCTCGACGTCGCCTTGCAGGTCGCCGACGAGACCGGCCTGCCGCTGATGGTCCATATCGACGAGCCGCCGCCGTCCTACGAGGCGGTCGTGTCGCGGCTGCGCGAGGGCGACGTGCTCACGCATTGCTTCCGCCCCTTTCCCAACGCGCCCGTCGACGGCCACGGCAAGGTCAAGCCGGAAGTTCTGGAGGCGCGCCGGCGCGGGGTGCTCTTCGACATCGGTCACGGCATGGGCTCCTTCTCGTGGAAGACGGCGCGCGCCATGATGGCGGAGGGATTCGCGCCCGACACCATCTCTTCCGACATTCATGCGCTCTGCATCGACGGGCCGGCCTACGACCAGGTGACGACCCTGTCGAAGTTCCTGGCGCTCGGCATGTCGGTGAGCGACATCATCGCGGCTTCGACCGTGAACCCCGCAAAGGCGGTCCAGCGGCCGGAGCTCGGTACGCTCAGGCCGGGCGCGGCCGGCGATGCCAGCATTCTCGAGCTGCGCGACGGCTCCTTTGCCCTCGAAGACTCGCGCGGCGAGTTCGTCACCGTGCCGCAGCGCTTCATCGCAGCCGGGCTCGTCATCGGCGGCCGCGACGTCGGCACAGGCCCGGCGACGGTGGCCGCGGCAGCCGAATAGGAAGGATCGGAACCATGGACGCGCCATACATGCCTGCCGTCAAGACGGCGAACTACATCGGCGGAAGCTGGGTGAGCGAGCCCGAGACGATGCCGGCAGTCAATCCGGCCACGGGCGAGACCATCGCCAATCTTCCGAAATCCGGGCGGGAGACCGCTGCCAGGGCGGTTGCCGCCGCCAAGGCCGCGGCCGCCGGCTGGGCCGCGACCCCGGTGTTCGAGCGCGCCGCGGTTTGCGTGGCCATCGCCAGCGCGATCGACGCGCAGCGCGACGCGCTTGCCCGCCTGCTGTCGCTCGAACAGGGAAAGATCCTGGCCGAGGCGACGGGCGAGGTCGGGAAGGCGGCCGACGGTTTCCGCCTGGCGGCCGAGCTGGTCAAGCAGATGGGAGGCCAGACGCTGCCCGCCGAAGATCCGACCAAGCTGGTCATGACCATCCGCCAGCCGCGCGGCGTCTATGGCGTCATCACGCCATGGAACTTTCCGGTCAATATTCCGGTCGAGTATCTGGCACCGGGCATTGCCACCGGAAACACGATCGTCTGGGTGCCCGCGCCCTCGACGTCGCTCGTCGCCTGCGCGCTGATGGAGGTGATCGAGAAGGCAGGCCTGCCGGCCGGCGTGATCAACCTTCTGATCGGCGAGGGCGCCACGGCGGGGGACGCCGTGGTGGTCCATCCCGATGTCGCGGCGATCGGCTTCACCGGCAGCGCGGCGACCGGACGCCGCATCGCGGAGCGTGGCGCCGGCAAGCCGCTGCTGCTCGAGCTCGGCGGCAACGGGCCCGTCGTCGTGTTCGAGGACGCCGACATCGATGCGGCCGCCGCTGCGGCCGCGGGCGGAGCCTTCTTCAACGCCGGCCAGGTCTGCGCCGCGACGGGACGCGTGCTGGCGCATCATTCCGTCGTCGACAGGCTCTGCGAAAAGCTGGTCGAGCATGCCGCCAGGCAGGTGCCGGGCGATCCGTTCCACCAGGGCACGACCATGGGTCCGCTGAACAACGCCAAGGTCGCGGCCAAGGTGAAGGAGCATATAGACGATGCCGTCGCCGCCGGCGCGCGCATCCTGCATGGCGGCAAGCCGCGCCCGGATCTCGGCAGCGGTCTCTTCTTCGAGCCGACGGTCATCCGCGACGTCACCCGCGACATGAAGATCAACCGCGAGGAGACGTTCGGACCGGTGGTCCCTGTTCTTGCCTTCAAGGACGAGAACGAGGCGCTCGATCTCGCGCTGGACAGCGAATACGGCCTCTCCGTCGGCGTGTTCACCCGCGACGTGACGCGCGGCGTCAAGGTCGCGAAGGCCATTCCCGCCGGCATCGTGAACATCAATGCCGGCAGCACCTGGTGGGAAATCCACCTGCCGTTCGGCGGCGGTTCGGGCACCAAGAGCGGCATTGGCCGCCTGGGCGGCATTCACACCATGGAGGCCATGACCGAACTCAAGATGGTGACGATCACACTCTGAAATGAAGGCGCAGGCAGCATGAATCCGCAACCCCCGTCAAAAATACCGGACCGCAACTCCCGCCTCTCGCCGGGCGAGAAGGCGCGCATGCTGCGCCTCCTCGTCGACGAGCTCATTCCCGGCAGCGACAGATGGCCATCCGCCTCCGAGGCCGGGGTCCACGGCATCCTGTCCCTGCGGCTGTTCGGCGACGATGCGGGCGATCTGGCGGAGAAGGTGGCCGACCTCGTCGGATGGCGCGCCGGCTCTCTCGAAAGCGCGGATGCGCAGGTGCGCATCACGGCGGTGAAAGGCTTCCAGGATATCGAACCCGATCTGTTCGACAAGCTCTACACAGCCGCGGTCCTCGCCTATTACGAGACGCCGTTCGTCGTCGAGGCGATCCGCGAGACCGGGCGTCCCTATACCCAGCACCCGCATATCCACGGCTACCCGATGGCTCCGTTCGATGCGGCGCGCGACACGCCGAATCATCAGCGCGGCTCCTATCTCCGCACCGAGGACGTCGTCCCGCTCGACACCTCCAAACTCGACCTGGAAACCGTCAAGACTGCCCGCTGGGGGATCGAAAGATGACTGCCGAACGTATTTGCGACGTCCTCATCATCGGCGCCGGCGCCACCGGTTCGCTGGCTGCGCTGGTGCTCGCCGAAGCCGGCCTCGACGTCGTATGTCTTGAGCAGGGTTCGTGGGTCGAAGCGCAGGACCATCCGCACCTGCATTCGGACTGGACCTGGCAGCGGCGCACCAAATGGAGCCCGGACGTCAACAAGCGCACGCATCCGGACGACTTCCCGGTCAATTCCGACTCCTCGCAGATCCTGATGTGGAACGCGGTGGGCGGCTCGACCAATGTCTATGGCGCGATCTGGCCGCGCTATCGCCCCTCGGATTTCCGCAAGGGCACGGAGCACGGACTCCAGCCCGACTGGCCGATCGCTTATGAGGATATCGCCGATTTCTACGAGACGGCCGACCGGCTGGTCGGCGTGTCCGGTTTGCAGGGCGATCGTGCGATGCCGCCGCGCGAGCGTTGCCCGACCCCGCCGATGCCGGTTTCCAAGGTGGCGAAGCGTCTGGCGTCCGGCTTCGACACGTTGGGCTGGCACTGGTGGCCGGTCGAGGCCGGCGCGGTCACGCAGGACTATGACGGCAGGCCGGGCTGCAACAATTGCGGCATATGCAACGGCTGTGCGCGCGGCTCGATGAGCAAATATTCGATGTCGATCTGGCCGAAGGCGCTCGAAGCCGGCTGCGAATTGCGCATCAACGCCCGGGTCCTGAAGATCGAGAAGGGCCCCGATGGCCGGGCGACCGGCGCCCACTATGTCGACCGCAACACCGGCCGCCAGCATTTCCAGAAAGCGAAAATCGTCATCCTCGCCGCCAATGGCATCGGCACGCCGCGCCTGCTGCTGGCCTCCGACAACCTGGCCAACGGCAACGACCAGGTGGGCCGCCATCTGCTGCACCACACGCTCGTGGCCTGCGAGATGTGGGTGGATGAGCCGGTGGACGGTCAGATCGGCTATATCGCGTCGCTGATCTCGCGGCAATTCGCCGAGACGGACGTCTCGCGCGGCTTCGTCAACGGCTTCAACTTCAACTGCATCACCTCCAGCGCTTCGGCCGGAGAGCTTGCCGCCGGGTGGTTCACCTCCGCCCGCGCCCCGTGGGGACAGGATCATCATCGCTGGTTCGAGCGCCATTTCGGCCATTCGATCGGCGTCTTCGCCATCGGCGACGACCTTCCCAATCCGGAAAACCGCGTCACCCTCGACCCGGTGCTCAAGGATTCCGACGGCGTGCCGGCCGCACGCACGCATTACGCTCCGGGCGAGAACGACAAGCGCATGATGAACTACATGCTCGACCGGCTGGAGGATCTCGCCAAGGCCTGCGGCGCGTTCGAATACAGGCTGAACGACTACCGCGACAAGGAAGGTGTCTATCGCACGCCGGCCTGGCACATGATCGGCACCTGTCGCATGGGCAAGGATCCCGAAAGCTCGGTCGTCAACAAGTGGCATCAGAGCTGGGAAGTGCCGAACCTCTTCATCGTCGACGGCAGCGTGCTGGCGACCGGCGGCGTGGTGAATCCCACCCCGACGATCTCCGCGCTCGCGCTGCGCGCCGCCGGCTACATACGCGACAATTTCGACACGCTGTCGCGCACGACGCGCCGCCCGCTGGCGGCATGAGGCCGACGCCATGATGCAGAGGCCGCCGGCCGAGCCGGGCATGGACGAGTCCGAGATCGATACGCCCGCGGCCATCATCGATCTCGACCTGATGGAAGCCAATATGGACCGCATGGCGGCGTTCTGCCGAAAGGCGAAGGTGCGGCTGCGGCCCCATGCGAAGACGCACAAGTCGCCCGTCATCGCGCATTGGCAGATCGCGAGGGGCGCGATCGGCCAATGCGTCCAGAAGCCGGCGGAGGCCGAAGCGCTGGCGTGGGGCGGCGTGCGCGACATCCTTGTCTCGAACGAGGTGGTCACGCCGCGCAAGCTCGCGCGCCTCGCCGCGCTGGCGAAGATGGCGGAGATTTCGCTCTGTGCCGACAATGAAGGCGCCGTCGCCGCCATCGAGCGCGTCGCCGAAGCCGCCGGCATGCGCATGCGCGTGCTCGTGGAGATCGACGTGATGGGCGTGCGCTGCGGCGTTCTCCCGGGAGCGCAGGCGGTGGCACTCGCCCGGCGCATCGCGGCGAGCCGGCATCTCGTTTTCGGAGGCTTGCAATCCTATCAGGGCGTGGCGCAGCATCTGCGCGAGGAGGAGCAGCGTCGTGACGCGGTGGCGCAGGCCGCACGCAATACCGCCGAGACCGTGGATGCCCTGAGAGCCGTCGGCCTCTCCTGCGACATCGTCGGCGGAGCCGGCACGGGATCGTTTGCCCATGAAGCGGCGAGCGGGGTCTACAACGAGTTGCAGGCCGGCTCCTACGTCTTCATGGACGCCGACTACGCCCGCAACCGCCCCGGCCCCGATTTCGCGCAATCGCTTTTCGTGCTGAGCACGGTGATGAGCGCGCCGCGCGACGGCACGGCGGTGCTGGACTGCGGCCACAAGGGCGTCGCGGTGGACAGTGGGCTGCCGCTGGTCTTCGGCCGCCCCGAAATCGAATATATCGGGGCCTCGGACGAGCATGGAACGCTCGCCCTGCGCAGCGAGGCTGCCGGCTCGCTCACGGTGGGCGAGACGGTGCGGCTGGTTCCCGGTCACTGCGATCCGACGGTGGATCGCTACGACTGGTATGTGGGGATGAGGGGCCGGCGCGTGGAATGCGTCTTTCCGGTCGCCGGGCGAGGCATGATGCAATGACGGCTGCCTTTTCCACATTCCCAGCGCCTGCCTCGGACGGGATGCTGCTTGCCTGCCTCGCCTGCGGGGCGACGCATGAACCCGCACTGGTCTATCGCTGCCCCTCTTGTGGCGGCATTCTGGAGGTCCATCGGCCTCTTGCGCCTTCCGGCCGGTGGCGCAGGCAGGATTTCGTTGCGGATGCCGTGACGCTCGGCGAGGGCGACACACCTTTGCGCGAGGTCTCGCCCGGTCTCGTCTCGCCCGCCTTCGCCGGCCGGCTCTTCGTCAAGGACGAGACGCGCAATCCTTCCGGTTCGTTCAAGGACCGGTTGGTCGCCGCCGCCATGTCGCGGGCTCTCGCTCTTGGCGCCGGCGGGATCGTCTGTGCCTCGAGCGGTAATGCCGGAGCCGCCGCCGCATGCTACGCCGCCAGGACCGGAGTTCCGGCGATCATCTGCTGCCCCGAAGCCACGCCTCACGGCAAGCTTGCGCAGATCCGCGCCTACGGCGCGACGCTCGAACGCGTCGCGGGTCATTACGGCCATTCCTTCCGCCGCGCCCAGGACATCGCGGCCGAGAGGGGTTATGCCAATCTGACCACGACGTTTCTCAATCCCTTCGGCGTAGATGCGCTGCGGCTCGTCGGACAGGAAATCGCCGAGGCGCTGGACGGCACGCCGGATTGGGTCGCCATCCCGACCAGTTCGGGACCGCTCGTCAAGGGCGTCCACCAGGGCTTTCTCGATCGGGGTCGGGCTCTGCCGCGTCTTGTCGCCGCCCAGGCGGAAGGCGTGGACGCCAAGCAGATCGCGAGGAGGCTGGTTGAGGAAACGCTCACCGACGCGTAATACGAGTTTCAAACCGGCCGAAGCGAGAGCCTCTTGATGTTCCCTGAAAGCCGACAACGCGCGTTCCTCGATTCGGCCGTGTTTCGCGCCTGGCGAACTTCCCGCTATTTGCGCGAAAGCCGATGCTGGGGTCCGTCTCCGGACGGCACCCTAGCCCGCATCGCGGGTCGAGCGTCGAATTCGCCGAGTATCGCAAGTACGTGCCGGGCGACGACCTGCGAAGGCTCGATTGGCGCGCCTATGGCCGCTCCGACCGGTTCTTCGTCAAGGAGTTCGAGGCCGACACGAACCT
>JAFKJW010000200.1 GCA_017305925.1 Hyphomicrobiales bacterium | reverse complement strand
AGCCCGTCACCTCGACGCCCTCGTAGACCGTGTAGTCCACCTGATGGTGGAGCATGTCGTTGCGGATCGTCACTTTCCGCTCGGGGTTCCAGATGGCGATGTCGGCATCGGCGCCGGCCGCGATCGTACCCTTCCGCGGATGAATACCGAACAATCTGGCGGGATTGGTAGAGGTCAGGGCGACGAAAGTCTGGAGATCGATGCGCCCTTTCTTCACACCCTCCGAAAACAGGATGGGCAAGCGAGTCGCCAGTCCAGGCACACCATTGGGAATGGAGCTGAACGGAGCATTTTCTCCGTGAACCTTCTTGCCGTGCGGATCATCGAAGCTGTTCGGCGCGTGGTCCGAGGAAACCACGCCAAGCGTGCCGTTTCGCAGATACCGCCAGAGCGCTTCCTGATCGGCCTCGGTGCGCGGCGCGGGGCTGCATAGAAACTTGGCGCCCTCGAATCCGGGACGATCCAGATCGGCCTCGGTCAGCATCAGGTACTGCGGGCAGGTCTCGCCATAGATCTTCAGGCCACGACCCTGCGCTTTGCGGATTTCCTCCGCTGCCTCGGCTCCCGAAACGTGGAATATCTGTATCGGCGTGTCGAGAAGCTCGGCGAGCGCGATGATGCGATGGCACGCCTCGCGTTCGACCACCATGGGCTTCGCCCAAGAGTGGTATTTGGGCTGCGTCAGCCCGGCGCGCTCCAGCGCCTCCGTCAAGAACATGATCGCGGAATGATTCTCGGCATGGACGGTGACCAGCGCGCCGCAACGTCGCGCCAAGGCAAGAACCTTCAGCGTCTCGGCGTCGTCCAGTACCACGTTGTTGTAAGTCAGAAAGATCTTCAGAGAACGGTGCCCCTCCTCGATCAGCCCGGGCAGTTCGGCGAGGACAGCGTCCGACGGATCGGAGATTATCAGATGGAACGAATAATCGATCAGAGCCTGTTCCGCCTTCTTGTGATAGGCGCGAAGGTTCTCCGTGATCGTTCCACCCTTGGTCTGGCCCGAGAAGGAAATGACGGTCGTGGTGCCGCCGGCCGCAGCCGAGGCCGTGCCGGAAGCGAAACTGTCCGCGTTGCGGACCTGTCCGACCTGCGGCTCCTCGATATGGCAATGGCTGTCCACGCCGCCCGGCAGCACAAGCCGGTCGGTCGCGTCGATCTCCCGACGCGCCGGACCGAGATTCTCGCCGACCGCGACAATCCGGCCGCCGGCAACGCCGACATCCGCCTTGAACACGTCGCTGGCCGTCGCAACGGTGCCACCGCGAATTACCAAATCCAGATCACTCATCTTCGTCTCTCCTGATGCTGCCGGACCGCCCTGTCATGCCCAGGCTCCGGCGAAAGTCTCGACGTCGGCGATGCCGGGACTTGGGTTGCGGATGGCTTCCATGTCGCGTCACTCGAAGAAGCCGACGACCTCTTCGAGTGACGCGACATGGCAATAGATCATGTTGATGACCTCGAGCTCGTGCCGGTGGAGCTCCATGGTGGCTGCGGCCGTGCAGTCGTCGACAACCACGACCCCAAAGCTCTCGTCGGCAAGGCTGCGCACGGTCGAGGACACGCACTGGTCCGTGAAGATGCCGGCGCAAATCACGTCCTTGATCCCCATATTGTGCAGGATCAGCCGCAAGTTGGTTCCCGTCAGCGCGCTATCGGTCGTCTTGATGATGGTGATGTCGTCATCGAGCGGCGCGAGTTCGGACACCACCTGGCTCTCCTCGAGGTCCTTCGGAAGCAGCAGATAGTTGAAGCCGGGCTTCTTTTGGCTCAGTGAGCGGTCGCGCCCATCCGTCTTGAGGCAAGCTATGCGGGCGTAGATCACCTCGACGCCACGCGAGCGGCATTCGGCTATCAGGCGGGCGGTGTTGGGGATGACGGTCTCTCGCATCCGCTTGTAGAAAGGCTGCCAGCGCTCCGTCTCTTCAGGCGTGTCCTTATCGGCGAGATAGGTGTTCTGGATATCAATGACGAGCAGCGCGGTCGTCTCGGGGACAAGCCGAATATCCGCAGGCTCCTCGGCGCCGGCGTAGTAAAAGGAACGATAAGCGGTCTTCCAGGTCATCCCAGCTTCCCTGTCTGTTCTCGCGGCGCCCCGGGCAGGCGCCGATCTCCCGCACCGGGAACATGCCGCCTGGTTGAAGCGCCCGTGCGCCAGCCAGGACAAAGGCCGGTGCGCTCTCGGTGAGCCCGAGGACCCGTTCGGCAATACTCTCGACTTCGCTGGGCACATCTGCGCGCCCATCGCATTGAAGCCATCCGAAAGCACGTGTACTTTTCTGTCCGCCTCAGGCGGTTATCTTCATCAAGAGTTTTCCGGCGACGTGTCGAGATTCCAGCTTGGCGTACATGTCGTGTACGCGTTCGAGCGGGAACATCTCCTCGATGGGAACCTTGAGCTCGCCGCTTTCCGCCATCGCCGTGACCTCGCGGACGGCGTTCATCCATGACTCGGAGTGGTGGTCGATATGGCCCAGATGCATGCGGGTGAAGGTGAGCGACTTGCGCACAAGCTGTTCCCAGAGGTTGCCCAGTGGCTTGGCCTCCGCCTCGCCATAGCTTACGACATGGCCAAGGGGACGGATTGTCCTGAAGCTGTTGTCGAGGATGGTCCCGCCGGTGGAATCGACGATCT
The DNA here is from genome assembly GCA_017305925.1 of Hyphomicrobiales bacterium. Taxonomy (GTDB): domain Bacteria; phylum Pseudomonadota; class Alphaproteobacteria; order Rhizobiales; family Rhizobiaceae; genus Arvimicrobium. Next base: position 33,355 of record JAFKJW010000200.1, on the reverse strand, counting down.
TGTCGACCCCCTTTCCATCGGTGAAACGCATCACCGCGTCGACGAAATCCTCTTCGTTGCGATTGATGACCCTGTCGGCGCCGAATTCCAGGGCGCGCTTTTCCTTTCCTGCCGTGCCGATTGTCCCGATCACGGTGGCGCCGGCTTTCTTGGCGAACTGCGTCAGGTAGAGGCCGACGCCGCCGCCGATGGCATGGACGAGCAGCACGTCGCCTTTGCCGGTCTTGCTGACGGTGTGCAGCACGTGCCAGGCGGTGAGCCCCTGCAGAAGAAACGCGGCCGCGACGTCGGAGCCGATCGCATCGGGGAGGACGATCAATCTTCCGGCAGGGATAGCGCAGAACTCGGCGAAACCGCCGCCGTCCTCCGAGAAGCCCGCCACGCGATCCCCGACCTTGACCCGGGCGACATCCGGACCGACGGCCGTGACGGTGCCGGCCACTTCCAGCCCCGCCACCAGGGGATAGCCCTTGGGATGCGGATAGATGCCGCGACGCATCATCGTGTCGGCAAAGTTGCAGCCGGCATATTCGACCGCGACCAGCACTTCACCGGGGCCGGGCTCGACGCGCGCGACCTCCGTGACGACCATGTTCTCCCCGGGTCCATCCGGGGCATTGAGCAGAACAGCGCGCATATGCTTCCTCTCGCTCTTGGAAATCAGCGGCGGGCGCGGGCGGTCGCTTCGGCATCCACCGTCTTCCCGACGATGACGACGCCATAGTCCGCCTCTGCCTTTTCGATGGAGATCAGCCCGTCGAGCACGTCCCGCAGCACGGCTTCGGGCTCCCGCTCCCTGGGGTCGCCGTAACCGCCGCCGCACGGACCTTCCGAGCGGATGCTGTCGCCGGTCTTGACCTTGTGATAGGGGACCTTCGACACGAGGTCGATCGTCCTGCCGGCTTCGGTTTGCAGCGTGAGCGAGGCGGTATGGCCGTCTCCCCCTCCCGAAAAGCCCCAGGGCCGATATTTGTGGCCGTCGCCCTCGATCGAGAAGCCGCCGTCTGTCAGATAGGTGAACTCACGCACCGTACCGATCCCGCCGCGCCATCTGCCGGGCGCGACCACATCGTTGCGCAGCTCGTAGCGGTCGACCCGGATCGGCAGGTGCGATTCGATGTCCTCGATCGGATTGTTGCGGGTGTTGGCATAGAGCGTGTCGACGGCGTCCATGCCGTCCATGCCGTACCGCCCTCCGTAGCTGCCCTCAAGGATCTCCATGTGCACCCAGTGCTTGCCTTCGTCGAGGCCCGAGAAGGCGACGACGCGCAGATTGCCGATCCCGGCGGAAATCTGCTCGGGCACGGCCTGCGCCAGCGCCTTCATCACCGTATCGGCAAGCTGGTTCCCCGGACAGAAGCGGGCGATGACCGGGGCAGGGAAGATCGGGTTGCACAGCGTGCCGCGAGGCGCGACGATCTCGATCGGCCGCGTCAGCCCGGCATTCTGGGGGATGTTCCCGTAGAGGGTCGTGTCGAGCAGGATGGAGCGCAACGTCAGCCAGACCGCGCAGTCGACGGTTCCCTCGAGCGGCATGTTGATCGGCTTGTCCGGGATCTGCGGCGCCGTGCCGGTCAGGTCCACGATCAGCCTGTCGCCGCGCACCTTGACGGTGGCGACGATCGGCAGGTCGCGCCGCGCCGGATCGGGATCGTCGAGGAAGCCGTCTATACGGGTCGCGGCCGTGTAGTCGCCGTCCGGCAGGGCGCGTATGGCGTCGCGCATCAGCCGCTCGGAATAGTCCATCAGGTCCTCGTAGGCGGCATTGACGGTCGAGAGACCATATTGCCTGACAAGATCGAGATAGCGCGCGGCGCCGATCTCGGCCGCCTTGATCTGCGCCTCCATGTCGCCGACGACCAGGGCCGGGGCGCGGATGTTGTCGTTCAGGATATGCCAGACGGGATCGTTGCGGCGGCCTTCCGAAACCACCTTGATGGCCTTGAATTGCAGGCCTTCCGCATAGGTGTCGACCGCATCGACGATGCCGCAGCTTCCGGGCGTCAGCGCGCCGATGTCCAGATGATGGGCCGTCGTCACCGAGAAGCCGATCAGTTGGCCGTCGAGGAACACGGGCACGCAGAACGCCACATCGGGGCCGTGGCTGGCCCCGCCATACGGGTCGTTGTGCATGATGACGTCACCTTCGCGGATCGTCTCGCCGCGCGCCGCCATGGTCTTGAGGATGCCGCGGATGTAACCGGGGATCGGGCCCGATTGCAGAGGGGTCGACATCTTGCATTCGCAGAGCTGCCGCCCCGTCGCATCCGTCAGGGCGGCGCCGAAGTCCTCCGACTCGCGGATGATGGAGGAATAGCTCATCCGCATGAGCTTATGGCCCATCTCGACGGCGATGTTCTCCAGCGCGCCGTGGATGACGGCGGCGGTGACAGGGTCGACGCGCGTCGTCTGGGACGGGGCGGCGGCCGCGACGTGCTTGTTCATGATGCTCCTCCCAGCGTGATGATGAGGCTGCCGGACGGATGCACCACCGCTGAAGCGCCAGGTGTGACCACCGTCGTGGAATCTTTCTGCAGGATGATGGCGGGCCCGGCAAAGCTCTCCCCCACCGGCAGTGCCGCACGCTGGTAGACGGGCGTGTCGAAGTTCTTCAGCTCGCCGTTTGCCCGGAAGATACAGGGCGCCGTGCGGACATGGGCCTCCTGGAGAGAGCCGCCTTTCGGCGGCCTGAGGCCGGTGAGCTTCGGCATCCGGCCGACGCCGATCACCCGCACGTTCACGATCTCGATCGCGCTCTGCTCGAAGGCATGGCCGTATTCGGCGGCATGGGTCTTGTGGAAGGCCGCAACCACGTCTTCCAGCGCGGCCGGCGTCAGCGTGCCGGCGGGGATCGGGATCTTCAGCTCATAACCCTGGCCGACATAGCGCAGGTCGCCGACGCGTTCGAACGAGACATCGGCCAAGGGAATGTGATCCGCCTCGAATTGCGCGGAAAGCTGCGCTTCCATCGCCTGGCAATCCGCATTCAGACGATCGAGATCCACGGCCCCGGTCACCTGGAACTGGGTGCGGATCGCGTCATATTTGATATCGGTCGTCAGCAATCCCATGGCCGAGTTGATGCCTGGATAGGGCGGCACGATGACTTCGGGAATCCCCAGCATGGCCGCAACCTCAGCCCCATGCAGCGGGCCGGCGCCGCCGAAGGCAACCAGCGAGAAGCCGCGCGGGTCTATGCCTTTCTGGACCGTGCGCGAGCGAATGGCGTTTGCCATGTTCGAGTTGATGATGGTGAGCACCCCCTCGGCCGTCTCGTTGACGGGCAGTTCGAGTTCGGCGGCCAGCTTCGCGATCACGGCCTGCGCGGCGGACTGGTCGAGCTTCATGCCGCCGCCGAGGAAATCGTGCGGATCGAGGCGTCCCAGCACAAGATTGGCATCCGTGACGGTCGGCCGGTCGCCGCCACGGCCATAGGCCGCGGGACCGGGCACGGCGCCGGCGCTCTGCGGCCCGACGCGGAAGGCGCCGCCGCGGTCCACATAGGCGATCGAGCCGCCGCCGGCACCGATCGTGTGGATGTCGAGCATCGGCATCAGCAGCGGGAAGCCCGCGATGGAGGTGGAACGGGCGTCGGTCTCCGCGAAGACGCCGTCCACCAGAATGCCGATATCGGCGCTGGTGCCTCCGATGTCGAACGTGATGAGGCGCTGCCGCTCGACGAGATCGCCGATCCAGGCGCCGCCCAGAACGCCGGCGGCTAGGCCCGAAAGCAGCGTCAGCGCCGGCTTCTCGGTCACCATCTTTGCCGTCGCGACACCGCCGTTCGAAGCCATGATGCGCAGGTCCCCGCTGACGCCGGCCTCGCGCAGCGCGCCATCGAGGTGACGCACGTAGTTGCCGACCTTCGGACCGATGAACGCAGCCAGCGAGGCGGTGGTGAACCGTTCGTATTCGCGGAACTGCGGGGACACGAAAGACGAGGTCGTGACGAAGGCGTCGGGCATCACCTCTTCCACGATCGCCTTGGCACGCTGCTCGTGAGCCGGGTTGAGGTACGAGAACAGGAAACAGATCGCGACGGACTCCACGCCGTCCTCCTTGAGTTCCTGCGCCGCGCGGCGTACCGCGTCCTCGTCGAGCGGTACGAGCTCCTCGCCGGTGGGCGGTATGAGGCGGCCCGGCACCGTCTTGCGGTAGCGCCGCTGAACCAGCGGCCGGCTCTGCCAGGGCAGATCCTGCATGATCGAATAATGCTCGACGCGCTGGTGACGCGCGATGTGAATGATGTCGCGGAAGCCCTCATTGGTGATCATGCCCGCCCGCGCGCCCTTGTTCTCGAGAACGGCGTTGGTGGCGGTCGTCGTGCCGTGGAAGACATAGCCAATATCGCCCGGCGAAACGCCGTTGTCGGCGCAAAGCTCCCGGATCCCCGTCATCACACCCTGCGAGGGATCCTGCGGGGTGGTGGAAACCTTGTGTATCGCAAGCGCCCCGGTTTCCATGTCGCAGAAGACAAGGTCGGTAAAGGTCCCGCCCACGTCAACGCCGATCGTCTTCATTCCATCTCCCCGGCGCCGTCGCGCACACCAGTCGTCACTCTATTGGCCGCTCCCGCATAGAACACGAAAGCGGCCTCCTTCCTCAACCCCGGACCGCGGCCCAGGGCGTCATTCAAACGATATATGTTGGAATCCCGCCCTGAGCTCCACGGCTCACTATCGCCGCGCGGACTGTCGGTAGAACGGCTCCGGCGGATCCTTGGGAAGATAGTTATCATAGAAGCGGCGCACATAGGGCACCGTTTCGTTGACCAGCTTCGCCTGCGCCAATTCGCCCGGCGTGTACTCCCGCGCCATCTGCTCGGCGATCTCGCGCAAAATCTCGTCCCGGTCGACCCTGGTGAAGCGCCCGTCGGCATAGACGACTTCACCATCGACGTAGACAGCCTTCACGGCATTGGTCCTGGCACGCTGGACAATGGCGTCGAGCACGGGAATGGCCGCGTCCTGGTAGGGGAAAGTCGCCTCGTTCCAGTCGATCAGCACGGCATCGAAGTATCTGCTCTTTTCGAGCCGGCCGATGCGATCGCCGAACGCCGTCGTCTTGGCGCCACCTTCGGTCGCCATGCGCACCACCTGCGGAACGGTCGGGACGTCGTCTTCGTCCATCCCCGGAGTGCGATGCGCCCTGAGCACCAGCCGCATCTCCTGCAGCATGTCCCGGTCGTCGTTGATACCCGCCTCGTCAAGGCCGATGGCCGTCGTCACGCCGCGCGCCTCGAACATGTTCAACGGCGCGACACCCGAACGGAGCCGGAAATTGGACGAGCAGTTGTGGCAGATGCAGGTTCCTGTCTGCGCGGCGATCTCGATGTCTTCCTCACTCAGCCAGACGCCGTGTCCGAGCGTCATACGCGGGCTGAGTATGCCGAGATCATAGAGATGCCGGACGGCCGTCTTCCCGTTCGAACGGCGCCGGCCATACTCTTTCTGGTAGATCGTTTCGAGCAGATGCATGTGCATCGGCACGTTCGCCGAACGGGACTTTTCCTCGAGCGCAAGCAGAGCGTCGTCGCTGCACCAATGCAGATTCGCGGGCGCGAGCTGGATGCGGGTCAGGCTCTGCCCCTCGTTCTCCCGCGTGAGCTGCTCGAAAAGCTGGATGCTCTCGCTGATCGGAGTGCTCTGGCTGCGGAGCCGCTCGGAAAGCTTCCTGCCAAGCTCGGACGGAAGTCGAGCGCAAAACTGCTCGTCGTCCTCATAGACCAACCGGTTCTGATCCCGGGCCATGATCGAAAACGATGCCCGCATGCCGATCTTGCGGTAGGCATCGAGGATCATCGTCGATCCGCGGTGAGCAGTGGCCAGGTCGCCCGGCAGCCACCCGTTGACATGCGCCACGGTCGTGGTTCCCGAGGCGAGCATCTCGAAAGCGGAATAGAGCGTGTCCAAATAGTAATCAACGCGGCGCTCGAAACTTCTGTAGGCGAGCCACATTTCGAGCGCCAAGTCGGGGGTTCCGACCTGCAGCGGGGTCAACCCGACATGGTGGTGGCTGTTGACGAAGCCCGGCAGCATTATGTGGTTGGGATAATTCTCCACCTTCGCCTCGGGAGCGAGGCGCTTGAGCTCGGATAGACTGCCGACAGCCTCGATGACGCCATCGCTCGAAAGAACCGCGCCGTCCGATAGGATTTCGGGGGAGTGTCGGTCCTTGATACCGGTTACGACCCATTTTGCGGTGACGATAGTGCGTTTCATTGGAGCCTCATGTGAACGGAATTCATGACGCAGGCCAGCAGCTCTGCGTTTTCAGCGAACCTCGCGGTCGTAGTGTTTTCCGCCCGCTGCCGGCGGATGGACGAGCCCGATGAGACCCACGAATGCGAGAATCGAGATGACGTAGGGCATGGCGGCGAAGAGCTGCGCCGGAATGTCCGGCTGGGTGGCCTGCATACGCAGTTGCAATGCGTCGAACACGCCGAACAAAAGACAGGCAAGCGTTGCGAAAAGCGGGTTCCACCTGCCGAGCACAATGGCGCCGAGCGCGATGAAGCCCTTGCCGGCCGTTATGTTGTCGGAGAACAGGAATACCTGGGCAAGCACGATGTAGGCGCCGCCGATCGCCGCGATCGCGGAGCCTGCGATCACGCAGGAATAGCGCAGCAGCATCACCGGGACGCCGGCAGTGTCCGCCGCGCCTGGGTTTTCTCCTATCGCGCGGATACTCAGGCCAAGCTGCGTGCGATAGATGACGAACATCGTCACGGCCACCAGAATGAGCATCAGGTAGAACAGCGCATCCTGCTGAAACAGTATCTTGCCGAAGAACGGAATGTTCTCCAGAAGCGGCAGCCCGAAAGGCCGGAACCCGTCCAGCCGCAGGCTATTGGCGCCTTCCGGGAAAAGCACACGCGACATGAAGGAGGTGAAGCCTGACGCGAAAAGCGTGATCGCCAGACCGATAACGATCTGGTTGCCGCGCAGCGAAACGCCCAGGATGGAAAGCAGCACGCCGCTCAGCGCACCAGTCAGCACGGCGGAGATCAGGCCGACCTCGGCGCTTCCGCTCAAGTTGGCTCCGACCGCAGCGGCCAGCGCACCGAGGAGCATCTGCCCTTCGAGCGCGATATTGAAGACACCGGCACGTTCGCATATCACCCCGCCCACGGCCGCGAAGATCAGCGGAACGGAGAGGCCGATACCCGAGCCCAGGAAGTCGCTAAGCTGGTGCGCATCGAAAAGGAAGTTGAACATTGTTATTCGGGCACCTTGGAGTTCGCCGGTACGATGCCAACGGCTGGGGTTTGTGGTGCGCTCGCGGTGATCACGCGGGGGCGATAGCGGAACGCTAGGCCGACGGCCACGAACAGGACGACAAGGCCCTGCAGCGCCCCGACCATCATGGTGTCCACGCCCACCGCGCGCTGCATCGAGCCGGCGCCGGCCTGAAGGACGGCCAGGAACATGGCCGCGAAGATGGCCGTGCGCGGATTGAGGCCGGCCAGAAACGCGACGATGGCGCCCTGAAAGCCGTAACCGGGACTGAAATGGTCGAACAGGCGATATTTGACGCCCACAACCTCGAATATGCCCGCCAGTCCCGCCAGCGCCCCGCCGATAACGAATGCCGAGATGGCGGTTTGACGGATGCTGACGCCGGCGTAGGCGGCCGCCACCGGATTGTGCCCCACCGTCTCGACCGACAGGCCGAACGTGCTGCGTTTCATCACCGTGCCGAAGATCAGCGCGAGGGCGACCGCGATCAGAATACCGATATGCGCTTCCGTTCGCGGCAGGAAGATGGGAAGCGTCGCATCGAAGGGGATCTCACGCGTATAGGGATAGGGAGCGCCCGGCTCCATGAGATACACGTGGATGATCCCTCCGACGACATTCGCGCCGACGTAGCTCAGCAGCAGGGAGGTGATGATCTCGTTCGTGCCTCTGTAGACTTTCAGGACCGCCGGGATCAGAGCCCAAAGCGCTCCGCCGACAGCGCCGGAAAGGCAGATCAGCACAAGGCGGATGACAGCCGGTATCGCCTGCGGCAGGTATAGCGCGGCCACCGTTCCGAACAGGGCGCCGACATAGACCTGACCTTCGCCGCCGATATTGAAAAAGCCGGCCCGAAGAGGAATGATCACCGCGAGACTGACCAGCAGGATGGGACACAGGCGAACCAGAGCGTTGGCAAATCCGTAATAGTCGAAGAGGCCGCCGCGCAGCAGCGCGGCATAGGCCTCCAGTGGATTGGCTCCGGCCAGGACGACAAGGAAAGCGCCGACTATCAGCGCGGCCACCACGGCCCAGAGGCCCTTCAGCGCGTACATCCATCGGACAAAGTGATCCAAGGTCATGTCCGGCCACCTGTCATCAAGAGCCCGATCCGCTCCGAAGTTGCTTCGGAGACATTCATTTCACCTGCGATACGACCTTTGAAGATCACTGCCACCCGGTCGCAAATGTTCAGCAGTTCTTCCAGTTCGGTCGAAATGTAGAGGATCGCCGTCCCGCGGTCCCGCTGCGCCAGCAACGTCTTCTGGACGAACTCGATCGCTCCGACATCAAGTCCCTTGGTCGCCTGGGAGACCACCAGAAGCTTCGGACCGCCCTCGATCTCGCGCCCGACGACGATCTTCTGCTGGTTCCCGCCCGAAAGATCGCGCGCCTTCTGGTGGACGCCGCGCATCCTTACATCGTATCGGGAGACGAGTTCTTCCGCGTGCTTGTCGATGACCTGGAAATCCAGCCAACCGCGCCGGGAAAAGGGGCGCTCCTTGAATGAGCGCAGGACGGAATTGATCGACAGGGTCGCGTCAAGGTCGAGGCCGACGCGATGCCTGTCCTCCGGGACGAAGCCGATCTTGAGGTCGCGCTTTCGGCGCGCGACCGAAATCCCGGTTACGTCCATTCCCGAGACGTTGATCCGGCCGGATGCCGCCGACCGAAGGCCAGTGATCGCCTCTGCCAGCTCTGCCTGGCCGTTGCCGTCGACGCCGGCGACGCCGAGAATCTCGCCTTCCCGAACGGTCATCGAAAGCCCGCTCACCGCCTCCAGGCGTCGGTCGTCCAGAACGGTCAGATCGTTCACCTCCAGCACCGGTTTGCCGGGCTTGCTCTCACGGCGGGCGACGTTGAACACGACCTCTCTCCCGACCATGAGAGTGGCAAGTTCACGCTGCGTCGTCTGCGCCGTGTCAACGTTGGCGACGACACGGCCGGAGCGCATCACCGTCGCGCGATCGGAAATGTCCATGACCTCGTTGAGCTTATGGGTGATCAGGATGATCGTGCTGCCCATTTCCCTGAGACGGCGCAGCAGCTTGAAGAACGGGCCGATCTCGTTGGGCGTCAGGACACTGGTAGGCTCGTCAAGGATCAGAAGGTCAGCGTTGCGGTAAAGCAGCTTGAGGATTTCAACACGTTGCTGCATGCCTACGGGCAGGCGCCAAACCTGCTGCTCGGGCTCGATGGAGAACCCAAGATCGTCCGCCATCTGCTTTACAGCCTGGCGATGATGATTGAGCTTCATCATCCATTGGCCTTTCAGCCCGAGGATGAGATTCTCCACCACCGTCATGTTCTCGACCTGCTTGAAGTGCTGGTGCACCATTCCGATGCCAAGGTCCAAGGCACGACGCGGGCTCGAGATCGAAACTTCTTCGCCACGGGAGAATATCTTGCCGGAATCCGGCTGATATAGCCCGTAGATGATGTTCATCAGTGTCGATTTTCCTGCCCCGTTCTCGCCAAGAATGGCGTGAACAGATCCGGTCTTAACTTGCAAACTGACATCGTCATTGGCACGAAAATTGCCAAAATTCTTGACGATACTCTCAAGAGTCAGCCGATGGATCATTAGCGAGCAGTCTGCTTCCATGGGGAGAGACGGGGTCCCGGTAACATGCCGAGACCCCTGAGAGATTTACTTGAAGGTGACCTTGCCAGCCTTCAGGTCCTCGACGGCAGCCTTGACCTCGTCGCGGACGTTCTGCGGGACAACGTCGTTGAAGGGCCCCATTTCGTTGGGGAACGAACCCACGCCGAAGTCATAGCGCTTGGCCTCCAACTCGCCGGCCTTCGCCTTTGCGACCGACCACGAAACCATTCCGCCGTAGTCCTGGATGGTCGAGAACAGGTTCGCCTTCGGATCGTCCACAGCCAGATCCTGTGCCACGCCGACGACATACACGCCCTTTTCATCGGCAGCCTGCACAACGCCCAGATAGGCGCCGTCCAGATAGGGCAAGAGGACGTCGGCGCCCTGACTGATCAAATTGACGCTGGCCGCCTTTGCTTTGGCCACATCGCTCCAGTCATTGGTCAGCGTGGTAAGGACTTTCCCCTCGGGATGGCTGACGTGCAGTCCGGTGGTGAACCCCTTCACGACGCGATCGAAAGCAGGGATCGGCTGTGCGGTGAGGGCGGCCAGGGTTCCATTCTTCGAGACGCGCCCCGCCACCAGGCCGACGAGATATGCGAACTGCTCATGCTCGAACATCAGCGTCGTGACGTTCTCCGTCTCGGCGCCGTTCAGCACAACGACGCTCACGTCCGGGAACTGCGATCTGATGCGCTTTGCGGCATCGACGTATTCCCCGCCCGCGCCGACGATAAGATTGTAGCCGCGCCGGGCATAGTCGGACATCACCTCGACCTGCTCGGCCTGGGTCACCTTCTCGGTATATGCGATTTCAACTCCGCCGAGTTTCTCGCTTGCCTTGAGTCCCTCGAAGACCTGCTGGTTGAATGATTTGTCGGTAACGACCCCGGGAAGTACGGCGGCGACCCTGAAGTCATCCGCAAGTGCCTGGTAAGTCATTCCGGCGAGAATTGCCACCGTAGCAAGCAATCCGTTTCTATTAAGCATGCAAGTTCCCCTTTTCATTTCGAGCTGACAGATTATTTTGGTTAAACACACTGTCACTGACATGACAGCTTGTATGGCACCTGGAGAGGTGCACATTTCTGTTTGGGATCGCGAGCAACACCCGCGATCGCGAGTGGTGTGGAACCCGTGATTGCCGTCTCGATGAGCCGATTGCTTGGCAATCGGCGGCGCATCGCGCCAGATTTCAATCCTGTGGTCTACCTCCCGATATTCTCTATGTAGAATATTCTTCTGTATACGATACAATCACCGAAACTCGAGCCTTGTCAATCAAATTCGAGTGCCGCGAGGCGACCAACTGAACCTGTCCTGTCGGCCCCCTCGAGATCGTCACATCGTGCTCTCGGCAAGGTCGCACCGGATGCCGATGGCACGGAACAGCGCGCCATTCCCCCTCAATGGCGCCGACGATTAACCACCCGTACAACCCAGCGAGCTCTGGGCATTTGAAGGCGGAAGAGTTTTCAATAGGCTGGAATATCTTCTATGATATTGTATAGTTGTCAAGGCCGATACGGTCGATGCCGCAAAACCGAGCGGCCCGGGTTCCAGCGGATGAAGTTGGGGATGAGAGGGTAGGGGAGTGGCGGATCGCTGGGAGTGTCGAGCAGCGATGCGCATGACAAAGCGCAACACTGGATCAAACAAAACCGCGCAAAAACTCGCCGGGCCGATCCAGACAAAACCGCGCGAATCCTTCCTCTCCCGGCGGCTTGGATCCGTCACCCTGGATTCCATCCCAACCCCTTGACAAGGTTCGGAATGCATATAACGTTCTATATATAAAAGAATATTCTATATAGAGAACACTGAAGTTCTCGATAGCTTGGGAGACTGCGTCATGAATACCGCCCTCGTTCGCCATAGCGAAAACCAGCGCATGAGTCTTGCGGTAGAGGCAGGGGGCTTCGTCTTTCTGGCCGGCCTCACTGCGGTTGAGACGCGGGGCGGCACAGTCACCGAACAGGCGAAAGAGATCCTTAAAAGGATAGATCATCATCTTGCCGAAGCGGGAACGAGCAAGGAAAAGCTCGTCACCGCGAATGTTTGGCTAACCGATATCGCCACGTTCAACGAGTTCAACACGGTGTGGGACGCATGGATCGCCGGTGTCGGCAAGCCCGTTCGAGCCTGTGTGGAAGCTCGACTGGCCGACCCTGCCCTCACCGTCGAAATCATGGTCACCGCCCTGCGCTGAACCATTCGGCCGGTTCCCCTTTATTCGCGAGAAGAGGCAGCGGATGCCACGGATAAATGCAGAGCGGCTTCTGTTCGCACTTCGGCGCTTTGCCAAGTTCGGCGCCTATAAGACGGGGGTCCACCGTCCCACCTATTCGCGCGAGGACATGGAAAGCCGGCATTGGCTGATGATCCAGTACGAGGCGCTGGGCCTGGATGCTTCGATAGACGGAGTCGGCAACGTGTTCGGCCTGCCAAGTGGACCGAAGCCTTCCCTGTTGATCGGGTCGCACGCCGAGTCACAGAATCACGCAGGCTGGCTCGACGGCGCCCTCGGCGTCATCTACGGCCTTGAAGTGGCGCGTGCATTCGCGGATGCTCCCGACTGCGCCGGCCTGCCGATCGCTCCTGTCGCGTGGGCCGATGAGGAAAGCCACTTCATCAGCCTGCTGGGAAGCCGCTCCTATGTGGGCGATATCGATGAAGGCGAAATCGACAGAGCAAGGAACGTCTATCACGGGCAGCCGCTTCGCGATGCGCTGAATGCCGCGGGCCTTGCCGGTATTCCGCGGCGGCAGGCGGAACCTGAACGGCATGTCGGCTATCTTGAAGCGCATATCGAGCAGGGAGACTCGCTGGAGGCGACAGGGAAGCGCATCGGAATAGTCACCAGCATCGTCGGGATCTGGCAGTATCGCATCGTCTTCGAAGGCACGCAGAACCACGCCGGTACGACGCGAATGGCGATCAGGAAGGATGCCGGCGTCGCTGCCGCGATGTTGGCGATGGCCATTGCCGAGCGCTTTCCGCAAGTCGCGGAAGAGCGCTCCGTCTGGACCACCGGCCGGATCGCCCTGGAGCCCGGCGCTCCCAGCATCATTCCAGGCCGGGCGGAGATGCTGTTCCAGTTTCGTGACGCGGATATCCGGGTCCTCGAGCGTATGGACGTGGCGCTGAGGGAGCTCGTGGAGCAGACGAGTTCGAAGTCGGGCTGCGCGGCGAGCATCGAGCGGACCGCGACCGGCCAGCCATGGGTCATGGACTCGGCGTTTCAGTCGGCACTGGAGAATGCGGCCGAGCGGCACGCCCCCGGTCTGCATGTGCGGATGCCGAGCGGCGCCAGCCATGATGCGCAACTGATCGCTCGAAAGCTTCGGTCAGCGATGCTCTTCGTGCCAAGCATCGGCGGCATCAGTCACCACTGGACGGAAAATACCCCTGACGAAGACATAGTGCTCGGGTGTCAGGTTCTGGCCGACGCTGCTGAAAGCATATTGCGCAGCGCATGATGCGACTGGCCTCGGTCCGGATGGCGGCTTTGCCATGCGAAGCCGCATCGCGCTGTTTTGGATGCCCCGCTATTTTGCGGCTCGAAGGCGCGATTGAAACACCAAGCTTTACATTCTCTGGGCAGAACGATTAGGCGAGGACAAGCAAGGAAGGCTGCTCATGGGAAAAGCGAGAAAAGCGGGAGTGAAGACCGCCTCTTCCGAATCGGGCGCGCTCGGTTTCGAGGAATTGAGGCAGGAAGAGGGAAAATGGATTTTGCACGGGAAGCCGGCATCCGCCCAGCAGAGCGATGATCTGGTTCCGGCGGTGGACAAGGCCGTTCGCGCGCTTGCGCTGATAAACGCTTCGGGAAAGGACCTCTCCCTCGCCACGATTGCTGACGAAACGCAGATCACGAAAAGCCATTGCTATTCGATACTCCGGACCTTGGTTCATCATGGATGGCTTTCTTTCGACGCGAACCGTAAAACCTATAGTCTGAACGCCGGAATATTGCGTGACCTTTCCCAGATCCTCCATGGGAGCACGCCTGTATCTCTGATACGGCCGATGATCGACAAGTTTTCGGTGCGCACCGGCGTCTCCTGTATCCTCTCCGAGCCCCTCGACCGAATAGGATTTGTCGTGGTCGCGAAAGCCAGCGCCCGAGGCCAGCTCGAGATAAGCTACCCGATCGGGCATCACTTCCCGCGGGATGCGAGCGCTCAGATGAAAGCCTACCTCGCGTGGTCCGACGAAAAGGCTATAGAGCACTGGTTTCTTGGCTGGCGTCCTACGCGGTACTCCGCCTCCACGCCAACGACGCTGGACGAAATACGGAAGGAACTGCTCGCCACAAGATTGCGCGGCTACTCACGCAGCATTGGTGAGTTCACGGATGGTCTGACCGCCCTGGCGCTGCCGATCTTCAATAGAGCGGGCAAAGTCGCGTACATCCTCAACAGCATGGGAATTTCCACCGCAATGGCGCCGATTGAGCGGCAGGTGGCCGAGCAGATGATCACGACGATCTCCGAGATCCATGAACTGATAGGCAGCAATGCACCCGCGTCCTTCCCAACGACACAGCCCAGCATGAGTTAGGGGTCTCTGCCTCTTGCTTCGGATGCTCGAGCATCAGTGTCTTGCTTATCGCGCCGTGATGGTGGAATCGGTGGCTCTGATGCGATTTTGAGGGTCATGTTGCCGGCCCGGCGTGCGGGAAGAGCGAGCCTTCCCGGCGTTCATGATCAGAGGCCGCTCGGCCATATGTCTCCCGGCCCCGCACGGGGCGGCTTTCGGCCCTATGCCGAGGAGCCCAGAAGACTCTGCGGCAGCCTCGGCAAAGCCACTTCGGATGCTTTTCCGGAGACGAGATCCGCAACGATCTTTCCCGAGCCGCAAGCCATCGTCCAGCCAAGCGTGCCATGGCCGCTGTTGATGAACAAATTGCGCAGGCGAACGGCGCCGACGAGCGGCGGTCCCTGAGGCGTCATGGGCCGCAGGCCCGTCCATCGCCTCGCCGACGAGAGGGCTTCGGCAGAGATGCGCGGAAACAGATTTTGAACCGCCTTGAACAGGGTGCCGAAACGCCGCTCCGACAATGCCAGGTCATACCCGGCGAGCTCGGCCGTGCCGCCGACCCGAACGCGGTCCCCAAGGTTGGTCAGCCCCACCTTGTACGTCTCGTCCGAGATTGTTGAACGAGGACCCAGCTCGTCGCTGTCCGCCACGATGGTGAGCGAATATCCCTTCATCGGATAGATCGGGGCCCGCAGACCGAACGGCGACAGAAGTCTGTTGGTACCCACCCCCGTCGCCAGGACGGCCGCATCCGTCGCGATCTCCTCTCCGGCGGTCCTGACCGCCGAAATGCGCCCCCCGCTCTCGACGAGTTCCGCCGCCGAGCCGTAACGGATGCGCACGCCTCGCTTGGTGCAGAGCGCGGCCAGTTCCTGGGTAAAGCGGTGGCAGTCACCGGTCTCGTCGCCGGGCAGCAGCACCCCTCCGATGGCTCCGCCCCGAAGATTGATATTCGGTTCGTAGCGAGCCAGCCCCGCCTTGTCGACGGGCTCGTAAAGGACACCCAGCGTGTCGAGGACTTTCAGATCCTTCTCATAGGCCGTCTTCTGCCTGGGGTCCCGGAAAAGCACCATGGTGCCGAGCTGCCTGCCGAAGTAGTCGATGGGCTCCTCGCTTCGCAGTTCCGCCAGCCGATCCCGGCTGTATTCGGCCAGCGTCACCATATAGCGCTTCGACGCCAGATATTGTTCGGGCGAAGAGGCCTTGTACATCTGCCATAGCCAGCGAGCCATTTCCCTGTCCGGCAGCTTCCCGATCACCAGCGGGGAGTTTCCGGCCGCCCACCATCCGAGCACCTTGCGCAGGAGGCCGGGGACGGCCCAGGGCGCCGAGAGGGCAGGGGATATCTGTGCGGCGTTCGCAAAACTGGTCTCGAGCGCGGGACCGTCACGATGTTCTATGACATCGACGTCATGGCCGGCCTTGGACAGATACCATGCGCTGGCAATACCGACGACGCCCGCCCCGACAACCACAACGCGCATTCTGTCCCTGCCCGGCTTCGCGTTCAACGAATCTCGGCGGTGCGGATCGCGTGTCTCTTCACACGGCACCCCCGAGGTATATTTCCCTGATCCTGTCATCCGACAGGAGGTCTCTCGAAATCCCGGATATGACGATCTTTCCGGTCGAAAGCCCGTACGCCCGGTTCGAGATCTTCAAGGCCATCCGCGAGTTCTGTTCCACGAGGATGATGCTCATTCCCTCCTCGCGGTTGAGATCGCGGATGGTGCGGGCGATTTCACGTACGACCTGCGGCGCAAGCCCGAGAGAGGGCTCGTCCAGCAGCAGCAAGGTGGGCCGGGCCATAAGCGCGCGGCCGATGGCGACCATCTGCTGTTCGCCTCCGCTCAGGCTCCCGGCAGATTGCGACAGGCGCTCCTTCAGTCGGGGAAAGCGGACGAACAGGCGTTCGAGGTCCTGAAGTATCCCTGCCTTGTCCGACCGCTTGTAGGCGCCCATCAGCAGGTTTTCCTTGACGGTCATCAGCGGATAGATCCGGCGGCCTTCAGGAACCATGGCGACATTGCGCCTGACGATCTGATCCGGACGCAATCCGTCGATGCGCTCGCTCTCCAGATGGATTTCGCCGGCCACCGGCCGGATCAGGCCGGTGATGGCACGCAGGATCGTCGACTTGCCGGCACCGTTCGCGCCGATCAGCGCGATCACCTCGCCCTTGTCGACATGGAGCGAGACGTCCTGAAGCGCGCGGACCCGGTCGTACGCCGCGCTTATCGATCTCAGATCAAGCAGACGAGTCATATTCCGAGTTCCTCGTCTTCCTCCCCGAGATAGGCATCGATAACGGCCTGGCTCGTCTTGATTTCCTCCGGCACCCCTTCCGCA
Organism: Hyphomicrobiales bacterium; assembly: GCA_017305925.1. Taxonomy (GTDB): domain Bacteria; phylum Pseudomonadota; class Alphaproteobacteria; order Rhizobiales; family Rhizobiaceae; genus Arvimicrobium. Next base: position 16,621 of record JAFKJW010000200.1, on the reverse strand, counting down.
ATCTTCTTGCCGAAGTTTATGACGACGATCCGGTCGCTCAGCCGCATGACGGCGGGCATGTCGTGCTCGACGAGCATGACGGTAACGCCCGATTCCCGGATGCGCCGCACGATGCCGATCATCTGGTCTGTCTCGTCGGAGTTCATGCCGGCAAAGGGCTCGTCCAGCAGCAGGAGCTTGGGATGGGCGGCCAGCGCCATGGCCATGCCGAGAGCTCGCAAACGGCCCTGCGGCAGGTTTTTCGATCGCTCGCGGGCGACACTCCGCAACTCCAGCAGTTCCAGGATCCTGTCGGTGCTGGCGTCGATGTCGGCAAGGTCTTGGCGCGCCGCCTTGCTGTTGAAGAATATGCCGAGGAGACCGGCCTGCCCGGTGACATAATGCGCATTGCGGGTCGCCTCGATGACGGTCATGTCCCGGAAGATCGTCGTCTCCTGAAACGTCCGGACCATGCCCTTCGCCGCCACGAGATGCGGGCTCAACCCGGTGACGTTTTCCCCGCGAAAGACGATTTCACCCTCGGTTGGCCGGAGAGCGGATGTGATGAGCTTGAAAAGCGTGCTCTTTCCCGCGCCATTCGGCCCGATGATGGCGAAGATCTCGCCCTCCTTCACCTTGAAGCTCACATTGCCGACCGCCGTAAGCCCTCCAAACCGCTTGCTCACATTCTCGACCGTGAGGATCGGATCGCGCGGAGGCTGACCAGAAGTGACCGGAATCTCAACCTGCATGATGAGCTCCGGCCTGTCCGTGCTGAGAACGATATCTGCGGATCCAGCCCGCTTCCGACAAGCTCAGGACGCCGTTCGGCAGCCAGATCATCAATGCAACCATCAGCAGCGAATAGGCCAGCATCTGATATTGCTGGAAGTCCTGGAGAAACTGGAATCCCAGGAACAGAAGGAACGTGCCGACGACTGGACCCGCCACGTAACCGATGCCGCCCAGGAAGCAGTAGAGGACCAGCGACACCGAATCCGGAACGCCAAACCCGCCGGGATAGACGCTTTGCTGTGCCGCGGCGAAATAGCCGCCGCCGATTCCGCCCAGAAACGAGCCTATCCCGAAGGCCACGATGCGAAGATGGGTGATGTTCACGCCGACGCTTTGCGCCAGTTCCTCGCTTTGCTGCATACTGACGAACACGCCGCCGATCCGGCACGCCGAAATGCGCCAGCACAAGAGAACCGCGAGCGCGAGGAGAACCCCGGAGAGGACGAACGAGGCGACATGCGTGTTCACGCTGTTGAACGCCGGAATTATCGTGACCCCCAGGAGGCTGAGTTCGCCGGGAACGGGTATTCGTGAAATTCCTCCCGCCCCGCCGGTGAATTCGCCGCCGTTCAGCAGGGCAAGCCGGACCGCTTCCGTGAAGCTCAGGGTGATCATGGCGAAGTACACTCCGCGCAACCGGAGGATGCCGAGACCCAGCACCACCCCCACCGCCGCCGAGATGAAGCCAGCCACCACAATCGCGAGCCAGAACGAGACGCCCCAGCGGGTCGTCGCGATCGCGACCACATATCCGCCGACCAGGGCGAATGCCCCCTGGCCGAGGTTCACCCGCCCGATGGCAAGTGTCAGCCATGCCCCCAGCGCGATGATGCTCAATCCCGCCGCGGACGCCAGAATGCCAAGAATGTACCGGGACTCCACGATGAACGGAACGCCCACGATATAGACGAGCGCGAGGATCAGGAATGCCCAGACCTGGTTCGAACGGATCATCGTGCTATCCCCAGGGCTTTCCCATGATGCCGTTCGGGCGGATCACAAGGAAGAGGATCAGCCCCACGAAGATGACGAGATAGGTGACGGATCCGGGCAGGAAAGCGTAGCCGAGAGCCTCCACCATGCCGAGCACGAACGCCCCCACGATGGCACCGGAGACGATGCCGGCACCTCCCAGCATGACCATGATGAAGGCCTTGATGGAAATGGCGGTGCCCATGCCCGAATTGACGGCGAAAATCGTCACCAGCAGACTCCCCGCCAGGCCGGCGAGGGCAGAGCCGATGGCAAAGCCGACGCCTGAGTACAGCGCGATGTTGACGCCCTGAAGGGCGGTGACGTCACGATCCTGGGCGATGGCGCGAAGAACCCTGCCGGGCTTGGTGTGCCGCATGAAGAGAATGAAGAGGACAACAGCCAGCATCGCGACGACGAACACGACCACGCGGCTCGCGGGCACGTAGGCATCGAATATCTGATAGACGCCGGAGACGCTCAGGGCGACTCCCCGCTGCTTCTCGCCGAAGCCGAGCAGGATCAGGCTTTCGAGCAGCAGAGCCAGGCCGGCCGCAAGAAGCATCGAACTCTCCTCGCGTGCGGAGCGTTGCTGGACGCGCCTGAAGAACAGAGCGTCGAAAAGAAAGCCGACAATCGCCAGGACAACGATGGAAGCAAGCACCGCGACGACGAACGGCAGGCCCATCACCGTAAAAACATAATATGTAACGAACCCGCCCAGGACATATAGCTGCCCGTGCGCGAAGTTGAGAACGCCCATAAGCGCGAATATGAGGGTCAGGCCGAGCGCCATCAGGGCGTAATTCGCACCGAGCACCAAGCCGTTGATGAGCGCTTGCGTCATCGTCGCCGTCCAGTCTGAAAAAAGAGACAGAGCGGCCGGAAGCGGCGATTCGCTTCCGGCCTAACGGTTGAGCAGCTACTCTACCGAGGTGACGAAGAGCGTCTGGAAGCCGCCGTCACGATACTCGTTGATGACCATCGGCACGCTGATCTGGCGCGGCTGGCCGAACCAGCTGTTGCCGACCCAGCGCAGCTTCACCGACTGATCCTTGATGAACGGATTCGCCGTCTCGAACTGAGGCAGCGACGCCTTGAAGGCCTCTATGTCGTCGACAGCCTTCGGGCCCGCCGCCTCTATGGTCTTCAGAAGCATGTAGAGCGCATAGACCTTGGTGCCGGCCTCGTCGTTCCACTCTCCGGCGACCTGGACGTAGCGATCGCGGAACTTGGCCATGTACTCGCTTTGGAGTTCCGGGCTGCTCGCGCCGCCGAGAGAGATGAAGCCATTGGCCAACGAGCCCGCGACCTCCTCAAGAACCTTGGCGTCCTGCGCGGTCTCGGTGCTCATGAGGCCCTGATAGCCAAGCTCGCGCGCGGCGCGGATGAGAAGCGGCGCCTCGGCGGGCGAAACGCCCGACAGGACGATCAGATCGGGATTGGCCTTCACGACGCCGCCCATGACCGGAAAGAAATCGGTCGTCCCGAGTTCGTACACCGCGTCGGAGGAAAGAACCTCAAGCCCGACTTTCTTGGCGGCGTCCAGGCCCGAGTCCAGGTTCGCCTTTCCGCCGACACCGTTCCATGAAACGAAGCTGACGGTCTTCACGCCCTTGTTGTCGGCCAGCCACTTATAAACGACCGGCGCCGTCTGATACGTCGCGATCATGCCGAGCGCGGTGTTCTTGTTCGGCTCCATGAACAATTCCTTGGTGAAACCATAGGAAATGTTGAACACGCCCGCCGCCTCCAGAACCGGAAGGATCGCGACGCTCGGGTCGTCCACATTGGGACCGATCACGTATTTGACCTTGTCCTGATAGGCCAGCCGCTCGATGCCGGCGATGGCGGCGCGTATGTCGAGCTTGTCGTCCACGCTGACGATCTCGATCTTGTACTTGTCGTCGCCGATCGACAGGCCGCCTTCATCGTTGATCATGCCGGCAAGCGCTTCCGCCGAATAGCGGCTCACCAGGCCCCAGGAGGCGGACGGGCCGCTCATGACGCCGAGCTGCCCGATCTTCAGAACCTTATCTTCTGCGTGCGCGCCAAGCGACATCAAAGATGATGTGACGCCCAATGCCGCAGCCAGTAACATTCCAGAAATGCGCATGTCTCTCTCCCATTATCTACTGCAATGACGATGTTCTCTCGCCCTGCACCCTACGCTGAAATCACGGCACCTTTCCGTTCCACGATCATCTTGTAGTGTTGCGGCTCGCGGTGCATCGCAAAGTTGAAGATCGTGTTCTTGAAGGATGCGCATAGATCAAGATCGCAACGCGCAAAGACCAGTTCATCGCCTGTCGTGACGCAGCGGGCGACGATCTCGCCCGTCGGCGCAATGATGACGCTGCCGCCGATGAGGTCGCAGCCTTCCTCCTTGCCTGCCTTGGCGACGCCAACGACCCATGTGCCGTTCTGATAGGCGGCCGACTGCATCACCAGATGATTGTGGAAGTCGCCCAGCCTGTCATGCTCGGGCGCGGGAGGGTTGTGGACCGGGGTATTGTATCCGAGCATCACCATTTCCACGCCCTGCAGGCCCATGACCCGATAGGTCTCGGGCCAACGCCTGTCGTTGCAGATGCACATGCCCATCAGGCCGTCGAACGCCCGGACCACGGGCCATCCGAGATTGCCGGTCTCGAAATAGCGTTTCTCAAGATGCTGGAATGCCCGCCACGGCTCATGCTCGGCATGCCCGGGAAGATGGATCTTCCGGTACTTGCTGACGATCTTCCCGTCCTTGTCGACGATTATCGATGTGTTGAAGCGCCGCTCACGGCCTTCTTCGATCACGGCTTCCGCATAGCCTATATAGAAGCCGACCCCCAGCTCGCGCGCCCTGTCAAAGAGAGGGGCTGTCTCGGGGCCAGGCATCTCCCGCTCGAAGAACTGATCGACCTCGTCCTGGGTCTCAAAAAACCATCTCGGGAAGAAAGTCGTGAGCGCCAGTTCCGGAAAGACGACCAGATCACAGCCGTGAGACTTTCCCTGTTCAAGCAAGGCGACCAAGCGGCTGACGACCTGAGGGCGGGTTTCGCTGCGCGCGATAGGCCCAAGCTGAGCGGCCCCGACTGTCACGATCCTGGACACATCAATCCTCCGTATTTTACAAAATACTGGCAACCAATTTACTATTTTGGAATGCGCAAGATTGTCAAGTGCTGCGCTCAAACGCATCCGACCGGGGAATACGTCAGGCGAGAAGCCGAGAATTGACGAGCGCCATCCTTTTTGCATACCATGCAGTATATTGCTCATTTGTCCAGTAGAATGGAATGCGGAGTTCGATGACCTACGATCTCGTTATCCAAGGTGGGCTTGCGGTCCTTCCAAGTGGGCCCGCGCGCTGCGACATCGGCATTTCCGGGGGCAAGATCGCGGCTGTCGACGACAGGTTGCCCCCCGGAAACCGCACGATCGACGCCACCGGAAAGATCATCGTTCCAGGCGGCATCGACAGCCACTGCCATATCGAGGAACCGTCCAGCGGTATCGTTCGCAATGCGGAGACCTTCGCCAGCGCGACGGGTTCGGCGGCGGCCGGCGGCACGACCACCGTCATCTCCTTCTCCACCCAGACGAAAGGCGGAACGATCCTCGACAATCTCCGGAATTATCAGGAGAAGGCTAGAAACTCATATATCGACTACTGCTTTCATATGATCGTGACCGATCCCAATGAGCGCGTGCTGGACGAACTTCCGGGCCTCATTGCGGAGGGACACAGGTCACTGAAGGTCTTCATGACCTACGATCCGCTTTTTGTCGGGGACGAAGGGTTCCTCAAGATCCTGGCGCTCGCGAAGCAGAACAACGCTCTCGTGACGGTACATGCGGAGAATCACGCAGCGATCAAATACATGATCGATGCGCTGTCCCGCGCCGGGCTCACTGATATGAAGCATCACGCATGGTCCAAGCCGATCGTGGTGGAGCGGGAGGCTGTCCATCGCGCGATAGCCTTTGCGGAACTGCTGGACATGCCGATCCAGATATTCCACGTCTCGGGCGACGAGCCCGCGCAGGAAATCGCGCGGGCGCAGCAGAGAGGCCTCAAGATCTTCGGCGAGACCTGCCCGCAATATCTCTTTCTCACGAAAGAGGATTTGGACAGGCCCGGGTTCGAAGGCGCCAAATACGTCTGTAGCCCCGCACTGAGAACACCGGCGGACCAGGAGGCTCTTTGGGGGCATCTGAAAAGCGGCGTTCTCGGCGTCGTCACCTCCGACCACGCGCCCAATCGCTACGACGATCCTCACGGAAAGATGGCCTTCGGAAAAGACGCGCCCTTCCATGCCGTTCCCAACGGAGTCCCGGGTCTTGAGACGCGCATGCCGCTGCTTTTCTCCGAAGGCGTGGTGAAGGGCCGGATCGATCTCGAGACCTTCGCGGCGATCACTTCCGGAAACGCCGCCAGGCTTTTCGGTTTGGACGATCGCAAGGGAAGTATCGCGGTGGGCCTTGATGCGGACTTGGCGGTGTTCGACCCGGACAAGACGGTCGTCCTGCACAACGGGATGCTGCACCATGCGATGGACTATACCCCGTATGAGGGCATGTCGGTCACCGGTTGGCCATCCACGACCCTCTCGCGCGGAGAGGTGGTCTGGGATGGGGAAAACATCGTCGCGACTGCGGGTCGGGGACAATTTCTCCCGAGGCAGCCCTACGAGTTCATCGCGCCCAACGGGCGGCATGTCGTGCCGTTCGACGCGGCGAACGGCATTGAAGTCGGCGCGTGATACACACCGCTGTCAGGAGGAGGGGAACTTGAAGATCAAGATCATCAACCCGAACACGACCCAGTCCATGACGGACAAAATCGGCAACGCCGCGAGATCTGTAGCCCTGAGCGGCACGGAAATCGTCGCAGTGTCGCCCTCCATGGGGCCAGTCTCGATCGAAGGACACTACGACGAGGCGATCGCGGCGATCGGAGTTCTGGACGAGGTTCGGAAGGGAGAGCAGCAGGGCTTTGACGGATATATCATTGCCTGCTTCGGGGACCCTGGCCTCCTGGCGGCAAGGGAAATAGCAAAGGGGCCCGTCATCGGAATCGCCGAGGCTGCGATGCACGCGGCCTCGTTCATCGGAACCGGCTTCAGCATCGTCTCGATGCTCGATCGCGGCAGGCCGATCCTCGAACATCTGGTTCATGCCTATGGCATGGAGCGCAAATGCCGCGGCATTAGAACCACCGACGTGCCCGTTCTTGAACTGGAGCGCGAAGGGTCAAACGCGCAACAGGTCATTTTGGCGGAATGCCGTCGCGCGCTCCAAGAGGACAAGTCGGATACGATTCTTCTGGGCTGCGCCGGATTGAGCGATCTCTTCACATACATCAGTGCCGAGATCGGCGCTCCGGCGATCGACGGGGTTACCGCGGCGACCAAGATGGTCGAGGCCCTTGTGGGCCTGAGGCTGTCCACGAGCAAGGTACAAGGGTTCGCCTATCCCGAGCGCAAGCCATATCGCGGCATGTTTGAACCTTTCGCTCCCTGAGCACGCCCAATAGCCAGGGCGCGCCGTCATCCGCCGGAACGCATCGATCCGGCGGGCCTTTCCGCCCGGGCTGCCGGGCAACGGACGCTCGGACGATCCGGATTGCCCAAGCTCTCGGCTTCAGCCCGAGGCGGAAGATGCCCTGCTATCCGAGCTTGAATGGCACGACTTTCAGTTGGTTCGTAAGAAATACCGCGGTCTCAAGAAGCATGAGGCTCAACTCCGCTTCTCGCAAATCCAATTCAGTCAGGGGCATGACGAGGGAGACTGCCGCCACGCAATTTCCTTCATGATCCAGCAGCGGGGCCGCGATGCACGACAGATGCGGATCAACGATACCCCGCGTCGAGTAGGTCTCAAGATGACGTGCGTTCTCGATATCTGCCAAGAACTGTTCGCGTGAAACACGCTGGCCGTTCGGCAGGTTGTAGTGCGCGTTAGGAATATTCCGAAGGATCGCCTCGCGTGGTACATCACGAAGGAGGAAGCGTGCCGAGGCCGTATGCGGCAGCGGAAAGCGGGCGCCTTCCGATGAACGCAGGTAGGGGTTCGTTTCGTCGACGGCAGCGAACGGAACGAACTGGATCCAGCTGTCGATCACGACCAGTTCAGCGACCACCTTGGTTCGGGCCGCGAGTTCCGACAGCGCCTTGCGGGCAATATTCGCAAAGCTTGCGTGGCGCCCATAGGCCATCCCCAGTCGGCCAAAGCGGGCTCCGAGCTGGTAACGGCCGTTCGGCAACGAGTCGAGATACTCCCGCTCCACCAGAAGGTCGACAAGCAAGTAGACGGTCGACTTGGGTGCGCCGAGGCGTCGAGCCAGATCCGAGACCGTCATCGGCTGATCGGCGCGCTCCATTTCATCGAACACATCGAGCAACCTGTCGACGCCTCTCCCGCGAATCTTCTCCGTTCTCATTTGCACTTAAGCGTAGCGCTCCTTTGTCCGCGATCCATCCGACTCCGCGCCCGCATGCCGGAGCGACGCTTCCGATACGGTTGCAATACGACCCGATCTCCATAAGGGGGCGGGATCGTATGAGACCTGAAATCAGTATAGCATTTGCCGCTGGTAGCGCTACCGAACACGAGCGTGGCATTGACAAAATTACAATATCATAGAATATACTCCAATATATTGATATTGTCCATCTTTTCGAATGCCCTTGGCTCACGAATTGGCGCAAGCGATCACTCCTCGGGTGACGCCGCCGGGCCGAACTATCGCATGACGCGAGCGCGCTGCGTCGCACCCTCGGTCTTTCTTTCAGGAAGTGGCTGATACGGCCGTCCGGGTGCCAGCTCCTATGTCCCCGGCCGATAGACGCTTTCGCGACCCATACAACTTGATGGCATTTCTTGGGAAGGGTGCGGGGAAGCGTTATAACGGGGCGCGATCCGATTGGTAGTTTGCAGCCGGATCGTCCAGGAAGACAGGCTTTGCGGCTCACGCATCGGAACGTAGAAATTCGATGAGCAGAAAGGGAATCCTGTGACCGGCAGGACGGTGTTCGAAGAGAAATTCGGTTTCCGCCGCGACGAGGTTACGCTCGCCAACTGGCGCACGGCGCCGTTCAGCCGCTGGGCCTTCCAGAACGTGACCGAGATCGTGCCGAGCGTCGTCCAGACCTATGGGCAGGCGCAGGACGAGGAGCCGGCAGATGCCGGCGGCCTGCTTGGCGAGGCGGTGGAATTGCCGGGCGGCGCGCAGACGGTGCAGGCGTTTCTCGAGCGCACCCACACCGACGCGCTGACGATCATGCGCGGCGGCGCGTTCATCGCCGACTGGTCGGCCCCTCATACGCGCTTCGGTACGCCGCATCTCGCCTTCTCGATCAGCAAGTCGCTGACGGCCGTCATCGCCGGCATCCTCGAAGGCGACAGTCTGCTCGACCCCGACGCGCCGGTGATCCGCTACGTGCCCGAGGCCGCGCGCTCCGCCTATGCCGACGCGACCGTGCGGCACGTCCTGGACATGACGGTCAGCCTCGATTTCGAGGAAGCCTATCTGGAGCCCGAAAGCGTGTTCGCCCGCTATCGCCAGGCGATGCTGTGGAATCCCGGTGGCAACGGGGAAAGCCTGCTCGACCTGCTGTGCGACCTGAAGCGGCTGCCCGGCCCGCACGGCGAGGTTTTCCGCTATCGCTCGCCCAATTCCGACATGCTCGGCATCATCGTCGAACGTGCGTCGGGGCAGCGCGTCAGCGACCTGATGCGGGAGCGCCTGTGGAGGCTGCTTGGCATTCGTGGCACCGTGGCCGTCACGGTTGATCGTGTGGGCCACGCCCGCACGGCCGGCGGCGTGTCGCTCAGCCCGCGCGATCTTGCCCGCGTCGGCGAGATGATGCGGCAGGGCGGCGTCGCCAACGGCACGCGTGTGGTCGCCGAAAGCTGGGTACGCGACACGACGAGCGCCGGCAGCCGGGACGCCTGGCTGCGCAGCGATTTCGTCGGCCTGCTTCCGGAGGGGCGCTACCGCAACAAATGGTACCAGAGCGGCAAGGGCTGGTTCTGCGGCATCGGCATACACGGCCAGTGGCTGGTGGTCGATCCGGCCTCGGAGACGGTCGTCGTCAAGATGGGATCGCAGCCCTTGCCGGTCAACGAGGCGCTCGACAGCGACAATCTCGCCTTCTTCGAGTGGGTGTTCGGGACGGCCTGAGACCTTCGCAGAACGACAACCGCAACCAGGGACAATGTCGTGACTTCCATTATCCGCGTCGATCGAGACGGCATCGGCGCCGCCGGCCTCGAGAAATGTTCGGTGGCGCCGCCGGAAGCGGTGCTTTCGGGCGCTGCTTGCCTGGGGGTTGAAGCGCCGGGCCTCGGCGTGCGCCTCTACGAGAACACCCGGCTTACCGGCTGACCGACGACGGCGCGACCGTGACGGCGGAGACGCGGTCGCGCGAAGGTGAAGGCGCCGAAGGTGCTGCTCGCCACCAATGCCCTCGCGCTTCGGCGCGCGCATCGGGCTCGACATACTGGACGGCTCGACTTCGCCACCTCCATGTCGGCGGTCGTGCCGCCCGAGCCTTTCCGCTGACTGGGCGCGGGAATAAGCATGTAGACGCTGGATACCATGGACGCCAAGGGGGGCTGGCGCCGTTCCTGGCTGCGAATGGTGTCGAAGCTCGGCTTTCCGCTCAGTTGAACGCAGTTTCCCTACTGATCGGAAGCTGTAATATCCTGCCGGATCACGAAGAGAGGACGCGATGAGCGACAGACAACTCAACCAGCCGATGGGCGGCAACGACATGCCCCGTTTCGGCGGACCGGGCACGATGATGCGCCTGCCGCAGGCCGACACGGCGCAGGGGCTCGACGCCTGCTTCGTCGGCATCCCCATGGACATCGGTGCGTCGAACCGTTCCGGCGCGCGCTACGGGCCGCGCCAGGTGCGGGCCGAGTCGGTGATGATCCGGCCCTACAACATGGCCACGCGCGCCGCCCCCTTCGAGAGCCTTCAAGTCGCCGATGTCGGCGACATCGCCATCAACACCTTCAACCTGCCCGCCACCATCGGCCTGATCCGCGAGGGCATCGCCCGCATCCTGGCGCACGACTGCATCCCGCTGACCATCGGCGGCGACCACACGCTGACCTATCCGGTGTTGCAGGCGATGGCCGAAAAGCACGGGCCTGTGGCGCTGATCCACATCGATGCCCATGCGGATATCAACGACACCATGTTCGGCGAGAAGATCGCCCATGGCACGCCTTTTCGCCGCGCCTACGAGGCGGGCTGCCTGAAGCCCGATCTCGTCTTCCAGATCGGCCTGCGCGGCACCGGCTATACCGCCGAGGATTTCGACTGGTCGCGCGACAAGGGCTTTACCGTCGTGCAGGCCGAGGAATGCTGGCACAAGTCGCTGGTGCCGCTGATCGCCGACGTCAAGAAACGCATCGGCGATCACAAGGTCTACCTGTCCTTCGACATCGACAGCCTCGATCCGGCCTATGCGCCGGGCACCGGCACGCCGGAGATCGGCGGCCTGACCGTCATACAGGCGATCGAGCTGATCCGCGGCTGCCGCGGCTTGAACCTCGTCGGCTGCGACCTCGTCGAGGTGAGCCCACCCTTCGACACCACGGGCACGACGGCGATCACCGCCGCCAACCTGCTCTACGAGATGCTCTGCGTCCTTCCCGGCGTCAAGTACAAGGAGAACTGATCCGGGTATAAGGCGGCTGACGGCACCCGCTTCCGGCTTGCCTGCCTCGACCTGCCGGAGCGCGGGGCGAATGGCTTGTGCGCAAGGCGAGGCCGAATCCCGGCGGGCTCCCTGAAGTGCTTCTCTAAGCCTCCGCGACGAAGCGCGGATGGCCTTTTCCGCCGTTCCGGCTCGCGTCTTCCTGCCCGCTCCGGCGGGCATGGCGAAGCACCAGTCCGCAAGCCCGGCGGTGGATCGCCGCTGCACGTACTTCCAAGAGATAAGGTATGGTCATGTTGCACGGCCATACCTTGCCTTGCGCTGGCCGATACGCTGGCGATCCTTTCGGAAGGCCGGCTCGTGGCGGCGGACCATCATCACGCGCGACGCGCTCGCCGCATGAGGGTGTGCGTCGAGCGCTGCCCGCAGGTCAGGCCGTTCCTCATCTGCGACGGCAAATCGCTCTGAGGCTACCGATCACTCCTCGCCGTGCTTGACGGTGGCGAAGCTGTCCTCGTTCTGGCCGCGCCGCCAGTAAGCCACGACCAGATGCCGGTCGCGCGGAATATGGCGCTCCTTGCGCAGATAGGTCCTTATCTTGCGGAACGCCTCGAATTCGCACGCCACCCAGGTGAAATGGCCGTCTTCGTCCGGCCATTCCACGGCGCGCACGGCATCGAGCAGCAGGTCGGTCGTTCCCGGCTCGGCGCCGTTGCGGTGCAGCCAGCGGACCGCGACGCCTTCGGGCGCGGGGATCGTCTGTTCCTCGCTCTTGTTCGCGACCTCGATCAGGGCGAGCCCGCGCCCGTCGCGCGGCATGGATTCCAGCATGCGGGCGATGGCGGGCAGCGCCGTTTCGTCGCCGGCGAAGAGGTTCCAGCGGGCCGCCGTGTAGCCGCCTCCGCCGGGCCCGGCCATGCCAACAGGATCCCCGGCCTGCGTGGATGCGACGAAATCCGAACCCGGCCCGGCCACCTCATGCGTCACGAAATCGACGTCGAGCGTGCCGGCGGCAACGTCGATATGCCGGATGGTGTATTTGCGGACATGCGGCTTTCCCGGGCCCTGCGGCAGCCGCACGAGGCCGTTTTCCAGCAGTCTCGGCCATTCGGGCTCGACGCTCCCGGGCGGAATGAACAGCCGCACATGAAGATGGGGCGAATCGAACCACGACAGGTCGTCGCCCTTCAAGGTGAGGCGGCGCATGTGTGGGGTGATGTCGCGTGCCGCCAGCACGGTCATGACGCGGAAATTGGGCGGCCGAGCCACGCCCGCCCCATCTCCGGACCAGACAATGCGTGGTTCGCCCTCGCTCATCTCCACGACGTGGCTCGCCAGCATCATGCGCAGATATAACAGGTCGGCTTCGCTCGAAGCCTCCGCCAGGATATGGAGCGTTCCGGCCTGTCGCCTGAGCAGCGCGGTCCCGTTTCCGAAGTCGAAGCTGCCGCCGTCCTCGGATCGCGAGCGCAAGGTGGCGTGCTTTTCCAGATGCGTGCACAGCGACGCGATCAAGGATTCCGCCGCCGGCACCTCTATTCGCGTTTTAGCCGTGAAACTCAACGGGACCTCCAGTGTTTCGGCGGGGGCGAGCGGATCGTTGGGCTGCCCCAGGGTCGCCTAACGTGACCGCTCCGGGCGGTCAATGTGGTTGCGTCGAAAGCGGACAAGCTGATTTTTCGCGAGATCCTTTGCCGTTCGCGCGCAACGGGGCGGCTCGCCCAAGGCAAGGGCGGCTTCAGTCGGTCGGAGCGTATCGAATCCTGCTGGATCAGGTCACACTGTGGTTGAGGCGCGATCTATATTCGTGGTGCGCCCTGCAATCGGTCATGGCGCGGCCACTCCGGGCGAGCTCAGCCGCCGGCGACAATCGAACCGCTGGACTAACCCCCGCCGTGACGCAAGAATCTCGATCGGATGCGGCCGCCACCTCACCTGATTGTCGCGCTATAAACCGACAGGTTTACCGTGCTCTCGACGGGAAGGCCCCGGCCGAGTATTTCTCAGCCTTGGCAACCGAAACGACAACGGGTCTCATATGCCTTGAACACGGACAGAAACTTGACCAGGATGGTATTCCTCTGGCAAGCTGGCCTATCCGAAAATTGCCTGCTTCCGGAAGCGCATACGGGCAGGTCCCTCTGGTCATGCACCGAGATTGAAGCCGGACCGTCCCGAGGAAGCAGGCCGGAGGCCGATCGCTGGCGCGACTCAGTATTTTGATCCGTATACGGCAATTGCCATTCAAGGTCATTTGTATTGAAAATAACACTACCGATGCCGGAATTTTCTACTTGATGGAAAAGTAGTTGTCTTCCCGTATTTCCCGTTTGGTAAATATGTTTTTACGAGCGGCCACGCTGGGCGTTCGTTTTGTATTTATCTTTTTTCTAGCCAGGTATCTCGATCCGGCATCGATTGGTTATTATGGATTGTTTACGGCGACTATCGTCTATTGCCTATATATTGTCGGGCTCGATTTCTATGTCTATCTCGCGCGCGAGATAGTGCGGGCTCCGGAGGGGCAGCGGGGGCGGCTGCTGAAAGGGCAGGTCGCATTGTCGGCAATGCTCTATGCGCCTGTACTGCCGATCACGATACTCATCCTGCACCATGCGGGCTGGCCGGCGAACCTTCTGTGGTGGCTCGCTCCCATCCTGTTGCTGGAACATGTCAACCAAGAATTGTTCCGGCTGTTCGTCGCGTTGTCGCAACAGATTTCCGCCAGCTTGCTCCTGTTCGTACGCCAGGCCAGTTGGGCGATAGCGGCGCTCGCCTTGATGACCTTGGATGTCGGGAGCCGCAAACTGGACGTCGTTATGGCGCTTTGGGCGTGTGCGGGGGCGGCCGCTGCCGTGCTGGGCCTCGTGAAGCTGCGGCGGCTGCGGATGGGAGGCTGGCGGGATGCCGTGGATTGGCAGTGGGTCAGGAAAGGCGTTGCCGTCAGCATGATCTTCCTGGTGGCGACCTTGAGCCTGCGTGGGGTGCAGACCATCGACCGCTACTGGTTCCAGGCTCTCGGCGGCATAGAAATGGTGGCCGCCTATGTGCTGTTCCTGGGCATGACCGGTGCCTTGATAGTATTTCTCGACGCCGGGGTGTTCTCCTACGCCTACCCGGAGCTCATCCGGCTCGCTCATGAGGGCAAGCATGAACTGATCCGCAGGCGGGTGGGGCAGATGCTGTTGCAGACGGCGACGGCCTGCGTCGCCTTCGCCATTTGCAGCTGGCTCGTGCTGCCCCTCCTGTTGGACTGGGTCGGCAATCCGGTCTACAAGGACGCGATTCATCTATACCCCTGGATATTGACCGCTATGGTGATCAACGCTCTTGGCCTGGTGCCGCACTATGCGCTTTATGCCCAGGGGCTCGACAGGCACATCATTTGCAGCCATCTGGCGGCCCTGCCGGTATTCGCGTTGTCGACATGGCTCGTCAGCATGTTTCAGCCCGTGCTGGCGGTCCCCATCGGCCTGAGCGCCGCCTTCACCCTCATCCTCGTCTGGAAAGCCATTGCCTACTGGTGGTACGACCGCGACGCAGGCGCGCCGAAGTCCTCGGCCGGAACCTCTTGAACCGGAACACTTCGACCGACATGATCCGCTACGGACAACAAGACATCAGACAGGATGATATCGACGCCGTCATCGGCGTGCTGAAGTCCTCCAACCTCACCCAGGGCCCCACCATCCCCGCTTTCGAGCAGGCGGTCCTCGCGCACGCCCGGGCCAGGCACGCGATCGCCGTCAACAGCGCCACCTCGGCACTGCACATTGCCTGCCTGGCGCTGGGTCTCGGCCCCGGCGACCGGCTGTGGACGACGCCCAACACCTTCGTGGCCTCGGCCAATTGCGCGCTCTACTGCGGCGCCGAGGTCGATTTCGTCGATATCGACCCCCGCACCTACAACCTTTGCCCGCATGCGCTGGAGGAAAAGCTCATCGCGGCCGAAAAGGCCGGCCGCCTGCCCAAGGTCGTGGTGCCAGTGCATATGTCGGGCCAGCCCTGCGACATGGCGGCGATCCACGCGCTCGGCGGCAAATACGGCTTCCGCATCATCGAGGACGCCTCCCACGCCATCGGCGGTCGCTACAAGGGCGAGCCGGTCGGCAATTGCCGATACAGCGACATCACCGTCTTCAGCTTCCACCCGGTCAAGATCATCACCACCGCCGAAGGCGGCATGGCGCTGACCAGTGACGACGAACTGGCCACCCGCCTCGGCCTTTTCCGCAGCCACGGCATCACCCGCGACCCGGCGCTGATGACGCAGGGCATGGACGGGCCTTGGTACTACCAGCAGGTCGCGCTCGGCTACAATTACCGCATGACGGACATCCAGGCCGTGCTCGGCGTGAGCCAGATCGCTCGCCTGACCGAATACGTCCTGCGCCGCCACGAGATCGCGGCGCGCTACGACCGGCTGCTGGCCGACCTGCCGCTGACCCTGCCGTGGCAGCACCCGGACAGCTATTCGGCGTGGCACCTCTACGTGATCCGCCTGCAGCTCGACCGGATCAGGGCCACGCATCTCGAGGTCTTCGAGGCCTTCCGCGCCCGCGACATCATGGTCAACCTGCACTATATCCCGGTGCATACCCAGCCCTACTACCAGAAGATGGGTTTCAGGCCCGGCGACTATCCGCAGGCGGAACAATACTATCGCGAAGCGATCAGCATCCCGATGCATCCGACCTTGACCGACGCCGAGCAGGATTTCGTCATCGAGGTGCTGCGCGAAGCCATCGGGCAATGAGGCTTGCCGTCATCCCCGCCAGGGGCGGATCCAAGCGCATTCCGCGCAAGAATATCCGGCCTTTCGGCGGCGTCCCGATGATCGCATGGTCGATCCGCGCTGCGGTGGAAAGCGGCTGCTTCGAGCGCATCGTCGTCAGCACCGACGACGCCGAAATCGCCAGGGTAGCTAGGGAACACGGAGCCGAGGCACCGTTTGTGCGCCCGTCCGATCTGTCCGACGATCACACGGGAACCGTTCCCGTCATCGCTCACGCGGTGCGGTGGCAGGGCGAGAACGGGCCGGTGGCCGACCGGGTCTGTTGCATCTACGCCACGGCACCGTTCGTCCGAGCCGCGGATATCCGGCAGGGCCTGCGCCTGCTCGACGAGACCGGAGCGGACTATGCCTTTTCCGTCACCAGCTACGCCTTTCCGATCCAGCGCGCCATCCGGATGACGCCGGATGGCCGCGT
>JAFKJW010000045.1 GCA_017305925.1 Hyphomicrobiales bacterium | reverse complement strand
GTCTGTCGTTTTCTGTTGCTGGCGGCACTTGCACTCGTCTGCGCGTCCGAAACGGTTCACGCCGCCGATCTGCCCGCCGGCTTCGTCCGTCTCTCCGACATCGACCCCTCGATCCGCCAGGACATCCGCTATGCGGGCAGCGACAACTTCCTCGGCCGGCCTGTGGCGGGCTATGGCGCGCCGCGCTGCATCCTGACGCGGCAGGCGGCGGAGGCGCTTGCCGCCGTGCAGGCCGCGCTCAAGGCGGAGGGGCGGACGCTCGTCGTCTTCGACTGCTACCGTCCCCGGCGGGCCGTGCTCGACATGCTGTCCTGGGCGCGCCAGGGCACGGCGGCCGACCCGCAATGGCATCCGGGCGTCCGCCGGGACAGGCTGGTCGCAGAGGGCTATATCGCCGGCAGATCCGCCCATTCGCGCGGCTCCACGGTGGACCTCGCCATCGCCCCGCTGGACGAAAAAGGTGCCGCGCCGGACCCCGCCTGCGGCACGCGCGGCGCCAGGACGCTCGATTTCGGCACCGGCTTCGACTGCTTCGCACCGGAAAGCGCTACGGCCTCGCAGGCGGTCCCGCCCGCCGCCCGCCGCAACCGGCGCGATCTCACCGCGCTGATGAAGAAGGCCGGCTTCCGCAACTATGCCCGCGAATGGTGGCACTTCGGGCTCGTGGGGGAGCCATTTCGGAAGGCCTTCGATTTTCCGGTGGAATAGGGCGCGCAGCGAGCCTCGAAGGACGCACCAAAGGACATGGGCAGATAGCGGGCTCGCCTATTTCAGTCCGCAAACACCGGATAGAGCTCGCTTACCGCCGTATCCTTGTACTTCGCGCCCGGATAGACGCCCTTGATGCGCAGTTGCAGGAAGTCGGAGCGGACCGGACGGCTGAGATCGACCCGGCTCGTGCCGCGCACGTCGGCCAGCGTGACGTCGAGGCGGCGGCCGTCCCGCATCGTCAGCTCGACATCCTTCACCCGCGCGTTGGCCGTCCAGATCTTCAGGTCCTTGTCGTAGCCGTTGATGATCTCGAAGCCGGCGAGCAGCCGCGGCCGGTCGAAATGCAGCGTGATCGTCTCGCCGATGCCATTGCCGCCCTCGCCTTCCACCCAGGCGGTGTCGCGGCTGCCGTCGAACATCATGCCCGGCGTGTAGTGGTTGTTCTTCTGCGACTTCAGCACCGACGAGACGCAGTATTCGACGTCGAAGGGTCCCGCCTCGCAAATGCCTTCCGGCACGACGGTGCGCTCCGCCGAAAGTTCTGCCTCCTGCGGCGCGCTCGCCACCTGCTCGGCCTTCGGAACCGCGCAGGCGGTCGCCGCGCGCTCCCTGGCGAGATCGGCATAGAAGGACTGCGGATAGCGGCGCATGAAGGCGTCGTAGGCGCCGCAACTCCCCACCGCCACGGCCTGGTCGTAGGCTTCCCGCGCTTCCGCGTCGGAAGCCTGCGGCTTTGCCGCCTCGGCCTGCCCGCGCGCGGCGAACTCGAAGCGGTCGGTCAGCGAGGAGGAGTCCCACGGCACCTGCTTCCTGCCGGTCTCGGCCATCACGTCGTTGCGCACCGCGATCATCAGGTCGGAGATCGACTGGCCGGGCGCGTCGATATGCTTCAGAAGCGCTCCGGTGAAAGGCGAGTTGCGCCCCGTTCCGTCCATCGCCACGGCGTCGGGCTGGGTGGCGAAGGCGATGAAGGTGCCCGAGCCGGTCTGCACGCGGCCGAGCCCCTTGCTGATCGACTGAGCCGAACGGTTCTCGGACTTCGCCAGCTCGTCGGCGAACGGGTTGTTGCGGCAGGCGTCGAGGAAGATCAGGTTCGTCCTCGAACCGCGCTCCATCTGCTGCATGACGCCGGCCAGCGAGACGAGCGAGATGTCGACCTCGGCCTCGTATTCGACCATGGCGTCGACCGGCACCAGATAGTTCTGGCCGTTCACCTGCAAGCCGTGCCCGGCATAGAAGAACAGCGCGACATCGGCCGAACCGGCGGCGCGGCCGAACCTGATGAGCTGCTCGACGAGCTGCCGCCGGTCGAGGTCGGTGCCCCCCATCACCTCGAAGCCGAGCGCCTTCAGCCGCGCCGTCAGATCCTCGGCGTCGTTCACCGGATTGGCGAGCCTGGCGACATGCTGGTAGTCCGAATTGCCGACGACCAGCGCGATGCGGCCGGCGCCGAAGGCCGGCCAGCACAGCGCCGTCAGCAGCGCGAGCACCGCGCCGAACAGCCTCGAAGGATCGAACACGCCCATGCCACGCCCTGCCGGTTGCCGAGACCGGCACAGTTAAGACCGAACGCCCCGCCGCCTGTCAAATCGCGCCGCGGTTCCAGCCCCGTCCGCGGTCGCCCACCAGTTCGGCCCTGTCCTCGTGGATCGCCACCGTGTCCTCGATCTTGATGAAGCCGCGGCTCGGATGCAGCATCGTCGTCTCGACCGAGATCACCATGCCGGCCTCCAGCGGGCGGCCTGCATCCACGCCCTCATAGGCGACGGGATGGTTGGTCATCAGGAAGGGCGCCTCGTGCGAGATGAGGCCCATGCCGTGCGCGAAGAAGTCGGTGAACGGCGCGATGTGGGCCTTGGCCTTCAACGCCTCCTCGCCGGCCGTCACCACGTCGGCGCCGAGTCTGCCCGCGACGGCCTGGGCGATCGCCACGGTCTGCACGTCGAGGATGTCGGCCAGGAGATCCTCCAGCTCGGCATCCGGCTCGCCGAGCACCGCCATCCGGCAGAGGTCGCCGATGTAGCCGTGGTAGTTGCCGCCCGAATCGGTCGACATCACCTCGCGGCAATATTCGAACTGGAGGCCGCGATCGGTTTCCTCGCGGCGCAGCCTCTCGACGATCTCCCCCTTCGTCGCGCCCTCCCCGGAGCCGGCGAAGGTGGCAAGCATGGAATCGGTGATGCGCTCGGATGCCTCGCGCAGCAGCGCCAGTTCCTGCGGCGTCTTGATGGCGCGCATGCGCTCCAGCGCGCCGGTGGCGTCGGCGAGCTGCTTGTTGCCGATGGCCGCCTCCAGCACCTTGCAGGCGTCGGCCGGCAGGAAGGACGGCTCGATGCCGATGCGGGCGCCGCCGAGGTCGAGGCTCTTCAGGTAGGCGGCGGCCTGCTCGGCGGTGTCGACGCTTCCCCAGAAGCCGGCCTGGAAGTTGGGCGTCCAGAACGGCTTCACCTGCTGCTCGTGCCCTTCCATCTTGTTGGCCAGATAGGCGGCGCGGTCCGGCCTGCCCTTCTCGTAGATCACCATGGGCAGATAGCGGCTGTGGCCGATCGCATCCATCGCCGAGAAGAAGATGAACTTGTAGCCGCCGAGCAGCCAGCTCACATTGTGCTTGGAAGTGGCGACGAGCACGTCGAGGCCATGCTCCTCCATGATGCGGTCGACACGGGCGTGGTCGAAGGGGATGGCGGGCTCCGCCGCCGGCTTGCTCTGGACGTTCACCTGCTCCTCCGCGATGCGAACTGCTTGGATGCGAACTGTTTGGCCGAACTGGTCCTACCAGATCCGGCCGCGTCCGTATAGCGCCGGCAGGCGACGAACGGGACGCGATTTTGCTTGCTTTGGCGCCGCCCATCCCGATGATCGCGGCCCGACGGAATGCGGAGCCCGACATTGCAGCAGATATTCGACGGCCACAACGACGTCCTCCTGCGCCTGTGGCGCAATGCGCAGGGCGGCGCGGATCCGGTGGCCGAAATGGCGAAGGGCACGCGCGAAGGCCACATCGACATCCCCCGCGCCAGGGCCGGCGGGCTGGCCGGGGGCCTCAGCGCCATCTACATCCCGAACGCGACGCCGCTCGCCCTCGACCCGCCGGACGCCAAAGGCCATTACGCCAACCCGCTGTCGCCGCCGCTGGACCGCCGCCAATCGCTCGACATCGCCGTCGCCAAGGCCGCGATCGCGCTGAAGCTCGACCGCGCCGGCGTCTGGAAGCTCTGCCGCTCCACGGCCGACATCCGCAAGGCCATGCAGGACGGCGTCTTCGCGGCCGTGCTGCACATGGAGGGCTGCGAGCCGATCGGCGCGGACCTTTCCGCGCTCGAAGTCTTCCACGCGGCCGGCCTGCGCTCGCTCGGGCCCGTCTGGAGCCGTCACAACATCTTCGGTCACGGCGTGCCCTTCGCCTATCCCGCCCATCCCGACACCGGCCCCGGCCTCACCGAGGCCGGCAAGGCGCTGGTCAGGGAATGCAACCGGCTGGGCATCCTGATCGACCTTTCGCACATCACGGAAAAGGGCTTTTGGGACGTCGTGGAGCTTTCCGACCAGCCGCCGGTCGCCAGCCATTCCAACGCCCATGCGCTGACGCCGGTCGCCCGCAACCTGACCGACAGGCAGCTCGACGCCATCCGCGAGCGCAAGGGCCTGGCGGGGCTGAACTTCGCCGTCACCATGCTGCGCGCCGACGGGCGCGAGCTCGGCGACACGCCGCTCGACGACATGGTGCGCCATATCGACCACATGGTGGAGCGTGCCGGGATCGACTGCGTGGCCATCGGCTCGGACTTCGACGGCGCCATGGTGCCCGGCCAGATCGGCGACGCCGCCGGCCTCCAGAACCTCGTCGCCGCGCTCAGGAAAGCCGGGTACGGCGAGGCGGGGCTGGCAAAGATCTGCCGGGAGAACTGGCTGCGCGTGCTCGGCCGGGCCTGGCACGAGCAGTGACCGGAAGGCTCAGAAGAAGATCAGGCTCGACAGCAGGAAGGTCGGAATCAGCACCGCGCCCGACCACAGCATGTAGCCGAAGAAGCTCGGCATGCGGACGCCGCGCTGGCGCGCGATGGCGTAGACCATGAAGTTCGGCGCGTTGCCGATATAGGTGTTGGCGCCCATGAACACCGCACCCGCCGAGATGGCGGCCAGTGTCGTCGCATGGGTGGTCATCAGGTCGCGCGCATCGCCGCCCGCCAGCTCGAAGAAGACGAGATAGGTCGGCGCATTGTCGAGCACCGACGACAGGATGCCCGTCATCCAGAAATAGGCGAAGTCGTTGTGCGTCCCGTCCGGCCGCGTGACCAGCTCGACCAGCGGCGCAAGCGCGCCCTCCCGGCCGGCCTGGAGAATGGCGATCACCGGGATGATGCAGACGAAGATGGCGGCGAAGAGCTTCGCCACTTCGAGGATCGGGCCCCAGTCGAAGCCGTTCGCCGCGCGGTACTCCTTGCGGGTGATCGCCAGCGACACGAGCGCGAGGAGGACGATGACCGCGTCGCGCACGATGTTCTGGAGCTCGACCTCGACGCCGTGGACGGCGAAGACGATGCCGGGCTTCCACGCCGCCGACAGGAGGATCGCCGCGATCACGCCGGCGAGCAGCGGGATGTTGGCGAGCCCGCGAATGCGCAGCCGCGAATCGGGCGTCGGGTCCTTGATCTTCGGCATGCCTCCTTCCCGCCGGTGCAGGAAGACGTCGAGCGCCAGGAAAGCGGCGAGCACGATTCCGGCGACGAACAGCGTGTCGGGCCACAAATGCCCGGTCGTCCAGAAGAAATCGACGCCGCGCAAAAAGCCGACGAAGAGCGGCGGGTCGCCGAGCGGCGTCAGCGAGCCGCCGATGTTCGACACCAGGAAGATGAAGAAGACGATCACATGCGCGTTGAACGGGCGGTTGTCGTTCGCCCGTATGATCGGCCGGATGAGGATCATCGAGGCGCCGGTGGTGCCGACGACCGAGGCGAGCACCGCGCCGACGACGAGGATGAGCGCGTTGGTCCACGGCGTGCCGTGGATGTTGCCGGCCACCAATATGCCGCCCGAGATGGTGAAAAGCCCGAACAGCAGGATGATGAAGGAGACGTATTCGAGCAGCACGGCGTGCAGCACGGCCGTCAGCATCGCCGAAAAGCCGAAGGCGGCGGCCAGCGGAACGACTACGAGCAACGCCCAGGCGAGCGCGATCTTGCCGTAATGGTGCTCCCAGACATGATGGTAGAGCAGCGGCCCGGTGGCGATGCAGGCAAGAATGCCGGCGAAGGGCAGCGCCCACAGGAGCGACATCGGCCCACCCGGCAGTTCCGCCGCGAAGGCCGGCGCCGGAAGCACGGCGGCCGAAAGGAGCGCGAGGATCCCTGGCGCGGCCCGCCTTGCATGGCTTCGATCGATCACGCTCCGCCCGCTCCCTGTCCGACCGCCCTGTCTATCGGGCGCCGCGCGGCGCGTCAAAGCCCGTGCGCGACGTGCAGGGTTATCGCCTGAAGGCCGCGCCCTATGTCGCCCCCCTCTGTCCTGCCGGACATCTCCCCCACACGGGGGGAGCTCGGATGGCATTTCGGGGTTCGCCAATCTCCCGCGTCGCAGCATTGGCGAAAATATCGAAACTGCCGATCTCCCCCCGTGTGGGGGAGATGTCCGCCAGGAAAGAGGGGGGCGGCAT
>JAFKJW010000199.1 GCA_017305925.1 Hyphomicrobiales bacterium | reverse complement strand
CTGGCGGACACGATCATCGACGCCAACGAGGCGGCGGTGTCGGCGGGTGCCGCGACAGGCTTTCAGTTCTCGCCGCTCACATCGGACGCCTTCCTGCACGCGGTCCGCCGCGCGGTAGAGGCCTATGCGCAGCCCGCTGCATGGGGCGCCATCCAGAAGCAGGGCATGCGCGCCGACGTGTCCTGGAGCCGCAGCGCCGACCGTTATGTCGGCCTCTACAAATCGCTTCTCGCGAGGAAAAGTGCATGATCCGGACCGTCCACACCAAGCCGTATGACGACCAGAAGCCCGGCACGTCGGGGCTGCGCAAGAAGGTCCCGGTCTTCCAGCAGGAGCACTATGCGGAGAATTTCATCCAGTCGATCTTCAATTCGCTGGAGGGTTTTGCCGGCAAGACGCTGGTGATCGGCGGCGACGGCCGCTTCTACAACCGCGAGGTGATCGCCAAGGCGATCGCGATCGCCGCGGCCAACGGCTTCGGCAAGGTGATGGTGGGGCAGGGCGGCATCCTGTCGACGCCCGCCGTCTCCAACGTCATCCGCAAATACAAGGCCTTCGGCGGCATCATCCTCTCGGCCAGCCACAATCCAGGCGGCCCGCACGAGGATTTCGGCATCAAGTACAATATCGAGAACGGCGGCCCGGCGCCGGAGAAGATCACCGACCTGATCTTCGCGCATACGAAGAAGATCGCCGAGTTCAGGATCGCCGAGATCGGCAAGCTCGACATCGACACCATCGGCGAGACGGAGGTGGCCGGCATGACGGTGCAGGTCATCGACCCGGTCACCGACTATGCCGAACTGATGGAGACGCTGTTCGATTTCGACGCGATCCGCGCCCTCTTCAAGGGCGGCTTCCGGATGCATTTCGATGCCATGCATGCCGTGACAGGACCCTATGCGGTGGAGATCCTGGAAAAGCGGCTGGGCGCCCCGAAGGGCACGGCGCGCAACTTCCGGCCGCTCGAGGATTTCGGCGGTCACCATCCCGACCCCAACCTCGTTCACGCCAAGCACCTCTATGACGACGTCATGAGCCCTTCCGGCCCCGATTTCGGCGCCGCCTCGGACGGCGACGGCGACCGCAACATGATCATCGGCAAGGGCATGTTCGTCACGCCTTCCGACAGCCTCGCCATCATCGCGGCGAACGCCACGCTGGCGCCGGGCTATGCCAAGGGGCTGGCCGGCATCGCGCGCTCCATGCCGACGAGCGCGGCCGCCGACCGCGTGGCGGAAAAGCTCGGCATCGGCGTTTACGAGACGCCGACGGGATGGAAATTCTTCGGTAACCTGCTCGACGCCGGCAAGGCGACCGTCTGCGGCGAGGAGAGTTTCGGCACCGGCTCCAACCATGTGCGCGAGAAGGACGGCGTGTGGGCCGTGCTGTTCTGGCTGAACATCCTCGCCGCCCGCAAGGAGAGCGTGATGGCGATCGTGGAAAAGCACTGGGCGGACTTCGGCCGCAACTATTATTCCCGCCACGATTACGAGGAGGTCGAAAGCGCGCGTGCCGACGCGCTGGTCGCCGAACTGCGCGCAAAGCTTGCGTCGCTGCCGGGCACCTCCGTGCGCGGCATGACGATCGCGAAGGCCGACGATTTCGCCTATCACGATCCGGTCGACGGCTCGGTCTCGAAGAACCAGGGCATCCGCATCCTCTTCGAGGGCGGCTCGCGCGTCGTGCTGCGCCTGTCGGGCACCGGCACGTCGGGCGCCACGCTGCGCGTCTATTTCGAGCGTTACGAGGCGGATCCCGCCAGGCAGCATGTCGAGACGCAGACGGCGCTGGCCGACCTGATCGGCGCGGCCGACGACATCGCCGGCATCCGGAAGCACACCGGCCGCGACAAGCCGACGGTGATCACCTGATCGCGTCTGGGAAAGGAGAAGGCTGGAAATCGGATCGACCCAGCGTTACATGTAACGAAACCGGGTTCATCGCCATGCCGTCGTCCAAGCCCAGGCCCAAGCCGGAAGCCAAGTCCTCCACGGAGCGCGTGCGCGCCTATCGCGAGCGCATGCGCAGAAAGGGCATGAAGCTCGTGCAGTTCTGGCTCCCCGACACCTCGACGCCCGAGTTCAAGGCGGAGGCGCGGCGGCAGTCGCTGATAGTCTCCAACAGCCCGCATGCGAAAGACGATCAGGCATTCATCGATTCCATCACGCTCAAGTGGTGGGAAGACGAGGAGTGAAGCGCGGCGAGATCTGGACGGTTGCCGGCGCCAATGACTATGCCGGCAAGCCACGGCCATCTGTCATCTTGCAGGACGAGATTTTTCATACAACCGAATCCATAACGGTCTGTGGCTTTACCTCGGATATGGACGCGCCGGATCTCTTGCGGATTGTCGTCGAGCCGACCGGAGCAAATGGTCTGCGTTCTCCGTCTTGTGTCATGATCGATAAGGTCACGACAATTCCGCGCACGAAGCTGGGGCGACGTATCGGCATGCTCTCGGGCATGCAGATGCACGCGATAAGTCAGGCCATCGTCGTTTTCCTCGGGCTTTCTGGCCAAGATGACGACTGATACCCAGTTCGGCGCCGTTCCCGTCCCCTCTGGCGTGCGTTTCGCCGTCTGGTCGGGCGCGGCGGAAAAGATATGGCTCTGCCTGTTCGACGATCGCGGCGAGAGGGAGGTGGCGCGCCATGATATGCAACGCGCTGCCGACGGCACATTTTCGCTCCTCGTGTCGGGCCTGAAGGCCGGTCAGCGCTATGGCTACCGCGCCGACGGTCGCTACGATCCCGATGCCGGCCTCTGGTTCGACCCGGACAAGCTGCTGGTCGATCCCTATGCGATCGAGATCGACCGGCCATACCGCTACGATGCCACGCTTGCCGCGCCGCGCGGAGAGGGCGGTGACACCGCCCCGCTGATGCCGAAGGCGATCGTCGTTGCTCCGAGGCCGGTGAAGACGGCTCAGCCGCTCTTCCGGCCGGGCGGCCTGATCTACGAGCTTCAGGTGCGAAGCTTTACGAAGAATCATCCGGACGTGCCCGAAGGCCAGCGCGGCACGATCGCCGCACTCGCGCATCCGGCGGTGGTCGCGCATCTGAAGCGCATCGGCGTGTCGGCCATCGAGCTGATGCCGGTCACGGCCTGGATCGATGAGCGCCATCTGCCGCCGCTCGGCCTGCACAACGCCTGGGGCTACAATCCGGTGACCTTCATGGCGCTAGACCCGCGTCTGGCGCCGGGCGGGCTCGGCGAGTTGCGGGACACGGTCGCCGCCCTGCGGCGCGCCGGCATCGGCACCATTCTCGATCTCGTCTTCAACCACACCGGCGAGAGCGACCGGCTGGGGCCGACGCTTTCGCTGCGCGGCCTTGACGCCAATGCCTATTACCGTCACGCCCGGGGCCGTCTCGTCAACGACACCGGAACGGGCAACACGGTCGCCTGCGACCATCCGGTCGTGGAGCGCCTCGTCCTCGACACGCTGCGCCATTTCGTGCGCCATGCCGGCGTCGACGGGTTCCGCTTCGATCTCGCGCCGATCCTCGGCCGCGACGATGCCGGCTTCGACGCGGATGCGCCGCTGCTGGCGGCCATCCGCACCGACCCGATGCTGGCCGGCCGGGTGATGATCGCCGAGCCTTGGGACATCGGCGCGGACGGCTACCAGCTCGGCAATTTTCGGCCGCCCATGCTTGAATGGAACGACCGCTACCGCGACGACGTGCGCCGGTTCTGGCGTGGAGACAGATCGACCGTGGGAGCGCTTGCCACGCGGCTTGCCGGCTCGTCCGATATCTTTCGGCGCGACGGCGCGGTGGCGACGCGCAGCGTCGATTTCATCGCGGCGCATGACGGCTTCACGCTCGCCGATCTCGTCTCGTTCGCACACAGGCACAACGAGGCGAATGGCGAGGGCAACCGCGACGGCCATGGCGAGAATTTTTCCTGGAATGGCGGCGTCGAGGGCGAAACCTCCGACCCGAAAATCATCGCCGCCCGCAAGCGCGACGTGGACGCGCTTCTGGCGACGCTGTTCGCCTCGCGCGGCACGATCATGCTGACGGCGGGCGACGAGTTCGGCCGCACCCAAGGCGGCAACAACAACGCCTATGCACAAGACAACGCCGTCACGTGGCTGGATTGGCGCGGGAGGAACCGGGAGCGCGAGGCGTATGTCGCGGCGCTGGCCCATTTGAGGCGGCGCTTTTCCGGACATTTCTCCTCGTCGTTTCTGAGCGGCGATGAGACTGCCGACGGTATCCGCGACGTGGCCTGGCTGACCGAGGCCGGCAAGCCGATGGAAACCCCGGACTGGGAGGACCCCGAGCGCCATCGCCTCGTCATGATGCTCGGTGTCGGCAGCCGCAAGGCGGACGGGCTCGCCGTCGCCGTGAATGGCGACCGTCGCGGCGCTATCTTCCGCCTGCCAGCCATCACCGGGCGCGATTGGGAGGTGCTGCTTGCGCCGCCGGATCATCCCGCCCGGCAGGTTGACGGCGATGCTTTCCTGGTGGCCGGCCGCACGGTGGTGTTCCTTGGCGAAAGGCGCATCGGGCGAAAGAAGGGGACGAAGGCATGACGACCGCATCCGGTGAGGACTGGTGGCGCGGTTGCGTCATCTATCAGGTCTATCCGCGCTCCTTCCAGGACACGACCGGCGACGGCACCGGCGACCTGAAGGGCGTCATCGGGCGGCTTCCCTATATTGCGGGCCTCGGCGTGGACGCCGTATGGCTGTCGCCCTTCTGCAGGTCTCCCATGGCCGACATGGGTTATGACGTCTCGGACTATTGCGACGTCGACCCGCTGTTCGGCACGCTCGCCGATTTCGACGCCCTGCTCGCGGAGGCGCACAGGCTCGGCCTCAAGGTCATCATGGACCTCGTGATTTCCCACACCTCCGACAGACACCCCTGGTTCGTGGAAAGCCGCGCGTCGCGCGACAACGAGAAGGCCGACTGGTATGTCTGGGCCGACGCCAGGCCCGACGGCTCCGCGCCCAACAACTGGCTCTCCGTCTTCGGCGGGCCGTCATGGGAGTGGGATTCGACGCGCCGGCAATATTACCTGCACAACTTCCTCGCCGCGCAGCCCGATCTCAATTTTCACAATCCGAAGGTCACGGACGCCTTGCTGGACGCGGCCCGTTTCTGGCTGGAGCGTGGCGTGGACGGCTTCCGGCTGGATACCGTCAACTACTATTTCTGCGACCGCTTCCTGCGCGACAATCCGCCGGCGGACACCCGTGTCGCCGGCCTCGCATCCGATGCCAATCCCTATCTCTACCAATGGCATCTGTTCGACAAGACGCGGCCGGAGAACCTCGGTTTCCTCAAAAACTTCCGCGACCTCCTGAACGGATATTCGGGACGGACATCGGTGGGGGAGGTAGGCGACGAGGGCCGGTCGCTCGAGACGGTCGCCGCCTATACGGCGGGCGGCGAACGCCTGCATATGTGCTATACGTTCGACCTCCTCGGCCCGGAATTTTCACCCGCCCATATACGAAGCCGGGTGGAAGCGTCCGAGCGGATGGTGAGGGACGGCTGGATCTGCTGGGCATTTTCCAACCACGACGTGAACCGCCATGCCTCGCGCTTCGCCGGCCCCGGCCGGGGCACGGACAAGGTGGCGAAGCTGGCGATCTCGATCCTCACGGCAATGCGCGGCTCGCTCTGCCTCTATCAGGGCGAGGAACTCGGCCTGACGGAGGTGGAATTGACCTTCGAGCAATTGCGCGACCCTTACGGCATAAGGTTCTGGCCAGGCTTCAAGGGGCGCGACGGGTGCCGCACGCCCATGCCGTGGAACGCGGGCGCGGTCCATGCCGGTTTCTCCACCGCCACGCCCTGGCTGCCCGTTCCGGACGAGCATCGCGCCCGCGCGGCCGATGTGCAGGACCTGTCGCCGGAGTCGGTGCTCAACCACTATCGCCGGGCCCTGGCGTTCCGCGCGGCGCATCCGGCGCTGCGGGAAGGATCGATTCGCTTCCTGGAAAGCGCCGATACGGTGCTGGCCTTCGTCCGCGAGACGGTGGCGCAGGAACTGCTCTGCCTGTTTAATTTCGGTGGCGAGGCGGCGGTGTTCGAGTTGCCGCCGGGCTGGGCCGAGGCGCGGAGCATCGGAGAGCAAGAGGCCGTTGTGGCCGCCGGCGCCGTGACGGTAGGGCCGTTCGGCGCTGCATTCCTGGCGATGTCGCCGGAACCGCTCTAAGCGCTTGCAGGATGCAAGGGCGGCGGCTATATGACCGCCGTCTGGTCACGGAGTGTAGCGCAGTCTGGTAGCGCACATCGTTCGGGACGATGGGGTCGCAGGTTCAAATCCTGCCACTCCGACCAGTTCTCCCGGTATGTGGCGAAACGGGCTTGCGCGGCAGTACGCTTCGCGACCGAAGGGAGATTGACGTTGAAACCGGTGAGTGCGGCGCAGCCCAACACCTTTGCCTTCGAGACCTCGGCGCTGGTCGCCCCCACGGGGTTCAGGGAGTATGACGCGCGCTGGTGGTTCGGCCGTCCGGGCTCGTCCAAGACGCCGGAGCTCAACCTGCTGGGCGTGCAGGTTCTCGGCATGGGGCTGGCGACGCTGATCCGCCGCCGCGGCGTCGGTCCGCGGATCGTCGTCGGGCACGATTTCCGCTCCTATTCGATGGCCATCAAGCTCGCGCTCTGTTCCGGCCTTCAGGCGGCCGGCGCTCAGGTGAAGGACATCGGACTGGCGCTCTCGCCGATGGCCTATTTCGCCCAGTTCGCGCTCGACGCGCCCTCTGTCGCGATGGTGACGGCCTCCCACAACGAGAATGGCTGGACGGGCGTCAAGATGGGCATGCAGCGTCCGCTGACCTTCGGGCCGGAAGAGATGGGCGCGCTGAGGGACATGGTGCTGGCAGGCGACTTCGATCTCGTCGGCGGCGGCTCCTACGAGGCGGTCGCGGATTTCCGGGCCGCCTATCTGGACGATCTCACCCGTGGCCGGACGCTGAAGCGCAAGCTGCGCGTCGTGGCCGCCTGCGGCAACGGCACGGCGGGCGCCTTCGCGCCGGAAGCGCTGGAGCGCATCGGCTGCGAGGTGATCCCTTTGGATACCGGGCTCGACCACACGTTTCCGCGCTACAATCCCAACCCCGAGGACATGGAGATGCTCCATGCCATGCGGGACAAGGTGCTGGAGACGGGCGCCGATGTCGGGCTGGGCTTCGACGGCGACGGCGACCGCTGCGGCGTCGTCGACAATGAGGGCGACGAGATTTTCGCCGACAAGGTGGGCGTGATGCTGGCGCGCGATATTTCCGCGCTGCATCCGGGCGCGAAATTCGTGGTGGACGTCAAATCCACCGGGCTTTTCAACACCGATCCGGTTCTGAAGCGCCACGGCGCCGAAACGGACTACTGGAAGACCGGCCATTCCTACATCAAGCGCCGGGTATCCGAACTGGGCGCGATCGCCGGCTTCGAGAAATCCGGACATTTCTTCTTCAACGCGCCGATCGGCCGCGGCTATGACGACGGGCTGATCACCGCCCTCGCGATTTGCGAGATGCTCGACCGCAACCCCGGAAAGTCGATGGCCGACCTCTACCGCGACTTGCCGCTGACCTACGGCACGCCGACCATGTCGCCGCATTGCGCCGATACCGAGAAATACGGCGTGGTGGATCGCGTCGTCGCCGATTTCGCGGCGATGCGGGAGAAAGGCGAGCCGTTTGCGGGCCAGGGGATCGCGGAGCTGATCACCGTCAACGGCGTGAGGGTCGTGGTGGAGGACGGAACCTGGGGGCTCGTGCGCGCCTCCTCGAACAAGCCGGAGCTCGTGGTCGTCGTCGAAAGCCCGGTGTCGGCGGAGCGCCGGCGGGACATGTTCGAGGCGCTGGATGCGGTGTTGCGTCGCAATCCCGGGATCGGCCCCTATAATCAGGCCTTCTGAGCGCGGACGGCCTATGGACGCAAGCATGAGCGAGAGAATCGTAAGCTTCGTGATGAGTGGCGGCGTCGGGTCGCGGCTCTGGCCGCTCTCGCGTGAGGACAATCCCAAGCAGTTCCATGACCTTGCAGGCGAAGGCTCGATGCTCGCGCGAACGTTGCGCCGGCTCGCTGCCCGGCCTTCCGGCGAGACGCCCATCTTCCTCATCGCCTCGGAGCGTCATGCCGACAGGGTGCGCAGCGACGTGAGCGAGATCGATTTCGCGGGCGGCGGGGCGTTGTTCGAGCCGGTCGGCAGGAACACCGCGGCAGCGGTGGCGCTGGCCACCTTGCAGACGCTGGACAGGTTCGGCGATGCGCTGGTCCTCGTCGTCCCCTCCGACCATGAGATATCGACCGTCGAGCAGTTCTGGCAGACGGTGGAGCGCGGCGCGCCGCCGGCTTCATCGGGCCGGATCGTCGTCTTCGGGATCACGCCCACCCAGCCCGAGACGGGTTTCGGCTATATCGAGGCCGGCGCCTCTTCCGGGGATGTCCGCGAGGTCAGGCGTTTCGTGGAAAAGCCCGACCTGGAGACGGCCCGGGGCTATCTGGAGGCCGGCAATTTCTATTGGAACGCCGGTATCTTCCTGTTCCGCGCCTCCGTCATGCGCGACGCGTTCCTGACGTTCGAGCCCGGCATCTGGAACGCCACGGAAGCGGCATACAAGGCGGCCTACCGCGACGTATCGGGCCTCTACATGTCGCTCGATCTCTACCAGGCCATCCCGTCCGATTCGATCGACTATGCGGTGATGGAGCGCGCGGCCGACATTGCCGTGGTGCCGGCGACCTTCCGCTGGAGCGACCTCGGCTCGTGGCAGTCGCTGTTGGATGTCAGCCCCACCGACGAGAAAGGCAACGTCATCGTCGGCGACGTCGTCGCGATCGATTGCGAGAACTCCTATATCCGCAGCGAAGGCCGGCTCCTTTCCGCAATCGGCGTCAAGGGCATGGCGATCGTGTCGACGGCCGATGCCACCTTCGTCGCGCCGGTCGACCGCAGCCAGAACGTCAAGAAGATCGTCGAGCAGCTCGAGCGGAGCGGCCGGCTCGAGACCAAGTTCACGCCCGCCGACGACCGGGTGGTGGTTCCGGGTGCTTGGCGCAGCCGTGTTCAGCACTGGCTGTTCGAGGAAACCCTGCCCGTATGGTCGACCGCCGGAGTGGACCACGACAATGGCGGTTTCTTCGAGGCGCTCGATTTCTCGGGCCATCCGATCCGCAAGCCGAAGCGCATGCGCACGATTGGCCGGCAGATCTACGCCTTCGCGGTAGCCAAGGAGCGTGGATGCCAACGGACGTTCGAAGAACGGAGGTTGGGTGCGCACGCTCAACATGGACGGTTCCGTGGCCGATCCCGTCGAGGACGCTTACGATCACTCCTGCGTCCTGCTCGCGCTCGCGCATGCGCATATCAGCGGCAACCCGCAGGCCCTGGAGCTGGGGAAGGAGACCTTCGCCTTCCTCGACGAGCATCTGGAGGACCGCCGGCTCACCGGCTTCCTCGAAACCTCGGACGGGGAGGGGACGCGACGCTCCAACCCGCACATGCACCTTCTGGAGGCGTTTCTCGCCTGGCATCGCGCGACGGGCGAGCGCAGCCACCTGCGGCGTGCGGCGCGCATCATCGATCTTTTCCGGTCGAGCTTCTTCGATCACGACACCTGGACGCTCGGCGAATTCTTCGACGACGACTGGAAGCCTGCCAGGGGCGACATGGGCGACTGGACGGAGCCCGGCCACCATTTCGAATGGGCGTCGCTGCTGGTCGATTTCGCCCGGGCCAGCGGCCAGAAGGACCTCATCGCCTTCGCGCGCAAGCTCTACGCCTCGGCGGTCGCCAACGGGCTCAACCGCGCCACCGGCCTCGCTTACGGTGCCGTGACCCGGCAAGGCGTGCCGCTCGACCGCATGTCGCGGAGTTGGCCGCAGACCGAGGCGATCAAGGCTGCGACGGCGCTCGACGGCACCGGCGGGCCGGATCTCAAGCCGGAAATCGAGGCACGTGTCGGGCGGCTTTTCCGCTGGCACATCGATCCGGCTCCGACGGGGCTGTGGATCGACCAGATCGACGAGCAGGGCCGCAGCCGGGCACGCGAAGTGCCGGCCAGCATCTTCTACCATCTCGTCTGCGCGCTGACGCAGTATCTCGATGCGACGGAACCCGCCGGCAAGGCCGGCGGAAAAAAGGCCGCTCAGTAGGGGCTGGCCACGTCGCCGGTCTCGACATAGATCGATTTGGTCTGGGAGTAATGGTCCAGCGCCGCCAGCGCGTTCTCGCGGCCGAGGCCCGACTGCTTGTAGCCGCCGAACGGCAGCTCCACGGGCGTGAGGTTATAGGCGTTGATCCAGCAGGTTCCCGCCTGGAGCTCGCCGATCACCCGGTGCGCGCGCGAGATGTCCTGCGTGAATAGGCCGGCGGCAAGCCCGAACTCCGTGTCGTTGGCGCGTGCGATCACCTCGTCCTCGCCGTCGAAGGTGAGAACGGTCATGACCGGCCCGAAAATCTCCTCGCGCGCGATGCGCATGGAATCCGTCACGTCCGAGAATATCGTCGGCTCGACGAAGAAACCGTTCTCGAACCCTTGCAGCGAGGGCGCGCCGCCGCCAGCGAGCAGGGTAGCCCCTTCCGCCTTGCCGGTTTCGATGTAACCCATCACCTTCTCGTGTTGCGTCCTGCTGACGAGCGGCCCCATCTGGGTGTCGGGATCGAGGGGATCGCCGAGGCGGATCGCCTTGGTGCGCTCGACAAGCCGCTCCAGGAAGCGCTCGCGGATGCCGCGCTGCACGAAGACGCGGGTACCGTTCGAGCAGACCTGGCCGGATGAGTAGAAATTGCCGAGCATCGCGCCGCCGATGGCATTTTCGAGATTGGCGTCCTCGAAGACGATCAGCGGCGACTTGCCGCCAAGCTCCATCGTGGCGTGCTTCATCAGCGAGCCGGCGAGCGCCATGACGCGCTTGCCGGTCGGCACGGAGCCGGTGACGGAAACTTTTGCCGTGACCGGATGCGAGACCAGCGCCGCACCCGTATCCCCAAAACCCTGCACGACGTTGAAGAGGCCGTCCGGCAGGCCGGCTTCCGTATAGATCTCGGCGAGCGCCAGTGCGGAGAGCGGCGTGTTCTCGGACGGCTTGAACACCATGGCGTTGCCCATGGCGAGCGCCGGCGCGGACTTCCAGGAGGCGATCTGGATCGGGTAGTTCCAGGCGCCGATGCCGACGCAGACGCCGAGCGCCTCGCGGCGCGTGTAGCCGAACGGACCGCCGAGATCGACGAAATCCCCGTTATGGCAGGCGATCGCGCCGGCGAAGAACTCCAGCGCGTCGGCCCCGGACGCCGCGTCCGCCACGCGCGTCTCCTGCAAGGGCTTGCCGGTGTCGAGCGTCTCCAGCCGCGCCAGTTCCTCGTTGCGGGCGCGCATGATCTCGGCCGCCCGCCTGAGCACCCGGCCGCGCTCGACCGGCTTCAGCCTCGCCCAGGCCGGCTGCGCCGCCCGCGCGGCCTCCATGGCGAGCTCGATGACATTGGGCGTCGCCGCGTGCAGGCTGGCGATCGTTTCGCCGGTCGCCGGATAGAGGCTGGCGAACGCATCGCCCTGCGCATCGTCGATATAGCGTCCGTTGACGTAGTGGGAGGCGTGGGGCTGGGCTTTCATGGGGGCTCCGGCAAGGGTGATCGGCAGTCGGCAATGGGCAATCGGCAGTCGATACCGAGGCAATCTATACCCGACCATGGGCGGGCAAAGTCAATTCGGGTTCCATCGCATGCCCGACTGCCGATCGCCCATTGCCGACTGCCCCTCTAACGATCGCTCTCCCGCCACCGGGGATTGATCCACGGCTCCTGGTTGGAGCGGGGAAGCGGCCGGCGTCCGAGTATATGGTCGGCCGCCTTCTCTCCCGTCATGATCGAGGGTGCGTTGAGGTTGCCGTTGGTGATGCGCGGGAAGATGGACGAATCCGCGACGCGCAGGCCTTCCACGCCGATCACCCGGCATTCCGGATCGACCACCGCCATCGGATCGTCGGCGCGGCCCATCCGGCAGGTCCCGCAGGGGTGGTAGGCGCTTTCCACATGCTCGCGGATGAAGGTGTCCAGTTCTGCATCGCTCGCCACCGCGCTGCCCGGCGAGATTTCACGCCCCCGATAGGTGTCGAAGGCGGCCTGCCCGAAGATCTCGCGGGTGAGGCGGATGCAGCGGCGGAAGTCGGCCCAGTCGTCGGCATGCGCCATGTAATTGAAGTGGATGCGCGGCTTCTCCCGCGGCTCGGCCGAGCGCAGCGTGACCGCGCCGCGCGATTTCGAGCGCATCGGCCCGACATGCGCCTGGAAGCCGTGCGATGCCGCCGCCGCCTTGCCGTCGTAGCGCATGGCGGCGGGCAGGAAATGGTACTGGATGTCCGGATATTCGACGCCCGGCGCCGACCGCACGAAGGCTGCCGCCTCGAAATGGTTCGTGGCGCCGAGCCCGTCCTTGAAGAACAGCCAGCGCGCGCCGATCAGCGCCTTCGAGAACGGATTGAGCACGGAGTGCAGCGTGACCGGCTTCAGCGATTCCTGCTGGATGTAGAGCTCGAGATGGTCCTGGAGGTTCTGCCCGACGCCCGGCCGGTCGGCGGCCACGGAAATGCCGTTCGCCTTCAGGTGCGCGGCCGGGCCGATGCCGGACAGCATCAGAAGTTTCGGCGAGTTGATCGCCGATGCGGCGACGATCACTTCACGCTTTGCCTTAACGACCTGCATCTTTCCGTGAGCTTCGGTCTCCACGCCGGCGGCGCGTTGATTCTCGATCACGATCCTCCGCGCGAAGGCGCTGACCACGCGGACGTTTTTCCGCTTCAGGGCGGGCCGCAGATAGGCGTTCGCCACCGACCAGCGCCGGCCCTTGTGGATCGTCTGCTCCATGGCGCCAAAGCCTTCCTGCTTGGAGCCGTTATAGTCGACGGTTGTCTCGAAGCCCGCCTGCCTGCCGGCCTCGATGAAGGCGTCGTAGAGCGGATTGATGCGCCGCCCGCGCTGCACGAAGAGCGGCCCGTCCGTGCCGCGCCAGCCGCCCTCGCGATCCTCGGTGTTCTCCATGCGCTTGAAATAGGGGAGCACGTCGGCGAAGGCCCAGCCCGCCGCGCCTTCCTCGGCCCAATGGTCGAAGTCGCGCGCATGGCCGCGCACATAGACCATGCCGTTGATGGAGGAGGAGCCGCCGAGCACTTTTCCGCGCGGCGTGGCAAGCGTCCGGCCGCCGAGATGCGGCTCCGGCTCCGTCGAAAAGCCCCAGTCGTAGAGGCGCATGTTCATCGGGATCGAGAGCGCCGACGGCATCTGGATCAGCGGCCCGTAATCGGTGCCGCCATATTCGATGACGATGACGGAGTGCTTGCCGTCCTCCGACAGGCGGTAGGCCATGGCGGAGCTGGCAGAGCCGGAGCCGATGATGACGTAGTCCGCCTCAAGCATCGGCCGTGTATCTGATGAAATCGGCGAGCGCGACGTTGCCGCCGGTTGCGACCACCACCACGGTCTTGCCCGCCACGTCGACCTTGCCGTCGAGCAGGGCGGCGAGGCCTGCCGCACCGCTCGGCTCCAGCACGAGCTTCAGCCGCTCGAAGCCAACCTTCATCGCCCGCCGGACGGAGGCATCCGTGACATTGACGCCGGTCACGCCGGCGGCCCTGGCGGGCTCGAACGTCGCCTCGCCGGGATGGCGCGACATCAGTCCGTCGCAGATCGAGGAGGGCACGACGGGTACGGTCTCGATCCGGCCGCCGCGCAGCGACGCCCCCATGCCGTCATAGCCGGCCGGCTCGACGGCGAAGAGCCGCGTCCCAGGCGACAGGTAGTGGAAGGCGAGCGCCACGCCCCCGAGCAGTCCGCCACCGCCGGTGGGACACAGCATCAGGTCCGCCGTCGCGCCGAGCGTGGAAAGCTGGTCGATCGCTTCGAGGCCCGCGCCGGCCTGCCCGGCGACGACCTCGGGATCGTCGAACGGGTGCAGGAACGTCAGCCCTTCCGTGACGGCGATCTCGTCGGCCTTGGCGCGGGCCACTTCCTCGCGCGGCCGTTCGCCATGGTCCGTCAGCACCACGCGCGCGCCGTAGCCGGCGGTGGCCTCGCGCTTGGCCGCCGGCGCGTCGATCGGCATGACGATGGTGACGGGAATGCCGAGCGCTTCTCCGGCCGCAGCGAGCCCCTGCGCGAAATTGCCGGAGGAAAAGGCGACCACGCCTCGCTTCGCCTCCTCCGGCGACAGCAGCGTCAATCTCCAGTAGGCGCCGCGCACCTTGAAGGAGCCTGCCCATTGCAGGGACTCCGCCTTGACGAAAACGCCCGCTGCGCCCGTCAGCTTCGCGAGCGCCGGCGAGCGGAGCAGCGGCGTGAGCTGCGTCGCCTTCGAGGTCGTGGCGTAGGCACGCCGGAGATGGTCGAGGTTCGGGATCATCTGGCGCGCAGGCTTTCGTAGGAGACCATGACGTGTTTCGCATAGGCCGGCCGTGCGGCCAGCCGGTCGTAATAGGCTCTGAGATGCGGGGTATCGGCGCGCTCGAAATCGAGCGTGAAGTAACGGTAGAGCAGCGTCCCGACGACGATGTCGGCGAAGCAGACGTCGTCTCCGCCGAGATACCGGCCGCCGGCCAGGCGCGTGTCCAGCATCCTCGCCAGCGGCTTCAGGGTCTCGGTCGCAGCCGCGATTTCGGCATGATCGTGCTGCGCCGGGCTTACCCTTATCAGCGGCCAGAACACGCCGGTAAGCAGGACCGGGCCAAAGGTCGTCTTGATCCACTCGGCCCATTTGTCGACATCGGCGCGCGCTGCCGGCGAGGGTGGCCAGAACCGCTCGTTTCCATAGGCCGCGCCGAGATAGCGCACGATGGCCGCGCTCTCCCACAGGAACGGGCCGTCGCCGTCGCGGAACACGGGCACCAGACCGTTCGGGTTCATCGCCAGATATTCGGGCGTCCTGTTGCCGCCGAACGCGCCGCCGACATCGAGCCGCTCGCATTCCAGGCCGAGCTCGGCGATCGCCCACATGACGATCTGCACGTTCGAGGAGGTCGTGCGGCCCCACACCGTGATCATGTCATTCTCCTCTCGGGAAGCGTTTGCTCTCTTCGAGATTGTCGAGGTTCATGTGGTTGCGCATGTAGCGCTCCGACGCCTTCTGGAGCGGCTGGAATTCCCAGGGGTAGTAGGCGCCGTTGCGCAGGGCCGGATAGACGACCCAGCGCCGGGCCTGGCTTTCGCGCACGGCGCGGTCGAAGGCGGCCATGTCCCACCGCGCGCGGACCTTTTCCATGAAGGCGGTGACGAGCGCGCCATTGGCCGGATCGGCCGCGAGGTTCACCCGCTCCAGCGGATCCGATTCCAGATCAAAGAGTTGCGGCGGATCGATCTCGCAATGCACGAATTTGTAGCGTCCCTCGCGGATGGCGACCATCGGCGCGTAAGAACCCTCGGCGGCATATTCCATGAGCACCGGCGCGGTGCGCGCCGCGCCGCGCGTCAGCGGCAGCAGCGACTGGCCGTCCGTCCAGGGCGCTATGGCGCCGATGTCGATGCCGGCGATGTCGCAGAGCGTCGGGCAGACATCGAGGTTGGAGGTCGGCGCGTCGTGACGGCCGGGGGCAACGCCTTTGGCGGCGATCATCAAGGGCACGCGCGCCGAGCCCTCGTAAAAACACATCTTGAACCACAGGCCGCGCTCGCCCAGCATGTCGCCATGGTCCGAGGCGAAGACGATCGCCGTGTCGTCGAGCATGCGCGTGCGCTCGAGGATCGAAAGCAACTCGCCGATCTTGTCGTCCAGATAGGAGATGTTGGCGAAATAGCCGCGCCGCGAGTGGCGCACCTGCTCGGGCGTGATGTCGTAGGCGGCATAGTCGCTCGCCAGATAGAGCCGCTGCGAATGCGGATCCTGCGCCTCGTGGGGGATGAAGCCGGTTTCGGGCTCCAGTGCCGGGCAGTCCTCGTAGAGGTCCCAGTATTGGCGTCGCGCCACATAGGGGTCGTGCGGATGGGTGAAGGAGACGGTCAGGCACCAGGGCCGGCGATCCCTGTCCTCGGAGAGGCGCGCGAGATCGAAAAGCTTCTGGCCGGCAAGGAAGGCCACCTCGTCGTCGTACGCCATCTGGTTGGTAATCTCGGCGACGCCCGCGCCGGTGACGGAGCCGAGATTGTGGTACCACCAGTCGATCCGTTCGCCGGGCTTGCGGTAATCCGGCGTCCAGCCGAAATCGGCGGGATAGATGTCCGTGGTCAGCCGCTCCTCGAAGCCGTGGAGCTGGTCCGGCCCGACGAAATGCATCTTGCCCGACAGGCAGGTGTGGTAGCCGGCGGAGCGCAAATGATGCGCGAAGGTCGGGATGGAGGAGGCGAATTCCGCCGCGTTGTCGTAGACGCCGGTGCGCGACGGCAACTGCCCGCTCATGAAGGCGGCGCGGCCGGGCGCGCAGAGCGGCGAGGCCGTGTAGTTGTTGCGGAAGCGCGCCGAGCGCTTCGCCAGCGCCTTCAGGTGCGGCGCGTGCAGGAAATCCGCAGGGCCGTCCGGAAACAGCGTGCCCGCGAGCTGATCCACCATCAGGATCAGGATGTCCGGACGTTCAGTCATTGGCGGGGGCAGGGCGCGCGCGGCGCAGCTTGGCGTCCACATAGTCCTCGACCAGCGCGGCAGCACTTGCCGGGTTGGGCAGGCCGTCGCGCAGCGCCCGGCGGATATAGAGCCCGTCGATCATGGCGGCGATGCCCTCGGCCATGCGCTCGGCCTCGGCGCGCGGCATGAGCGGGACGAGCCCGCTCATCAGATTGGCGTGCAGCCGCCGCGCATAGACGCGCAGCAGGCGCCGCAGCGGCTGCGACTTCTGCGCCTCGACATAGAAGGCGAGCCAGGCCTGGATGATCTCCTGCCGGAACTGGCTGGCGGAGAAGTTGACGTTGACGATCGCCGACAGGCGCTCGCGGGGCGTGGCAGCCTTTCTGAGCGCCTTCACCGAATCGCCGCCGAGATCGGCAAGGATCCGACGCATGGTGGCCTGGAGAAGCTCTTCCTTGGCGCCGAAATAGTGGTGCGCCAGCGCCGACGACACGCCGGCGCGGCTGGCGATATCGGACATGGTGACGTCGAGCGAGCCACGCGCGCCGATGGCCGCGATCGCCGCGTCGATCAGCGCCTTGCGCCGAACGGGTTCCACCCCCGGCTTGGGCATGACAGGTCTCCTTCTCACGATGATGATTTATTGACTGATCAATCAATAAAAGTCGAGTCCGCACGATACGGCGGACCGCGATAGGCGCGGGCGGCGCCGCCTGCTATGATGGATCGGCAGGGAAGGAGCCCGGTGAATGACCGCTTGCATCGTCGGCTGGGCGCATTCGCGCTTCGGCAAGCTCGAAGGCGAGACGCTGGAAGGGCTGATCGTCAGGGCCGCCGCCGAGGCGATCGCGCATGCCGGCATCGGCCCCGACGACGTCGACGAGATCGTGCTCGGCCATTTCAACGCAGGCTTCTCGGCGCAGGATTTCACCGCGAGCCTCGTGCTCCAGGCGGACGACCGGCTGCGCTTCAAGCCGGCGACGCGGGTGGAGAGCGCCTGCGCCACGGGCTCTGCCGCCGTGCGGCAGGGTATCCGCGCCATCGACGCGGGCGCCGCGCGCATCGTCCTGGTGGTGGGTGTGGAGCAGATGACGGCGACGCCCGGCCCTGAGATCGGCAGGAACCTGCTCAAGGCCTCTTATCTGCCGGAGGACGGGGACACGCCGGCGGGCTTCGCGGGCGTGTTCGGCAGGATCGCCCAGGCCTATTTCCAGCGCCATGGCGACCAGTCCGACGCGCTTGCCGCGATTGCCGCGAAAAACCACAGGAACGGCGTCGACAATCCCTATGCGCAGATACGCAAGGATCTCGGTTACGATTTCTGCCGGCACGAGAGCGAGAAGAACCCTTATGTCGCCGGGCCGCTGAAGCGCACGGACTGCTCGCCGGTGTCGGACGGCGCGGCCGCGCTGGTGCTGGCCGACGTGGAGACGGCGCTCGCCATGCGCCGCGCCGTGGTCTTCCGCGCCAACGAGCACGTGCAGGACTTCCTGCCCATGTCGAAGCGCGACATCCTGCTTTTCGAAGGCTGCGGGCAGGCGTGGGCGCGTGCATTGAAGAATGCCGGCGTCACGCTGGACGATCTCTCCTTCGTCGAGACGCATGACTGCTTCACCATCGCCGAGCTGATCGAATACGAGGCGATGGGGCTGGCGCGGCCGGGCGAGGGCGCGAGGGCCGCGCTCGAG
This sequence comes from Hyphomicrobiales bacterium, assembly GCA_017305925.1. Lineage (GTDB taxonomy): Bacteria > Pseudomonadota > Alphaproteobacteria > Rhizobiales > Rhizobiaceae > Arvimicrobium. Next base: position 37,966 of record JAFKJW010000199.1, on the reverse strand, counting down.
GGCCGGACGGCGAAGGACGGGCAACTCCCTGTCAATCCGTCCGGAGGGCTGAAGGCCAAGGGCCATCCGATCGGCGCCACCGGCGTGTCCATGCATGTATTGAGCGCCATGCAGCTTGCCGGCGAGGCAGGCGGCATGCAGGTGCCGGGCGCGCGGCTTGCCGGCATCTTCAATATGGGCGGCGCGGCCGTGGCCAACTACGTGTCCATCCTCGAGCGCTTGCGCTGAGCGCGTTTTCCGCCACAGTCTTGCCGCGCCGCCGCATGAATGTGGCGGACAAGTCCGCATGGCGGAGGCGATAGAGGATCGACATGACGAAGATTTTTTCCGTGCTCGCGCTTTGCGTCGCGGCGGCTGTGTCGGCACCTTGCGCCCATGCCGCCGACATGACGCCGCAGGAACTCGCGCAGAAGTTCTGCGACCTGCACAAGGACGGCACGGTGGAGGCCGAGAAGGCGACCATGGTGCTGCTGACACCCTCGCTGAAGGCGGCGATGGAAGAGGGCGAGAAGAAGAGCGCGGAATGGCAGGCCGCGCATCCCGACGAGAAGCCGCCGCTCGGCGACGGCGTGCCGTTCCAGTCCTACACGGATGTCGCGCCCGAATGCGTGGCCGGAAAAGTGTCTGCCGACGGCACCGAGGTCGACATCGAGTACCGCTTCCCCGACCAGCCGGACGCCAACTGGACCGACCGCATCAGGATCGCCACCGTCGACGGCAAGCTGCTGATCGACGACGTGATCTACGGCGTCAACGATTTCCAGGACAGCCTGCGCGATTCGCTGGCGACCATGTTCGATCCGCCGGAACTGGAATGAAGGCCGGGCAGCCGGGGGAGGTGGCATGGGCGATCCCGTTCTCGTCGAGGTGACGCGCGGCGCCACGGTCGAAAGCCTGCACCGGGGCGCCGTCGCGGTGTGCGACGCGGACGGCGCTCTCGTGATGGGCCTCGGCGATATCGACAGGCCGGTGTTCCCCCGTTCGGCCGTGAAGGCGATGCAGGCGCTGCTGCTGGTCGAGAGCGGGGCGGCCGACGCGCTCGGCCTGGGGGAGCGGCAACTGGCGCTGGCCTGCGCCTCGCACACCGGCGAGCCGGCGCATGTCGAGGCCGTGTCGGGCGTGCTGGCAAGGCTCGGTCTCGACGAGGCGGCGCTGGAATGCGGCACGCACTGGCCGTCCGGTCACGATGCCATGCTGGCGCTCGCCCGCGCGGGGCGGCACCCCTCGGCGCTGCACAACAACTGCTCCGGCAAGCATTCCGGCTTTCTATGCGTGTGCTGCCATGCCGGCATCGATCCCCATGGCTATGTCGAGGCCGGCCACTGGTTGCAGCAGGGCGCGCGCGGCGTTCTGGAGGCGGTGACGGGCGTGCCGCACGACGCCGCCAACCGCGGCGTGGACGGCTGCTCGATCCCAACCTATGCCGTGCCGCTGAGAAGCCTTGCGCGCGGCTTTGCGCGGATGGTCACGGGCGACCGTCTTGGTCCGGTCCGCGCGGCTGCCGCGAAGCGGCTGCTGGATGCGTGCATGGCGGAGCCGTTCTACATGTCGGGGACGGGGCGCATGGACGTGTCGCTGATCAGCGCCGCGCCGGGTCGCATCTTTGTAAAAACCGGCGCTGAGGGCGTCTATTGCGGGGCCGTGCCGGAGCTCGGCCTCGGCATCGCGCTGAAATGCGACGACGGCGCGGGCAGGGCGGCGGAGACGGCGATTGCCGCCGTGCTCGCCAGGCTTCTGGCGGCTGACGAGGACCTGTCGGACCGGCTGCGCAAATTGGCGCGGCCGGTCCTGACCCAGGTGTTCCCGTCGACCTTCAGCGAGGAGCCGACGATGCAGCCGTGCGCGATCTTCAGGATGTCGGCCACCGTGGCATGCTTGACGCCGGTGTTGGCGAGCACGGGCGTGTTGGGCAGGACGCGCTTGACCGCTTCGAGGTCCGTGGTCTTTGCGGCCTCGCCGGTGATTGCCCCCGACACCAGCACCGCATCCGGGATGGAGGAGAACACGGCCGAGCGTGCGCGGTCCGGAAGCGGCCGCCGGTCGAGCGAATCGGCGAATTCGGCAGAGACGTTGTTCAGCATCACGAGGTCCGGGCGGTTCAGCCGGTTGCGGTAGCGCATGGCCTGGCCGGCGTTCGGCGTCCACGGCCCCATGTCGGAGGCATAGGTGCCGGTCAGGATCTCGCGCATGAAGGAGGCGCCGGTGGCGGCCGCGAGCGCGACGGAGCTCTTCGGGTCCCAGAGCACGTTGACGCCGAACGGCTTCTGGATCTGGCTCCTGAGGCAGCCGATGACATAGGCCATCGTCGCCGTGGAGGCGATGTCGACGTTCAACTCGTAGGGCCGGTCGTTCTCGTTGCCGAACATCACCGCGTCGACATCGGCCGCCTGCAAGGCCTCAAGGTCGCGTCGCGCGCTTTCCACGATGCCCTCGATGCCGGCGCCGGCGTCATAGAGCGGCGTGCCGGGCAGCGGATTGAGATGGACCATTGCGATCACCGGCTTGGTGTCGGGGAAAAGCGTCGCGAATTTGCTCATGTCTGAACCTCTTCTTGCAGTGATTTGGGGTGCGGGCCGTTCGGCCGGGAGAACCTCATGCCGGAACGGTATTGAGCTGGCGGACCAGCGTGACGAACTCCGCATGGTCCGCGATCACATGGTCCAGGTCGGCGAAGCGGACGCGTTCCTGATGGTAGCCCACCACGATCATGCCCGCGTCGCGCGCCGAGCGCGCGCCCGTCGCGCTGTCCTCGACGGCGATCATCTCCGCCGGTTTCAGCCCGAGCCTGCGCGCCGCCGCCAGATAGGGCTCCGGGTCGGGCTTGCCGCGCGCGACGTCGTTGATGGCGAGCGAGAAGGCGATGCCGTGGGCGATGCCGAGCGCGGCGATGTTGGCGTCGACGATCGCCCGGTCGGAATTCGATACGCACACCTGCGTCAGGCCGAGCGCGGCGACGGCCGCAAAAGCCTCGACGGCGCCCGGCATGGCGGCAAGGCCCGCCGCATCCCGCGCGTAGCAGCCCTGGATCGCGCGCAGCCAGTCCCGCTTGTCGGTGCCGGCGGGAAGCTCGTCGCGCACGGCCTCCCAGACATCGTCCATATGGACGCCGCGGAAACGGTTTTCCGGCATGCCGGAAAAGTCCTTGCCGAGCGCGAGGCTGCCCGCCACGAAGGATCGGTGATGCAGCGGCTCGCTGTCGATCAGCGTGCCGTCGATATCCCAGGCAATGGCTTTAACGGTCATGATGCTTCCCTCCGGGAAGAGCCCGGGACTTTCATCCCCGTCGGCAGATCGTCATTCCACACTGTCCGTGGCTCCTTTGCGGCATCCGCTGCCGTTGGTTTCCTTCATCTAAACGGGAAAACGCACAAAATCAATCTCGATAAAACTTAAACGAACATCCATTATCTATTGCCAAACGATAAAAATATTGAGTACGTGCGGTTATGGTACGTATTGTTGATTTTTGAAAGGCTGCGGATGGCGTCGGCAGCCGGGCTCGCCGATGACGTCTCCACCACCTGAGCAGGCGGGAGGACGGATCTTCGATGGCCTCGATCGAGCTGGAGCATGTTTCGAAGCTCTACGCCAGCGGCGCGTATGGCGTGCGCGACGTGGACCTGCAGATCGCGGACGGCGAGTTCGTGATCTTCCTCGGCCCCTCCGGCTGCGGCAAGTCGACCACGCTGCGGATGATCGCGGGGCTGGAGGCGGTGACGTCGGGGGATGTGCGCATCGGCGGCAAGTCCGTGACGGCGCTGCCGCCGCGCGACCGCAACGTCGCCGTCGTCTTCCAGTCCTACGCGCTCTATCCGCACATGACGGTGCGCCAGAACATGGGCTTCGGCCTCAAGATGCGCGGCGTGGCGGCGGCCGACATCGCGCCCAAGGTCGCGGCCGCCGCGCAGATGCTCGGGCTCTCGTCCTATCTCGACCGTAAGCCGGCCGCGCTTTCCGGCGGCCAGAGGCAGCGGGTGGCGCTCGGCCGCGCCATCGTGCGCGACCCCAACGCCTTCCTTCTGGACGAGCCGCTGTCGAACCTCGACGCGCAGCTGCGCGCCGAGATGCGGCTGGAGTTGGTGAAGCTGCACCGCAGCCTCGGCAAGACGATCATCCACGTCACGCACGACCAGGTCGAGGCGATGACCATGGGCGACCGCATCTGCATCATGCGCGACGGCAGGATGGTGCAGGTGGGCCGGCCGCTGGAGGTCTACGCCAATCCGGCCGACACTTTCGTCGCGCGGTTCCTGGCGACGCCGCCGATGAACCTCATTCCGGTGACGCTCGCATCCGGTCCCGGCGGCGCGCCGCGCGTGGAGGGCGAGGGGATCGCGCTCACCGTTCCGCAGCGCCACGCCGCCGCCTATGGAAGCGCGGCGGGGCGACGGCTGCTGCTCGGCCTGCGGCCCGAGGACATCTACGAGCGTCCCGCCGATCCCGGATGGCAGCCGCTCGACGTCACCGTCGTGGCAGTCGAGCGGTTGGGCGTCGAGACGGTGATCGTCGGCCAGATCGGTGCGGAAAAGCCGATCGAGATCAACGCGCGGGTGAGCCGGCACTTCGATGCGGGGATCGGCGAGCGCATCACGCTCTATGCCGACGCGCTGCCGATGCATCTCTTCGATGCGGAGACCGGCAAGGTCGTTCCGCGCGCCCCGCTCGAGCCGGCGGGGCCGGCGCCCCTGGTCGCCTAGGAGACGGGACATGCGGCGGCTGGGCATCCATTTCGGACTGGTGATCGTCTCGCTGATCATCCTGCTGCCGCCGCTCTGGGCGCTCCGCACCAGCTTCGTCCCCGAGCCGATGGCCTATTCGACGCAGCTCCTGCCGGGCGTGACGCTCCAGAACTATGTCGACCTCTTCGTCCAGAAGCGTTTCGGCGTCTATTATTTGAACAGCCTGATCGTCTCCGTCGGGTCGGTCCTGATCGCCATGCCGTTCGCCGCCATGACGGGCTATGCCTTCGCCCGCTTCAGGACCGGCGGCAAGGCGGCGCGGCTTGCCGTGCTCGCCACGCAGATGCTGCCGCCGGTGGCGATCGTGCTGCCGACCTTCATGCTGTTCCGCTATGTCGGGCTGACCAATTCCGTCACCGGCCTCACCATCGCCTATGCCGCGATGAACCTGCCCTTCCTGACCTGGATCCTGATGGGCTTCTTCGAGGGCATTCCGGTCGATCTGGAATGGGCCGCGCAGACCGACGGCGCCACCGCCTGGGGCGCCTTCTGGCGCATCGTCGTGCCGGTCTCGCTGCCGGGCATCGCCGCGGCGGGCGTGCTGGGCTTCATCCTGTCATGGAACGAGTTTCTTTTCGCCTTGGTGCTGAGCGGGCCGGCGACGGCGACCGTGCCGGTCGGGCTCGCCTCGCTCCAGACCTCGAACGGCGTGCAGATCGCCAAGGTGGCGGCGGGCGTGGTGATGGCGATCCTGCCGCTGGTCGTCGCCTCGCGCTTCATCCAGCGCTTCATCGTCCATGGCCTGACCTTCGGCAGCGTCAAATGAGGCGCCGCGGATCCGTGAAACAGGACTTCAACAACGGGAGAATGCACATGCGTATCGACAAAAATGGCCTGATGGCGGGTGCCAGCCTGTTCATGCTTGCCGGCCTGGGCAGCGCCCATGCCGAGGGCGTGACGCTCCGGGCGCTGATGGAAGACGTGCCGGAAACGCACATCATCGAGAAGCTGCTGCCGGATTTCGAGAAGGAGACGGGCATCAAGGTGGAGTTCGAGAAGGTCGGCTATGGCGACATGCACGACAAGCTCGCCACGCAGCTCGTTTCGCCCGAGAGCTACTACAATCTTCTGGAAGTGGATTTCCTGTGGGCCGGCGAGTTCCCGGCGGCCGGCTGGCTGACGGACCTGAAGCCGCTGGCCGAGCGCGACAAGCTCGATCTGAACGAGTTCATCCCCTCGACGCTGGATCTGCTCGGCCGCACCGCCGACTCGATGCCGATCCTGCCCATGTACAACTACTCCATGGGCCTGCTCTACCGCACCGACCTGCTGGAGGATGCCAAGCTGAAGGAGGCCTACAAGGCCAAGTTCAACACCGAGCTGAAAAAGTCGGAGACGCTGGAGGAATACGTCCAGATCGCCAAGTTCATGAAGGAGGAGGCCAAGGTCGCGGGCGCGGCCATGCAGAGCCAGCGCGGCGACCCCAACAGCATGGAGTTCTCCAACTACCTGTTCTCGGCCGGCGGCTCCTATATGGGCGCCGACCGCAAGGTGACGCTGGACAGCCCCGAAGCCGTCAAGGCGCTGACACTCTATGTCGACGCCATCAAGAATGCCGCCCAGCAGGGCGCGCTGTCGGCGACGCTCGACGACACGATGCGCCTGATGTGCGCCGGCGAGGCCTTCTCCATGGTCACATACTGGTGGATGCTGCCGCAGATGGACAATGCCGAGAAATGCCCGGCCGTCGCCGGCAAGGTCGGCCTCTCCGTCATGCCCGGCGGCCACGGCGAGAGCGGCGGCTGGGGCTGGGGTATCCCGAAGAACACCCCGGAGGAATCGCAGGAAGCGGCCTGGACCTTCATCAAGTGGGTGCAGAGCAAGAAGATCGGCGTCGCGCGCGCCCTCGAAGGCCATGCGCCGGTGAGTGCCGCCGTCTACTCCGACCCGGAAGTGCTGGCGAAATACCCGTTCTACAAGCAGGCGCTGGACGTGGTCGCGTCCGGAAAATCCTTCCCGATCTTCGCCTATTCGGCGCAGTATGAGGACGTGCTCGGCACGCAGGTCTCGCAGGCCTCCGGCGGCGAGATCACGCCGGAAGCCGCGATCAAGGCCGCCGCGGCCGGCTTGCAGGATCTGCTGAACAAGTAGCGTGAATGCCCGCCGGCTTCGCGGCCGGCGGGCGTTTTTTCGAGGCGGGACGGACGAGGCAGGCACATGGCCCGACTGGCGAGCGGCGATCGCGCCTGGAAGACCGGCTGGACATTTTCCTTGCCCGGCCTGCTGACGCTGGCGGTCGTCATGGGCCTGCCGCTCGCCTACGCGGTCGTCATGTCGGTGTCGTCCATGACGCTGCTGCGCCCGTCGCTGCTGCCGCTCGTCGGCGTCGACAACTACGTTCGTGTCACCGGCAACCCGCAGTTCTGGAGTTCCCTCTGGCTCACGGTGAAATATTCCTTCGTCACCGTGACTGCGGAATTCGTCATCGGGCTCGGGATTGCGCTGATGCTCAATGCCGTCGTGAAGCTGAAGCCGGTCTATTTCGCCATCCTGACCATTCCGATGGCGATGTCGCCGGTCAGCGTCGCGCTGATCTGGCGCATGCTGCTCCAGCCCAATCTCGGCATCGCCAACCATCTGATGGAGACGCTCGGCCTGCCGCGTCTGGACTGGCTGGGCTCGGCGGACATGGCGCTCTGGTCGATGGCGGCCATCGACGTCTGGCAGCAGACCTCCTTCGTGGTGCTGATCCTGGCGGCGGGCCTCGCCTCGCTGCCGCGCGAGCCCTACGAGGCCGCGGAAGTGGACGGCGCGGGTAAGTTGCAGCAGTTCTGGTTCCTCACGCTGCCGATGCTCAGGCCCGTCGCGGCGATCGCCGTGGTGATCCAGCTGATCAACGAATTCCGCACCTACGACCTGACCTATGTGCTGACCAAGGGTGGGCCGGGCACGGCGACCGAGGTGCTGAGCTTCTATGCCTACCGACAGGCCTTTCTCGGCCTGTCGCTGAACGAAGGCTCGGCGGCGGCCTTCATCCTGCTGCTGATCGTGCTGGCGATCACCATCGTCTTCTTCTGGCTCCTGGAGCGGCAGCAGGCGGCGGGCGCAAGGGGCTGAAGCTTCACCCGACGCGGTTGCGTTCCACCGTCAAATTGACGTAGCCGGACGCGCCCTGCATCGCCAGATCGCCGGAGACCGGCTTCGCCCATTCGTGGCCGACGACGGCGCCTTTCGCCACGTCCTCGAAGACATTGTCGGAGATGACGGCGGAGCCGGTACCGGCCACCACCGAGACCGCGACGCCGGTGCCGGCCCTGCGCACCACGTTCCCGGTCGCCACGATGTTGCGCATGAAGGCGCCCCAGCCGAGATTCATGCCGTAAAGCGGCGCGCCGTCGATCAGGTTGCCGGTGATCGAGCAGTCCGCCTCGGCGCTGATGCCGACGCCGAAGCCCGGTGCATCCGCCGGGTAGGGGCCTTGCGCGGAGAGATTGCGCACGATGTTGGCCGAGCAGACGGCCATGCGTCCGCCTTCGTTGAAATTGACCATCGAGATGCCGTTCGCCGCGCCGTCCACGATGTTGCCGGTGACGGCCGCGCCCTCGAAGGCGAATTCGGAATAGATCGCGGTTTCGCCCGATCGCTGGCAGGTGTTGCCGGTGATCTGGAGATTGCTGCCGCTGTTGGAGCGGATGGCCGAGAACGCGCAGTCGGAGACGGTGTTGCCGGCGACGATCACGCCATGCGCCCGGAAGACGTTGATGCCGTTGCCGTTCTGCCCGGTTCCGCCGCCGCGCGCCGCGATGCGCTCCACCCGGTTTCCAGTGACCAGCGTCCCGTCGTCGGCGGGCTGCCAGCGATGCACCAGGATGCCGCCATTGCCGCAATCCGTCACCGTGTTGCCCGTGACGGCGAGGCGGTTGCTCTCCACGGCATAGAGGCCGGCATCGGCTGCGCCCGATATGGTGGAGCGCTCGATGCGGCCGCCGGTCCGTTCGATCGCCACTCCGTGCTTGCCGGCGCCGATGATCTCGCAATTGTCGATGACCAGGCGGACGACGTTGCGCAGGGTCAGGAGGCCCTCGGCCTGGTCTCCCAGCCACCGGTTGGCGCCGTCGATCACCAGGCCGGAAAGCTCGATGCGCTCGGCCCGGTCGGCGAGGAAGAGGTGGCCATCACCGCCGTAGATGATGCGCGTCGCGCCCAGCACGCCGGAGAGCCGCACGCGCGGCGGCAAGGTGATGTTGGAAACGACATAGACGCCGGCCGGCAGGAACACCGGCACGTCGGTATCCGACGATTTCTGAAGCATTTTCGCGAAGACGCGGCTCTGGTCGTCCAGGCTCGCCGGGGTGACGCCGAAATCGGAGGCGTCGATCGATCCCCGCATGGACATCGTGAGGCTTCGGTCAGCGCCGGCCGCTGCCGCAGGCATGGCAATGCCGGCCGTGAGGCTCCCACCGAGAAATGCTCGTCTGTCCAGCATTGGCACACCTTCGCGTCGATCAGTACCGCGATGCATGGCGCGTGCCAGGCGCGCGGCCATCATCCGGGCTTGCGATGGCCGGTCGAGTTCCCTAGGCTGCCCGCATGAGCAGAGCCTTCACCCGCGAAGACGACAACGAAGCGATTGCCGACATCGGCGACCTGCCGATCAGTCCGCACCGCAATCTGGTGACGGAAGAAGGCATCATGCAGATGGAAAAGCATGTGAACCGGCTGCGCAAGGAATTCGCGGAAGCCGAGAAGAAGCAGGAGCGCGAGGCGATGGCGACCGCCACGCGCAATCTGCGCTACTGGCAGACCCGCCGCGAGAGCGCCGAGCTTTCTGTGCCCGATCCCGACGAGAAGGTGGTCCGCTTCGGCATGACGGTGCGCCTCGAAGGCGAGGACGGCAAGCATGTGACCTGGAAGATCGTCGGGGAGGACGAGGCCGATCCGAATGCCGGCAAGATCTCGCATGTCTCGCCGATGGCGCAGGCGATGTTCGGCAAGGGCGTCGGCGATACCTTCACGCTGAACGACAGGGAATGGGAGATTGTCGGGCTGAAAGTTTAGCTCGGCGATCTATTCGACCGGGACGATGTGGTCCCGGAAGAATGCCGCCGCTCCTTCCTCGTCTATCTCGCTCGCCGCAACCATCAGAACGAACTGGATGATTTCTTCCGGTTCGGCCTCGACGCTGAAGCCGTTGAAGAAGAGGAAGAGATCGGCCGCCGCGAATCCCGTCCTCTTGTTCCCATCCACGAACGGATGATTCTTGACGATGCCGAAGAGATATGCGGCCGCCAGTTCGCTGATGTCCGGCGAGCCGTAGGCGAGTTTCTGTTCCGGCCGATAGAGCGCCGATTCCAGCATGCCTTCGTCGCGCACACCTGCAGCTCCGCCATGAAGGCGAAGCTGTTCGGCGTGAAGCGCTTCGACGAACTCGCGGGAGTGGAATTCGATCATTTCGCCAGCGCGCGATAGGCGACTTCGTATTTCTTCATCCGCTCGCGCGCGATCTTCATCTTGCGCTCGAATTCTTCCGGGTCGTCGCCGGTGCGCCGCAGACGGAATTCATCGTTCTCCTCAACGAGCGTGAGCGTGTCGCCGGCACGCAGATTATGGCGTTCGAGAAGCTCCTTGGGCAGGATGACGCCTTCGGAGTTTCCGATCTTGCGGAGCGTGACGTTCATGGCATGTCTCCTGGTGTTATAACAGATGATATAACATCAGGAGACGACCGGCGCAAGGATGTTATTACGTCTGTTGCAACAGTATTTTCAGCAGCCGTTCGGCGGCTTCCGGAATGGCGGTTCCGGGCGGGAAGATGTCTGCCGCGCCGGCGGCGCGCACCGCCTCGAAGTCGTCCGGCGGGATGACGCCGCCCGCGACGATCAGGGTGTCGTTCCGTCCGAGCTTACCCAGCGCTTCCTTCAATTCGGGGATCAGCGTCAGGTGGCCGGCGGCGAGCGAGGAGGCGCCGACGACGTGCACGGCGTGCGCGTCGGCCAGCCTGGCGATCTCCTCGGGCGTCTGGAACATCGCGCCGACCGTGACGTCGAAGCCGAGATCGGCGAAGGCCGTGGCGATCACCTTCTGGCCGCGGTCGTGGCCGTCCTGGCCCATCTTGGCGACGAGGATGCGCGGCTTGACGCCGGTCTTCTTCTCGAACGTCTCGACCAGCGCCTGGACGCGGTCGACCACGGGGTTCTCGCCGAGCGTCTTGCGATAGACGCCGGAAATGGTCTGGACCGAGGCGGCGTGCCTGCCGAAAGCCTTTTCGATGGCAAGGGAAATCTCCCCGACGGTCGCCTTCGCGCGGGCCGCCCGCACGGCGAACTCCAGAAGGTTGCCGTCGTTCTCGGCAGCCTTGCCGAGCGCGTCGAGCGCGTCCTCCACCGCGCCGACGTCGCGCGTGCCCTTCAGTTCCTGGAGCTTGGCGAGCTGACGGGCGCGCACGGCGGCATTGTCGACCTTCAGCACATCGACCGCGATGTCGTCGGCGGGTCTCGCCATGTTGACGCCGACCAGTGCCTGCTCGCCGGAATCGATGCGTGCCTGCGTGCGTGCCGCCGCCTCCTCGATGCGCAGCTTGGGAATGCCCTTCTCGATCGCCGCCGCCATGCCGCCGAGGCTCTCCACCTCCTCGATATGCGCCATGGCGCGCGCCGCCAGATCATGCGTCAGCTTCTCCACGAAGGCAGAGCCGCCCCATGGATCGATGGCGCGGGTGATGCCGGATTCCTTCTGGAGCACGATCTGCGTGTTGCGCGCGATCCGCGCCGAATGGTCGGTGGGCAGCGCCAGCGCCTCGTCGAAGGCGTTGGTGTGGAGCGACTGCGTGCCGCCCTGCGTGGCGGCCATCGCCTCGATCATCGTGCGCACGATGTTGTTGTAGGGGTCCTGCGCGGTCAGCGACCAGCCCGACGTCTGCGTATGGGCGCGCAGCGCCAGCGACTTGTCGCTCTTCGGCGAGAAATTGCGCTTGATGAGCTGCGCCCAGAGCAGGCGCCCGGCACGCTGCTTGGCAACTTCCATGAAGAAGTTCATGCCGGCATTCCAGAAGAAGGAGAGCCGCGGCGCGAACTTGTCGATGTCGAGCCCCGCCGCGACGCCGGCGCGGGTATATTCCACGCCGTCGGCCAGCGTGTAGGCGAGCTCCAGGTCGACCGTCGCCCCGGCCTCCTGGATATGATAGCCGGAGATCGAGATGGAGTTGAATTTCGGCATGTTCCGCGCCGTGTAGGCGATGATGTCCGACACGATCCGCATCGAGGGTTTCGGCGGATAGATGTAGGTGTTGCGGACCATGAACTCCTTGAGGATGTCGTTCTGGATGGTGCCGGAGAGATCCTTCTGCGCGACGCCCTGTTCCTCTCCCGCCACGATGTAGAGCGCCATGATCGGCAGCACCGCGCCGTTCATCGTCATGGAGACGCTCATCTGGTCGAGCGGGATGCCGTCGAAGAGCTGGCGCATGTCGAGGATGGAATCGATCGCCACGCCGGCCATGCCGACGTCGCCCGCCACGCGTGGATGGTCGCTGTCGTAGCCCCTGTGGGTGGCGAGATCGAAGGCGACGGAGAGGCCCTTCTGGCCCGCCGCCAGGTTGCGGCGGTAGAAGGCGTTGCTTTCCTCGGCCGTCGAGAAGCCGGCATACTGCCGGATGGTCCACGGCTGGTTGACGTACATGGTCGGGTAGGGGCCGCGGATGAAGGGCGCCAGCCCCGGCAATGTGTCGAGCCAGGGCACGTCCTTGAGGTCGGCCGCGCCATAGGCTTGCTCGATGCGGATGCCTTCGGGCGTGGCGAGCGCGACGCGTCCGCGCGGGGCCGGCCCCATCGTCGGCGGCGACCATGGGATGGCGGTGAAGTCGGGGATCACGATGCGGCGTCCAACAGCTCGTCGATGCGTTTTGCGATGAGCGGAGCACATGTTTCGGCGACGTCGAGGACGGCGCTGGGGCTCTCCGCCTTGAGCACGGTCACTGGCCGCTCCTCGAGAAGCGCAAAGAGCGTCGTGCCGATGACGTGCCGCTCGCCGGCGCGGAACGCCTCGGCCCGTTTTTGCGTCGCTTCCGCGATCCTCGCCTGGACATGGCCGCCGGACAGGCTGCGCAGAATGCCGCCCTCGGCCTCGATCCGCCGGAATTCCTCCCAGGCGGCCGCGCAAAGCCGCCCGGTAAGCTCGCCGACCATGCCGGAGCCCGCCGCTGGATCGGTGACGAAGCCGACATGGCTTTCCCGCGCCATCACGAGCTGGAGGTTGCGGGCAACGCGCCGCGCGAAGCCGTCGGGCAGTCCGTGGGCGATCGTGTGGGGCAGCACGCAAACCGTGTCGGCGCCACCCGTCGCCGCCGCGAAGGCCGCGATCGTGTTGCGCAAGATGTTGGTCTCGGGGTCGCGCCGGGTCATCATCCGATAGGACGTCTCCGCATGGATGGTCGCGGCACAGGGTTCGACGCCGCAGCTTTCCTGCAGTTTTGCCCAGAGCAGCCGCACCGCGCGCAGCTTGGCGATCGACAGAAACTGGTCCTGGTCGACCGACAGCGAGAAGCCGATATGGGGCACGGCATAAACGAGCGGCTGGCGCGCGGCGGAGAACATCCTGAGATAGAGTGCCGCCGATGCCACCATGGCGCCGAGCTCTTGCGCCTCCGTGGCCCCGGCATTGTGGAAGGCGCGCCCGTCCGCCTCGAGAAGGATGCCCGGCGCCCCGGCGGCGAAGAAATGCCCGAGCGACTGGGGCATCGACGCCTCCAGCGCGGCGATCGACATGCGCAGGCCGCCACACCCCGCGAGGATCGTCGCCGGATCGATGCCGAAAGAGAGGCTGAGCCTGGTGATGTCGCCGCGCTTCTGCGCGATCAGCGCGGCCAGAAATTCGGCGGTCGAGCGGCTGTGCGGATGCGCGTCGATCCTGAGATGCACGCGTTCGGCGGGAACGTCGGCGAGGACGGCGTCGAGCGCCGCCTGCGTTGCCGGCAGGCCGTGGCCGAACGCATTGGCCGCACCGGCGAAGACCAGCGACAGGCCGGTCGCGCCGCCCGCCACGTCCTCCGAGACCTGACGGCGGGCGCGGGCGACGTCGGGATCATCGACGCGCTGCACGATCGTCCAGTTTGGGCCGGCATGCCCGCGCGCGATCGGCTCCGCTGCCTCGCGCGGCATCAATGCGTGAATCTCGATTCCGTCATCCGTAAGGGAGGTGAGCGCCTGCTCGACAGGAACGCCGCCGAGCGCCTTCTCGGCGATCTCCAGCCATTGCTCGTGCCCGACCGGTGGAAATTCCGGCCCGCCCTGTTCCGGACCGACGTCCATCATGCCTCCTGCCGCTTCGAAATGCCAACCGCAGCCTTCCGACGAATGTAGAGGCATGTCACCGCCGCCGCAATCGAACATTGGTGCGCCGCGGCATTGTGGAGTGGAAAGGCCGCCGATATATCTCGGGCATTCGACAGCGATCAGCGAGGCAAGACGACAGCATGGCCGAAGACGACAGCATCTTCATCGGCGCCAGCCGCAAGCCCGACGACAGCTACCAGAAGGCGGAGAAGCTGCTGCTGAAGTTCGGCAACCGGCACGGGCTGGTGACGGGCGCGACCGGCACCGGCAAGACGGTGACGCTGCAGATCCTCGCCGAAGGCTTTTCGAATGCCGGCGTCCCGGTCTTCTGCGCCGACGTGAAGGGCGACCTCTCCGGCATCGCGATGCCGGGCACCGCGCAGGACTTCCTGGAAAAGCGTGCCAAGCAGGTGAAGCTCTCCCCCTACGAATTCGAGCAGTTTCCGGTCATCTTCTGGGACCTGTTCGGCAAGCAGGGCCATCCGATCCGTGCCACTGTGTCGGAGATGGGGCCGCTGCTGCTGTCGCGCCTGATGAACCTCACGGAAGCGCAGGAAGGCGTCATGAACATCGCCTTCAAGATCGCCGACGAGGAGGGGCTGCTGCTCCTCGACATGAAGGACCTTCAGGCGCTTCTCGCCAACCTCGCCGAGCGGGCGGACGAGATTTCGGCCCGCTACGGCAATGTGACGAAACCCTCCGTCGGCGCCATCCAGCGGACGCTGCTGATCCTGGAGCAGCAGGGCGGCAACAATTTCTTCGGCGAGCCGGCGCTCAGGATCGCCGACCTGATGCGCACGACGCGCGACGGCCGCGGCGCCATCAACGTGCTCGCCGCCGACAAGCTGATGATGAACCCGCGCCTCTACGCGACGTTCCTGCTCTGGCTGATGTCGGAGCTGTTCGAGGAACTGCCGGAGGTCGGCGATCCGGCCAAGCCGAAGCTGGTCTTCTTCTTCGACGAGGCGCATCTGCTCTTCGACGATGCGCCAAAGGCGCTGGTCTCGCGCGTCGAGCAGGTCGTCCGGCTGATCCGCTCGAAGGGCGTCGGTGTCTATTTCGTCACGCAGAGCCCTCTCGACGTCCCGGAAACCGTGCTGGCGCAGCTCGGAAACCGCGTCCAGCACGCGCTGCGCGCCTATACGCCGCGCGAGCAGAAGGCGGTGAAGACGGCGGCCGACACGTTCCGGCCCAACCCGGATTTCGACTGTGCCACGGCCATCACCAAGCTCGGCACCGGCGAGGCGCTGGTTTCGACGCTGGAGGAAAAAGGCGTTCCCTCGATGGTGCAGAGGACGCTGGTCCGCCCGCCGTCCTCGCGGCTGGGGCCGATCACCGATCAGGAGCGGCGCTCGATCATCAACGAAAGCCCGGTCTCCGGGCAGTATGACGAGCCGGTCGACCGCGAGTCGGCCTTCGAGATCCTCCAGAAGCGGGCGGCCGGCGGCGAGCGGCAGCCTTCCGGGCGGCAGGAACAGGAAGGCGGCTCGCGCTGGCAGCTTCCCGACTTCGGAGGTGGGCAGGGTGGCGGTACCTCTCCGCGCCGCGGCGGCGATACCTATCGCGCGCCGCGCAGTTCCGGCCGCCAGACGGTGGCGGAGGCGGCCATCAAGTCGGTCGTTCGCTCCGTCGGCTCGTCGGTCGGAAGGGCGATCGTGCGCGGCATCCTGGGAAGTCTGTCGCGGCGATAGGCTGTGCGGGCGCCGGGGCAGGGGCGCCCTTGCGGCGTCACCCCGTGGGCAGGCCGTTGTCGATCGGCTCGCCCAGTTCGCCCGGCTGGTCAGGAACCGGGTTGCCGAGGCCGTTGGTGACGATGATGGGCGACTGCTGCGGCACGCGCTCGTAGAGGTCGATCACGTCCTGGTTGATCATGCGCACGCAGCCGGACGAGACGGACTTGCCGATCGACCACCATTCCGGCGAGCCGTGGACGCGGTAGAGCGTGTCCTGGTCGCCCTGGAAGATGTAGAGCGCGCGGGCGCCGAGCGGGTTCTTCAGCCCGCCCGGCATGCCGCCATTGTCCGCGCTCCATTTGGCCAGCGACGGGTCGCGGGCGATCATCTCGTCCGGAGGGGTCCATTTCGGCCATTTCTGCTTCCAGCGTATCTCAGCGCGTCCCGCCCATTCGAAGCCGGCACGGCCGAGCCCGACCCCGTAGCGGATCGCGTAGCCGCCCGGCTGGACCAGATAGAGATGGTGCGTGGCCGTGTCGACGATGAGCGTCCCGGGCTTCTCGCCGGTCGGATCGTCGACCACCTGGCGCAAAAACTGCGCGTCGATCTTCTCGAAGGGCACGGCGGGGATATCGAAGCCGTTGTCGCTCACCGCCGCATACATCAGCGCGTATTCTTCGCCAATCTCCGGCCGGGGCGGGCGCGGCGCCTCGGCGACGACCGGTCGTTCGCGGACAGTGGTGCAGCCGCTGAGCGCGAGAGCCGCACCGGCCGCGGTTGCGCCGGAGAGGAAACCGCGGCGGGAGAGGAAGCAGGCAGGATCAAGCATTTCAAAGTGGTTCCGGTTAGACAGGGGCACGGGCTGCGCCGGCGGTGATCCTCCCAAAAGAATCCGGCGGCATACGTGGTTCCAATTCTGGCCGCACAACGGATAAAGAAAGGCAAAGATGTGACGCCGGCGCCGCTGTGTCGTTCCGGACACGGGGGGAGGCGGTCGGCCGCCGCTACCTGCTGGCCAGGATTCCTTTCAGGGAAGGCAGGATCAGCGAGGGTTGCAGGTCCGCATACTCGTCCGGCTGGCCGGTCCGGTTGATCCAGACGGTGCGGAAGCCGAATTTCGTCGCGCCGGCGATGTCCCACCGATTCGAGGACTGGAACGACACGGCGTCCGGATAGAGCCGCCAGTTGGTGGTGACGATGTCGTAGACGGACGGATCCGTCTTGAAGCGGCGCACCGCGTCGACCGAGAAGACGTCGTCCAGCACCTGGTCGAGGGCGGCCGACCGAACCGCCGAGGCAAGCATGTCGGGCGAGCCGTTCGACAGGATTGCCAGGCGCGCGCCTTCGGCCTTGAGCGCCTTAAGGACGGCCGGCACCTCCGGATAGCAGTCGAGCCGCCAGTAGGCTTCGAGCAGCTTGGTGCGCAGCGCCGGGTCGACGGAAGGGACCTTCTTGAGCGCGAAGTCGAGGGACTGCTCCGTCAGTTGCCAGAAATCGGCATAGACGTTCATCAGGCTGCGGACCCAGGAATATTCGAGCTGCTTGGCGCGCCAGATCTCCGACAGCAGCGCGCCATCGGGGCCCGCCTCCGCGGCATGGCGGCGGACCGCGGCATGGACGTCGAACAGCGTCCCGTAGGCATCGAAGACATAGGCAGTGTGACGCATCGGATCCTCGCCCGCCGGAAGTTCAAACGAGACCCCCTGTCGGGTCAAGCGCATTGATGAAGGCGCAATCGTCTCGTTGCGCCAACGGTTTATTCGGATAAGGCGGTTGACGCCCGCCCGACAAGAGTATTTTCCATAGTCTTACATCGATGAAGCATCCGAGCACC
Organism: Hyphomicrobiales bacterium; assembly: GCA_017305925.1. GTDB lineage: Bacteria > Pseudomonadota > Alphaproteobacteria > Rhizobiales > Rhizobiaceae > Arvimicrobium. The sequence continues at coordinate 20,451 of JAFKJW010000199.1, read as the reverse complement.
GGAAGAGACGCATGAGCCTGACTGCCGCAGCCGTGAGCAAGACCTGGACCTATGTCGACGGAGATTGGCACGAGGGCAATGTGGGCATCGTCGGGCCGCGCAGTCATGCGCTCTGGCTTGGCTCCAGCGTCTTCGACGGCGCGCGCTGGTTCGAGGGCGTGACGCCCGACCTCGACCGCCACGCCGAGCGGGTCAACGATTCCGCCATCGCGCTCGGGATGAAGCCGACCGAGACGGCGCAGGATATCGTCGGCCTGACGCTGGACGGGCTGAAGAAGTTCGACGGCAAGACGGCCGTCTACATAAGGCCGATGTACTGGGCCGAGCATGGCGGCTATATGGGCGTGCCGGCCGAACCCGCCTCGACCCGTTTCTGCCTCTGCCTCTACGAAGCGCCGATGCTTGCGCCGACCGGGTTTTCCCTCACCGTCTCGCCTTTCCGCAGACCGACCGTCGAGACCATGCCGACCAACGCGAAGGCGGGGTGCCTCTATCCCAACAATGCGCGCGCCATCGTGGAGGCGCGCATGCGCGGCTTCGACAACGCGCTCGTGCTGGACATGCTGGGCAACGTCGCCGAGACGGCCACCTCCAACATCTTCATGGTCAAGGACGGGCAGGCCTACACGCCCGCCGCGAACGGGACGTTCCTGTCGGGCATCACCCGCGCCCGCACCATCGCGCTGCTGGCCGAGGCGGGCATCCGCACTGTCGAAAAGACGCTGACGGTCAGGGATTTCCGCATGGCGGACGAGATATTCTCGACCGGCAACCACTCAAAGGTCGTGCCGGTGACGAAGATCGACGATCGCGACTTGCAGCCGGGGCCGGTCGGCAAGAAGGCACGCGAACTTTACTGGGAATTCGCCCATGCCGGGCCGGTGGCCTGACCGAGCACCGTTGCCGCCGCCCGCCGCGGCCCTATCTTATCGGCAGACAGATCAGCATTGATGAAAGAGGGAGTACATTCCATGGCTTTTGAACTGCCCCCGTTGCCCTACGACTATGAGGCCCTGCAGCCCTTCATGTCGAAGGAGACGCTGGAATATCACCACGACAAGCACCACAAGGCCTATGTCGACAACGGCAACAAGCTGGCCGCCGAAGCCGGCATCGACGCCAGCAACGCGAACATCGAGGACGTCGTCAGGCAGTCCTTCGGCAAGAACGCCGGCCTGTTCAACAATGCCGCCCAGCACTACAACCACATCCATTTCTGGAAGTGGATGAAGAAGGGCGGCGGCGGCAACAAGCTGCCTGGCAAGCTCCAGAAGGCGGTGGACAGCGATCTTGGCGGCTACGACAAGTTCAAGGCCGATTTCATCGCCGCCGGCACGACGCAGTTCGGCTCGGGCTGGGCCTGGCTCTCGGTGAAGAACGGCAAGCTGGAGGTCTCCAAGACGCCGAACGGCGAAAACCCGCTGGTGCATGGCGGCTCGCCTATCCTCGGCGTCGATGTGTGGGAGCATTCCTACTATATCGACTACCGCAACGCTCGGCCGAAATATCTCGAGGCCTTCGTAGACAGCCTCATCGACTGGGACCACGTGCTTGAGATGTATGAGAAGGCCGCTTGATCGGCCTGTCGATGCCCGAACCTGCAAGGCCCGCTCCGGCGGGCCTTCGCTTTCCGGGATAACGCAGGATTGATCGGCGGGCGGGACAAAAATGCGGCAACGTCGCCGCCGTGAACCTGAGGCAGCTTTCGCAACCGGAGGTCGACTGATGAAAAAATCCGCTATCGCGCTCGCCGTTCTGGCCGTGGGAACCACGCTGGCATTCGCGAGCCCCGAAGACGATCGCGAGCACCTGATGAAGGCGATGGGCAAGTCCATGGGCGAGCTCGGCAAGGTGGCCAAGGGCGAGAGCCCGTTCGAGGCAGATGCCGTGCTGGCTTCGCTCAAGGCGCTGAACGACAATGCCTCGAAGCTCGACGTCGCGGCGCTTTTCCCCGAGGGCAGCGCCAGCAAGGGCACGTCGCCGAAAATCTGGGAGAATTTCGACGACTTCAAGGCTCATGCCGAGAAGCTGAAGGCCGACGTCGCGGCCGCCGTCGCCGCGCCTGCGGCCGATGCTGCCGCGCTCGGCCCGCAACTCGGCATGATCGGCAAGGACTGCGGCGGCTGCCACGAGCTCTACCGCATCAAGAAGGACTGATCCGGGCGCGTATCGACGATGCTGCGCCGGCTGATCCTGGGGCTTCTCATCCTCGCCGCGATCGGCGCGACGGGCTTCTGGCTGCTCACCATGCCGGAGCGGCTGTCCTCCGAGGAGGTGGCGCAACTGGGCGAGGGCGATGCGGTGCGCGGGCGCCGCATCTTTTTCGCCGGGGGCTGCGGCTCCTGCCATGCGCGCGCCGGGGCGACCGGCGAGGCCGTGCTGGAACTCGGCGGCGGGCGGGAACTGGTAACGCCCTTCGGCATCTTCGTGACGCCGAACATATCTGCCGATCCGGATGACGGGATCGGCAGATGGACGGCTGAGGATCTCGGCAACGCGATGCTGAAGGGCGTGGCGCCGGACGGGTCGCATTTCTATCCGGCCTTCCCCTACACCTCCTATGCGCGGATGAAGCCGGCCGACATCGGCGACCTCTACGCCTTCCTGAAGACCGTCCCGGCGGTCAAGGGAAAGGCGGCCGGGCACAGGCTTGGCTTTCCGTTTAACGTCAGGCGCGGACTGGGGCTCTGGAAACTCCTGTTCCTGAGCGACAAGCCGGTGGTTGCGCTGGCGGCGGACGCGCCGCAGCCGGCGAAGCTCGGCCAATACCTCGCCGAGGGACCGGGCCACTGCGGCGAATGCCATACGCCGCGCAACCTGATCGGCGGGCTGGACAAGGGACGCTGGCTGGCCGGCGCGGTGGCCGCCGAGGGCCAGGGGACCGTGCCCAACATCACCACGGGCGAGGGCGGCATCGGCTCGTGGTCGGAAAAGGACATCGCCTATTTCTTCGAGACCGGGTTCACGCCCGATTTCGACTCTGTCGGCGGCTCCATGGCGGAGGTCCAGCGCAACCTGGCCGAGCTCACGCCTGAGGATCGTGAGGGGATAGCGGCCTACCTGAAGGCGGTGCCGCCGCATCCCAACGGCTATCCGGCGCGCACCGCGCCAGCGCCATGAAGTCAAATAGGACGCACCATGGCGGCTCGGAAAGGCGGATGTCAGAGTCCTCCGACTGACTGACGGTGTCCTATCCGAGCGGCGCGGTGGCCAGCCTGCCGGTGACTTTCAGCGCGAAGGCGTAGACGTAGGCGATCTCCTCCAGCCGCGAGAAGCGTCCGGACGCGCCGGAATGTCCGGACTTCATGTTGATCTTGAACATCGCCGGGTCGTCGCCGGTCTTGATCGCGCGCAGCTTAGCGATCCATTTGGCCGGCTCCCAATAGGTGACGCGCGGATCCGTCAGGCCGGCGACCGCGAGGATCGGCGGATAGCCGTGCGCGCCGACATTGTCGTAAGGCGAGTAGGAGGCGATGGTCGCATAATCCTCGGCCGATGCGATGGGGTTGCCCCACTCCGGCCATTCCGGCGGGGTGAGCGGCAGCGAGGCGTCGAGCATCGTGGTCAGAACGTCGACGAACGGAACCTCTGCGATGATGCCGCCGAAAGCGTCCGGCGCCATGTTGGCGATCGCGCCCATCAGCATGCCGCCCGCCGAGCCGCCCTGCGCGACGATGCGGTCGTGGCTGCTCAGCCCTTCGGCGACGAGGTGCCGCGCGGCGGCGATGAAATCGGTGAAGGTGTTGCGCTTCTTCGCCCGCTTGCCGTCCTCGTACCAGGCGTAGCCCTTGTCCTTGCCGCCGCGCACATGGGCGATGGCGTAGACGAAGCCGCGATCGACCAGCGACAGGATATTGGTGTTGAAGGCGGCCGGTATGGTGATGCCGTAGGAGCCGTATCCGTAGAGAAGCGCAGGCGCGGTGCCGTCGAGCGGCGTGTCCCGGTGATGGACGATCGACACCGGCACCAGCTCTCCGTCCTCGGCCGGCGCCATCAGGCGGCGCGTCACATAATGATCGGCATCGTGACCGGAAGGCACCTCCTGCGTCTTCAAGAGCGTGCGCTCGCGCGTGCGCATGTCGTAGTCGAAGAGCTGCGACGGCGTCGTCATCGACGAATAGGAGAAACGCATGGTCGCGGTGTCGTATTCGTAGGAGCCCGACAGGCCGAGCGAATAGGCCTCCTCGTCGAAGGCGATGGCATGCTCCTCGCCGGTGGCGCGTTCGCGGATGACGATGCGCGGCAGCCCGTCCTTGCGCTCCAGCCGCACCAGATGGTCGCGGAAGCTGGTGATGGAGAGGATCAGCCGGCCCGGCTCGTGGGAAACCAGGTCCGTCCAGTTCGCGCGGCCGGGATCGGTGACCGGCGCGGTGACGATCTTGAAGTCCTTGGCGCCGTCGGCGTTGGTCAGGATGAAGAAGACGTCGCCGCCTTCCTCGATGTCGTATTGAAGCTCGGTCACGCGCGGCGAGACGATGCGCGGCACGGCCAGCGGGTCGTCACCCGGCAGGATGCGGTATTCGGAGGTCTCGTGATCGCCGATCGAGATGAAGATCAAGCGCCCGTCGCGGCTGCCGCCGACGCCGACGAAGAAGCCGGGATCGGGCTCCTCGAAGATCAGCGTGTCTTCCGAAGCAGGCGTGCCGAGGCGGTGCAGGAAGACTTTTGACGGACGGTGGTTCTCGTCGTAGCGCGTGTAGAGGAAGGCGCTGCCGTCCGCCGTCCAGACGCCGCTTCCGCCGGTATCGGGAACGACGTCGCCGTCAATGCCGCTGCCGAGGTCCCGCACGCGGAGCGTGAAGAACTCGGAACCCTTGTCGTCGACGCCCCAGAGCAGCTTTTCGTGATCGTGCGAATGATCGACGCCGCCGATGCGGAAATAGGCATGGCCTTCCGCCTCCGCGTCTCCGTCGAGGATGATGGTCTGCGCGCCGCCGTCGCGCGGCGTGCGGAAATAGCGCGGCTGCTCGCCGCCGATCCGGTAGGACGTGCCGTAGGCGTAGGGGCCGTCCTTCATCGGGACGGACGAATCATCCTCCTTGATCCGCCCCTTCATTTCTCCGAACAAAACCTTCTGAAGGTCCGCCGTGTCGGCCATCAGCGCGGTCTGGTAGGCGTTCTCGGCCTCCAGATGGGCGCGGATGTCGCCCTGCAAGGTGGACGGGTCGCGAAACACTTCCTGCCAGTTCCCGGCGCGCAGCCACGCATAGTCGTCGGTGCGCCGGATTCCGTGATGCGTGGCGGTCGAAGACCGCTTTTCGGCGCGCGGCGCCTCGATGGATTCGAACCGTTTCTGTCGTGTCATGAAGTCCGTCCGCGGCTGGAGGATGGTCTGTACGCAGCGGTCAGCCCGAGCCGCCCGGAAAGGCGAAATACCGGAGAGGTGGCGCCAGCGCCAGACCCGGTGTGCCGCGGCCCGAGGTGCGCCATCGTGTCGCGCAATCGATCGTGGCCGGGAGGGCATGAATTCATGGGCCGAATCGGCGGCAGCGGTCCGTCAGATCATCTTCTCCGCAAACTGAAAGCGCGGTTCCGGCCCGAATGGGGGAACCGGAAAGCCGGGGAATTCGTTCGGATACTTCCTTCGGGCGCGGGAATTGGCACGAAGCCCGGCGTGATTACTGAAGGAGTCTTGGTTCATGGGTCGACAGCACGTTCGTCCTCACGGAAAAATTGTGAAGTGCCTCGCCGAATCAGAATTGACTTGGATCAAGGCGCATTCCAGAGAAAAGACGCAATGAGAATCGCTGTAACCTCGGCCATGCCGGGTACGGCTCTATTTTGACAGAGTCATTCATTTCAGAATTCGAGGCCAGCGCATAATGGAAACTTCAGAGTCCACAATGGCGAACGCGGATGCCCTTATTGAACTTACGGCGGATGTCGTCGCCGCCTATGTAAGCAACAACCCCGTACCGATATCCGAACTGCCCAGCCTGATTTCCGATGTCTATGCCGCGCTGGGGCGCGTGGGGGGCACGCCGGAAGTGGTCGTTGCCGAGAAGCAGAAGCCGGCTGTCAACCCGAAGCGTTCGGTGCACGACGAATACATCGTCTGTCTCGAGGACGGGAAGAAGTTCAAGTCGCTCAAGCGCCACCTGATGACCCACTACAACATGACGCCCGACCAGTATCGCGAGAAGTGGGGCCTGGACGCGAGCTATCCTATGGTCGCGCCGAACTACGCGGCCGCGCGTTCGCAACTGGCCAAGAAGATGGGCCTTGGACGCAAGCGCAAGGGGCGCTGACCCGCAAGTTCGCGTCCAGATGCGAACCAAAGCGGGTTGGTCAGAAGTGAGGAGGCCGTCGTCTCGCTTGTCGTATCGGGGCGCGACGGCGCGACAATGTTTGAGTCTGTCGAAGAGCGCCAGACGGCATTGCGCCGACGGTAGGCCCATGCGCTGAACGGGGTCCGTCTTTTTTAGGCCGTTGACAGCTCACCGGTGGACCCGGATCGAGGGTTGCCGGTCATTTGCGGGTCGCTGCCATCAGCAACCGATATGGCTTCGAGAATGCGCGCCCGGTGGCCAGCCCTGCGCCACCGGTTAGGCGTCGGCGCGGGTGGTGTTCGGCCTCAGCGCGCTCGAGCTCAGTGAATAGGAATACCCGAGGCAAAGGAATTGTGTTTTATGGGCATGCAGCCTGATTGACCTCTTGGTGTGGGGTGATGCGCATGCTCGTGACAGCGATCGTCCTGTACTGCGTCGTTGCCCTCGGACTCCTGGCAATGGCGGCCAAGTTTGGCCTGGGGCCTGTACCAGCCTCTCATCATGCGGAGGCGATGTCTCAAGATGGCGTCGATGTCACGCCGAAGCTGGAAATGGTGTTGAGGGGCGTCTATCAGGCAATGGCCGGTGCCTATCTGGGTCTTGCGTTGCTGGTCGTCTATTTGGCGTTGGTGCCGATCAGGGCAGGACAAAGCGAAGCCGCCCTGATCGGTCTGGCATCGCTTGCAGTCGGGGTGCCGGGCGCGTATCGGGCTCGGCAACTGGCGATCGCCGCGCGTGTGTCGACGCCCTGGCAAATGGCAGCGATACTCAGTTTGGTTGCCGTGGCGGCGACTATCTTGGCGATACTGGCTTAGCCGAAAGTCCTCGTGAGAGAATCTTGACTTAGATTCGCAACCTGGCGCAAGATAAGATGTTCCGCCTATTCTGGGGGGTACTCCATGAAAAAGTTCTTGTATTCCGTATTTGCAGCCAGCATCGCCATGACCATTTCAGCGGCCCAGTCCGCTGAATATCTTTCCAAGGAAGATTTCGGCGCCAAAATCGTGGGAAAAACACTTTCCAGCAAAACGCAGAAAGGAAAGTCCTTCACGTCGGTTTTCAAGTCGGGTGGGGGAGGCACGATGCAGATCAAGGGCATCAAGGCTTCATCGATATCCTGGTCCTACTCCGGCGATACTCTCTGCTGGGAGGCGTACAAGACCAAGGAGTGCGACAAGGTTGAGATGAAGGGTGCGCAAAAGGCGAACTTCATCGACGCCACGTCCGGCAAGCTGAACAACAGCTATTCCATCAAGTAATCCATTCGCGTCCGGAGAGCGCAAGAAGAAGCGCCGCCGAGCGAAGGCTAGGTTCCGGCCGCCGGCAAAATTCCGGGACGGCGCCTTCGGGCGCCGTTTTGCTTCCCGGCGTTGCCCCGCCTGCCAATTTCTGCGGCATCGCCGCGCAGCGCGTTGCGCGCCTCGGCGAGCGCGATGTGCCGGTTCAGGTCGTAGCTCCAGTGGCTCAGGGCGGCTTTCAGGCGCTCCCGCTCCAGCGCGCGTTCGACCCGTCCAAGCGCGGCCCGCCGCGCGGGCGCATCGGCCGCCGACAAGGCATCGAGATCAAGACCGCATGCCAGTTGCAGCGCGGCCCGCTGCCGAGCCTCCGCTGCCTGGCGGACCTTGTCCGTGCGGAAGACGCCTGCATCGGCCGATAAAGAGCTCATGACCTGCATTCCCGTTGTTCGGGGAACTCTCCCGCAGCCCGCCGGAGGGAGGATGAGTTTTTCTGTCCTGGATGGACGGAAAAAGATTTTCGATAATGGAATCAAAAAGTTGCACATCTCCGGCAAACCGGCATGTTCTTATTTTGTTCCCATCTGCGGCAATGCTCGATATAAGAAACAATTCCTATTCGAGGAGGCGGAAAGCGTGCCGGCGTTTGCTTACAAGGATGATCTGACGGGGCCGGAGAAGGCCGCGGACGCAGCCGGGACGGGACCGGATCTGGCGGCCCAGCGCCGGCGGGAGAACGCCATTGACCTGTGCGAATGCATGATCGATATCGCGGCCGAATTCTTCAACGTGCCGAGCAAGGAATTGCGGCGTCCGGGCCGTACGTCGCTTTCCGTTTCGCGCGTCCGGCAGGTGGGGATGTATGTCGCCCATGTGGGTCTGGGCCTGTCGATGACCGAGGTGGGCCGCGGCTTCGGCCGCGACCGCACGACCGTGCAGCATGCCTGCCAGGTGATCGAGGACATGCGCGACGACCAGGATTTCGATCTGCTGGTCGCCAAGATCGAGCGGATCGCGGCGATCGCGTTGCGCAACCGGATCGGCAGGTGAGACGCATGAAGGCTGCTCCGGAAAAAGAAGCGATCCGCCTCGCGCGCTTTCTCGGCGATCAGAAGGCCGGTGTCCGCGCCGCCGCGAAGGCGAGGTTCATGCTGGTGGAGAGCGGCGAGCGGGGCACGCTTGCCGTCCCGGCGGCCACCATCGCGGCCATGGCGGCGGCGGGCCTGCTTCTGCGGGACGGAAAAAGCGTGAGGCTGTCGTCGGCGGGGCTTGCGCTCGGTGGCCGCCGCTCCGAAACGGGCGTGCTGCCGGAAGGGAGGGGAGAGCTCGATCTGGCCCGCGCGCCGGACGGTTCCGACGCCGAGGTGCTGATCGATCTCGACGAATCGCCGCTCGCCCAATTGGCGCGACGCCGGCAGCCGGACGGCCGTCCCTATCTGGAAGCGGAGGAGATCCGGGCGGGCGAAAGGCTGCGGTCGGACTATACGCGTGGCCGGATCATGCCGCGGCTGGGCGCGAACTGGATCGCCTCCGTGGCCAGCGGCCGGCGGGGTGGGGCCGGCGGTGCGGCGGAGCTGACCGACGCCGCGCTCGCTGCGCGGCGGCGCGTCGAGAAGGCCATCGCGGCCGTCGGTCCCGAATTGTCGGGCGTGCTGCTCGACGTCTGCTGCTACCTGAAGGGGCTGGAGCGGGTGGAGGCGGAGCGGCGGTGGCCGCCGCGTTCCGCGAAGATCCTGCTGAAATCGGCCCTCGGCGTGCTCAGTCGTCACTACGAGCCGGCGCGGGCGCGGCGCGGATCCCTCCTGCATTGGGGAAGCGACGACTTCCGGCCGAGCATCGACGGGTGAACGCTCTCCGTACCGGGGATGGCCGGATATCCGCGCCGGATGCTACGCCGCGTGGTCGCCCAGCGCCGCCTGGGCGTCGCGGCGAACGCGCTTGACCATGGAGCGCAAGCCGTTGGAACGCTGCGGCGTCAGGTGCTCGTCGAGGCCGAGAGCCCGAAGCGTCGCCTCAGCGTCTATGTCGAGGATCGCGCTGGCCCGCCGTCCGGAATAGAGGGCGAGGAGAATGGCCACCAGGCCGCGGACGATATGCGCGTCCGAATCGCCCTCGAAGGTCAGCACCGGGTCGGCTCCGTCGCCATGCAGCGTATGCAGCCAGACCTGGCTCACGCAGCCGGGCACCTTGTGGGCGTCGTCACGGACCGATTCGGGATAGGGCGCCAGATCCTGCCCGAGCTCGATCACGTAGCGGTATTTGTCTTCCCATTCGTCGAGAAGCGCGAAATCCTCGCGGATGGAGTCGATCGTGGCCATGTTGCAGGCCATATAGGCAAGAGCGGCGGCCGGGTCATCCAAAAAAGCCGGGAGGCGCCCTGCGGGACGTCAGTCGCGTGGCGCGGGCGTGGGAATGGGCTCGGAAGACGGCAGTTCCTGCGGCTCAGGCGAAGCGGAGCGCGGGGCGATGCTGCCGGTCGCGTCCTCGGGCTGGTTCATGGTCTCGTAGGCGATCCGCGTCGCTTCCTTCGCCCTGACGCTGATGGTGGAGATGGCCTGCCGTCCGGTGACGCAGACATCCGGCTTGCGCTCGCACAGTCCGGCGATATCGGTCACGGCCTCGCTTGCCGCGATCAGGGCCTCCACCGGGCCGACCGGCTTGCCGCCTTCCGCCGTTTGCGGGGCGTCCAGCGGCAGTGCCAGAAGCACCAGCGAGAACCAGAATGTCGAACGGATCAGGAAGCCCATGACGTCTGTCCCGGCATCGGTATGGATGCCAACCCTTCTGCTTGTACCGGCGCCACCCTGACACGCTCTTGCGAAGAAGTCGTTGCAAGCATGAATCAAATTGGATCGACAATTGAGTCGAATTTTATACCGTCGCAATCGCGTCGAATTTGCGCCAAATCCGAACGGTCGGCTTCATCAATCGCTAACGATGTAAACGGCTGGAAAAGAACGGCTTTTTTCTCGACTCCGGAATATCGCCCGGCGGCGCGCGAAAAAGCTGCGCCACGATCGGCTAACCCGCCGTTTACCATGGGCCGATTTCTCGCCGCGGCGCAGGCGCAAACGCCCAATATTCGGTCGGTCGCGGACGTCTTGGGGGTGCGCCTTATCGTTTCTTTAAACGCTGGGTGCGAGGTTCGCGGTTAACCAAGATGACCCGTTCGCGGGCGGCAGTTTGGGTGTGTGGCGTTGAGTGCTCCGGCAGATCGTTTCGAGGCAGTGTTTGAGACAGTTGCATCCGCATGCGACCGTTTCATCTCGCCCGCCGTGACGGCGGCTGACGATCGTCTGGCCAAGCGGCGCCTCGTCGGCATCCTGCTCCTCTCGCCCGTGCTGCTGGTTCCGGCTGCCGCGCTTCTGGCCGGGCCGCGCGTCGGCGTTCCCGTGGCGTCCGCGCTCTGCCTGCTGCTGCCTGCTTTGGCGTGGATCGGCGCTCTTGCGGTGGCCGGCGCGCGCTCGGTCCGTCCGGGCGAGATTGCCGTGCTTGGCGCCGGCGCGCTCCTGTGCGCGGCCATGATCCTGCTGGCCGGCGGCCCGGCATCGCCGATGCTGATTCTCGCCGCAGCCCTGCCGGTCGAAGGCGCCTGGGTGGCGCGCAGCCGCAACGCCGTCCTTTCCGGCGTCGCCGCCGCGGCCGGCGCGCTCGCTGCGGCCGTGCTGGCCGGCTTCGCATGGCCGCAGGCGGCGGGAACGGTGTCGGTCCTGCACTGGTCGATCCCCGCGCTTTATGCACTGACGCTCGCCGCGCGCTTTCCCCGCTTCGGCCGACGCGGCGAGGAGCGGCAGGGCGGCGACGTGTCCGCCGTGCGCTGCGTCGGCATGGCGCTGACGATGGCGCCGGGCGGCGATGTCCTGGAGGCGGCGGACGGCATTCACGCGCCGCTCGGCTTCTCCGCCGCGCTTTTGCTTGGGCAGGGCCTGTTCGACCGCATTCATGTCGGCGATCGGGTCGCATTCCTGCGCGCCCTCGACGCGTTGCGCGCGGGCGAGAGATACGGACGGGCGGAAGTCCGGCTCCGGCTGCCCGATGACGTCGTGCTGGGCGCAGACAGCTTCCGGCCGTTCGTTCTGGAGGCCTTCGGGGCGGACGGCGGTCCGATCGCCGCGCAACTGCACGACAATTCCGAGGTCGTCGCCCTTCGCACTGCGCTGGCGCGCGCCGAGGAGCGCACCGAGAGCATCGACATCGCCAAGGGCCGCTTCCTGGCGGCCGTCAGCCACGAGCTGCGCACCCCGCTGAACGCCATCATCGGCTTTTCCGATATCCTGCTGCACGAGATGTTCGGCGGCTTCACGGATGCCCGCCAGCGCGAATACTCGCAGCTCATCAAGGATGCGGGCCATCACCTCCTGTCGGTGGTGAACGCGATCCTCGACGTGTCGAAGATCGAGGCGGGCAGCTATCCGATCCAGCCGGAATCCTTCGCCTTCGCCGATGCGGTGGAGATGTGCAACGCCATGATGGCACTGCAGGCGCAGAAGAAGGGCGTCGACCTGCGCGTCCAAATTCCCCGTACGGTCGGCGAAGTCGTGGCGGACCGCCGCGCCGTCCAGCAGATTCTCATCAATCTGGTCGCCAACGCCATAAAGTTCACGCCGGAGAGCGGGTCGGTCGTCATCGGCGCCCGCCGCCTCGGCTCGCGCCTGCATTTCTGGGTGGCGGACACCGGCATCGGCATCGCCGCGGAGGATCTGGACAGGATCGGCCGCCCCTTCACGCAGGTCCGTAACGACTACACGCGGCAGTTCGAGGGTACCGGCCTCGGCCTGTCGCTGGTGAAGGGCCTCGTCGCCCTGCATGGCGGGACCATGTCGATCGAGAGCGCGCCGGGCGAGGGCACCAAGGTCGCCATCAGCCTGCCCGTCGACGGCGTCGCAACCAGCGAAACGGGGAACGCTCCCGCAGAGGAAACGCATGGCACGCTCCGCAAGACGGCCTGAGCGCCTGCCGAAACGCGGCGGCGGACGGGCGGCGGCCGTGGCCGCGGCCGCCGGCGGAATGGTTGCCCGCAACCCGCTGCTCGTCGGCGGTTCGACGGCTTTCCTGGTCGCCCTTTCCTTCGTCTCGGCGAACGCCCTCTGGTATCAGCCCTTCGTCCATGAGGGCGCGTTCTTCGCCACACGCACCATCGCGCGGCCCGCCGCGCCCCGCGTCGTCAGCGAGACCACCATCCGCTTCGAGCGGCCGGACCCCGTGCCGCCGGCGTTGCAGGGCGATCCGGTGACGAAAGCCGTGCAGACGGTGCTGAAGGACCTGAAGCTTTATGAGGGCGACGTCGACGGCGTTCCGGGGCCGAACACGCGCCGCGCGGTGGCGACCTACCAGAAGACGGTCGGGCTGCCCGTGACGGGCGCGATCGACGCCAGGCTGCTGGAGCAGCTCGACACCAATCCCACCGCGGCGATCCCGCCGAAGCCGCGTCCCGATCCGAAGGCCGGCGCGGCCAGGCAGCCCGCCGCGGCGCGTTTCGACGGCGCCGATTCGACCGCCGCGGACAGGATAAGGCGCGTGCAGGCGGGCCTGCGCGAGTTCGGCAAGACCGACATCGGTATCGACGGCATCATCGGCAACCGCACGCGCGCCGCGATCAAGGAGTTCCAGGCGATGTTCGGCCTCAAGCAGACCGGCGAGGTCGACGACGCGCTCTACGAAAAGATGCGCAAGGAGCGCTACATCAGGTAGCGTGCCGGCCGATGGAACTGGCGCGAGCGCTCTTGCGGACGGCGTCTTTTGCGGACAAAGCGAAGCGATGCGCCTCACCACCGATTTCTGGGTCTCGGCCCTGACCCGCAGGACCTTCGACACCGGCGGCTTCGCCGCCGTCGAACGGCGCGGCGCGGCGGAGGCGGGCGCGGTCTTCGTCACGGTCAGGGACCGCTTCGGCGGTATCGCGCTCTACGGCCCCGCGCCGCAGGCGAGCTACGACGACAAGCGGCCCCTGGACCGGCTCTTCACGCCGCTTCTGGGCGGCGCAGAGGCAAGCGAGATCGAGCGCCGGCTTGCCCGCGAACAGAAATTCGATCCCGATATGTGGGTCGTCGATATCGAGCCGGGGCAGGTCCCGATCGAGGAACTGCTCGACCTCGCTAAGCCGTGAGGCGCGCCGCGGCTTTCGCCTCCGCGCCGTCATTCCTGCGCCTGTCGAGGAGCTGCCGCGTGGCGGCTTCCATCTGCCAGCCGCGCACCAGATCGACGGCGGCCTCGTGCTGCATGGACTGGTAGCGCTCGGAGAAGAGGCGGACCGCCTCGGCATGCGCGAAATGGGCGGGGAACGCCGCGACGGTGAGCATGAAGGATTGCTCCTCGGAGAGATCGAGCATCTTCAGCGCCGCCAGCAGGCCGGCATAGCCGCTGCCCGCCGTGATCTCCTGCGCGACCGCGAACTCGATGTCCAGCGCGTCGGAAAGGGCGGTCTGGAAGAAGGAGATGTTGCCGGTCAGAGCCGTCATCTTCAGCCGCGCGAAGAGCTTTGCCCTGGCTTCGTCGGCCGCGTGCGACGGTGCCGCGACCCGCTGCTCGGGCATCATGAAGCCGCGAAGCCGGTCGCGCATGCGCGCGGCGGCAACACCGGTCTGCGCCGCGGCCGGGAGGGAGACGGGTTCTTCCTGCACCATGGGGTGCTCCTCTTTGGTCGGACCTTCGGAGATGTCGGCCTTGCGCTCCAGGGCGCGGATCAGCGCGGCGATCGCCGGATTGAGGTTCTGACGGCGCGCGATCGCGCGCGCATGCGGCAGGCCGTGCCGGCCGATGAGCGAGATCAGGTCGATGTCCGACAGCGCCGGCGAGCGGATGAGCAGCGGCGCGGCGATGTCGACGCTTTCGTCGCAGAGCAGGCGGATCAGCGCGTTCGAGGAATGCGAAGCCTCGGAGAGGGCGGCCGCCGCGAAGCGCCTGGATTCCCGGGATTGCGCCGCGAAAAGCGGCAGGGTCAGCTCCTCGAGCTGGACCACGTCGCGGCGGCCCGGCCGGATGAGCGCGCAGAAGGCCGAGACGGCCGCGCGGAACAGGCGCTCCGGCCTCGGAGCCTTCCCCTTTACCGCGATATGCCGGAAATCAACCGAGGACACAGACGGGAACGCCCAACGCAACCAACTCGACCAGAGGAACGATCGTTAGAAATAGCGCCGATCAATTGACGCATTGTTAACCTGTCGAGGAAAAGCCGCGTCTATGACAAAACAAGGGCTTATGCATACAAAACATGCAATTTTAAGCGTTTCGTGCGGATCCCGTAAACCTTCCGTTAACGAATGGGTGCGTTGATGAACGAGGGAGGCGTTGCGTTCTGAGCTCCGGGGAGCAAGAGGGGTAAACGTAACATGGGAATGGTCCTGTCTTTCCAGCCGCGCCGCGAGCAGACATCCCGCCCGCCGATCGCCCTGCCGTCCGCACCTTCCGTCGTCTTCTTTCCGGGCGTCCGCTACGAGCGCTATGCGTCCGGCGATGCCGCAAAGCCGCCGCCGCGGGCGCTTGGCGCCGAAAAGCGCAATCCGGTACCGCCGAAAAGCTGAACGGCCGGCGTTTATTGTTCCTGGCGGCAGGTCATGCCGCTGTGGAGGGCTGCCGCCTTGTCCGCCCAGGTGCGGTCCGGGACGAACGTCCTGACCACGGCGATGCCCTGGCCGATGTCTGCCTCGACGAAGACGGACGAGACCAGCGCCGGAGGCAGCTCCTTGCGGATGTCGATCATCTGCGCCGGCGTCACCACCACGAAGTCGAGCGCGCCGTTCGTGGCCGTCCGGTCGTTGAAGCTGTAAAGATTGCGGCCGTTGCGCCCGTAGACCGATGCCGACCAGAAAGGGGCGCCGCCCGGCGCCTTGATGTGGGCGAAGCCGTCCTCCAGGTCGAAACGGCAGGCACTGACATAGAAGAGCGGATCCTCGAAGCCGCGGAGTACCTCCGCCGCCGGCCCGCCGTCGATCCTGTGCACCGCATAGATGTCGGAGTCCGGTCCGAGCCGCGACCACGCATCGCGCTCAGAAAACTCCGGAAGCATGAGGAGCACGGCTATGTGCACGATGCCGGCGCCGAGAAGCCCGGCCGCGAGGGCGTAGAGAAGCCTATGCATCGCAGGCGCCCCGGATGACCTGCGGCAGCACGGCGTCGGCAAGGCCGGTGCCGCCGAGCAGCGGCGTGTCGTAGAGGGTGAGCACGATGGTCATCGGGCCGGTGCCGGACGTGGCGATCCAGTTGCCGGGCTGGGGTTTTGCGCCGACGGTCACCGACACGCCGCCGCCCGGCAGGCGCAGCGCCGATTGCGCGTGGATTTCCGTCTCGTGCGGCAGCGCCGGCTTGAGTAGGCGCATCTCGCCATCCGCCGCGTGCAGCGTCCAGAGCCGGGCCGGCGGCAGCGACCCCACGACCGTGTAGGCGCATTCCCCGCGCAGGCGCTCGCCGGAGGAATCCTCGCTCGCGACGAAGGCGACGCCCTCCGCCCGTCCGAGCGTCAGCACGCCGTCGCGCGCGACGCGCGCCCGCGAATAGGGATCGGCTTGCGGCCCGCCGAGGTCCGGATAGGCGGTCCAGGCGCCGATCGAGACCGCGCCGATGCCGCGCTGGGCGCTCAGCGCATACCAGACGCTTCCGGCGCCGCCGAGGATGGCGATCGATACGGCGAGGGCGGTCAGGAGCACGGTGCGGATCATGCGGCACCGGAGCGCGGGAGGAGAGGGGACCCCGGAGGTCCGGAAGGCGGCGCCTGCATCAAAGCCTGGACAACGCCTCGGACGAGGCCGCGGGCAGCTCGATCGGCTGGGCCGAGGCGAACGCGGCGGCGATGTCGCGCAGCAGGCTGACGGTGGCGGACGACAGCACGGGGGGCCTTTCTCCCGCGCCGGCCTGCCCCGAACCGTCGGAGGGCTTTGCCGCCTCGGCGACGACGGCGTTCTTGGCGGGCGCATCGTCCAGCCCGGGAATGGGCTTCGGCTCGACGTTCTGGTGGGCGTAGGCCATGAGGCGCTGCCAGGTCATGGCCGGAAGGGAGCCGCCCGTCATGTTGCGCGTGGTCGAGAAGTCGTCGTTCCCGAGCCAGACGGCCGCCGTGAAGTTTCCGGTAAAGCCGACATACCAGGCGTCGCGATAGGCCTGCGTGGTGCCGGTCTTGCCGGCGGAGCGGATGCCGGGAAGGGCGGCCCGCCGCCCCGTGCCCCATTCCGGCACCGCGGCCAGCATGGTGTTCATCTCGGCCACCGTCTTTTCTGACAGGACCCGGTGCGGCGGCGGCGCGTCCCGGTCGTGGTCCCAGACCAGATCGCCGCCATGCGTCGTGACCTGCGAGATGCCGTAGCGCATTCCCGCGTAGCCGCCATTGGCGAAGACGCTGTAGCCGGTCGCCTGATCCATGACGGTCATGCCGGACGTGCCGAGCACCATCGTCTTGTGGGCCTCGAGCGGCGACTCCACGCCCATCGCCTCGGCCAGCGCCTTGATCGGCGCGATGCCGAGGCTTTCCTTGGCCAGCCGCACGGGAACGGTGTTGATGGACTTGGCCAGCGCCGTGATCAGCGAGACTTTTCCCGAATAGCTGCGGCCGTAGTTCTTCGGCATCCAGCCGCCCCAGTTGATCGGCGCGTCGGAGATCACGGAATTGGGCGTAAAGCCCTTCTCCATCGCCTCGGCATAGACATAGGGCTTGAAGGAGGAGCCGGCCTGCCGCAGCGCCATGGTGGCGCGGTTGAACTGGCTGGCCCCGTAGTCGCGGCCGCCGACGATGGCGCGCACCGCGCCGTTGTTCTCCATCAGCACGATCGCGCCTTCGTCGACGCCGTATTCCTTGCCGTAGGTGCGGATGTGGTATTCCAGCGTCTCCTCGGCGGCGCGCTGGAGGTCCGGGTCGATGGTCGTGCGCGCCACCATGGTGCGGACGCCGATCCGCTCGCCGAGGATCTTTGCCCGCTCGAAGGCCCAGTCGAGGAAGTAGTCCGGGCTCTTGCCGGTACCACGGTCGACGACCCCGGCCGGATGCAGGCGCGCCGAAAGCACCTGGCCCTCGCTCATGAAGCCGCTCTGCACGAGGTTGGTCAGCACCTCGTTGGCGCGGGCGCGGGCGGCCGGAAGGTTGATGTGGGGCGCATAGCGGGCCGGCGCCTTGAAGAGGCCCGCAAGCATGGCCGCCTCCGCGAGGTTCACGTCCTTCACGCTCTTGCCGAAATAGAACTCGGACGCCGCCGCGATGCCGAACGTGCCGCCGCCCATATAGGCACGGTCGAGATAGAGCTGAAGGATCTCCTTCTTGGAGAGATTGGCCTCCAGCCAGACAGAGAGGAACGCCTCCTTGATCTTGCGCTCGAAGGTGCGCTCGTTCGACAGGAAGACGTTCTTGGCGAGCTGCTGCGACAGCGTCGAGCCGCCCTGCACGACCGAATTGGCGCGCAGGTTCTCGGTGATGGCGCGGGCGAGCCCGATGAAATCGATGCCGTGATGCTCGAAGAAGCGCCGGTCCTCCGTCGCCAGCACCGCCTTGATGACATGGTCGGGCATCTCGTCGACCGGCACCGAGTCGAGCTGGAACACGCCGCGCCGCCCGATCTCGTTGCCGTAGCGGTCGAGGAAGGTGACGGCGAAATCGCCCTGGTTCTTCCAGTCTCCCCTGGTCGCCTGGAAGGCGGGCATGGCGAGCGCCAGCATGACCACCGCGCCCGCCGCGCCCAGCGTGAAGGCCTCGGAAGAGAGTTCCACCAGGGCACGCGGAAACCCGCTGACGCGAAAGCGGCGGAAGAAGATGGTCAGCGCTTCCCAGAATTCGGAAAGCCGGAAGCCGGCGCTCCAGACGCCCGAATCGATCCAGGCATCGAGCGCGAGCAGGCCGGCGGCGATCCGCCCCCTCGCTTTCCTCGGCCTGAACGGACCGCCCATTCGCCGTTGTTCCACCGGTGACGCTTCAACTGATGCCGGGATACATGAAAGAGCTTAACGGCCCTTTCAGGGCACCGGCCACGCCGCCCGCCCGCCCGACATGTGGCGGAATTTGCCGCAGGCGGCAAGCGGAAAGGGCTTTTTCGGCGCCGCCTGCGGTGCCGGAAGGAATCTCGCCGAATCATAGGAATTTATTCTTGACACCGCACCGGTGGTTTGGTAGTCTTTCGCTATCGTCGGAAAAGTGCGGGTAGACGGACGGCGCCTTCGGGATCGCCGCGTTCCGGCGCGAAATTTCATGACATTACAGGAGAACCGATGGCCGGGGATCGCGAAACGCGGCTCGCCGCGAGGCAGGCCGTCTACGAGGCCTCGCCGCTGCCCGACGAGACCGTGAGCGCGGCTTTCGGCTGGTCGCTTGCGACCCTCAGAAAGGAAGTCAGGCGCGGCGGCTGGAGGAAGGGGCCCGCCTCGCGCGCCGAGCTTGCGCGCCGCACGCGCGGCCTGATCGAGCGGCGCCTGGCCGCGATCGACGCGCGGCTGGCCTCGGAAAAGAAGCTGTCGGTCGCCACGGAGAAGGCGCTGGCCGAGGAAGCGCTGAAGATCCACAACACGCTGAACGGCACCGGCTTCGCCGGCAAGAACGAAGAAGACTCCGCACAGGAGCGCATGGCCGCGGATGAGCAACTCACCGAAATGCTTCACAGGATCGACGGGCGTATCGCCGAGCTCGCCGGACAGCGCGCAGCCGAGCTGGTCGCGCGCCAACATTCCGGCCGGGCTGGCGCGGGAGGTGCTGGAGAGCTGGCTGATGCGGGCGCAGGCGCACCAGCGGGAGCGCACCCATCCGCATAGCTGGCTGCTGATCGGCGGGCGCGGCGCGGGCAAGACCCGCGCCGGCAGCGAGTGGGTGAACTGCCTGGTGCATGGGCGTCCGCCTTTCGCGGACGGGACGAGATACGGAAGCATCGCGCTGGTCGGCGAGACGCATGGCGATGTCCGCGACGTGATGATCGAGGGGCCGTCCGGCATCCTGGTGGCGGCGCGGGGTCGGCATCCGCGTTACGAGGTGACGCGGCGGCGCCTTTTGCGGGACAGCGGCGCGGTCGCGCAGTGCTTCTCTTCCGAAAGCGCCGGCGCGCTGCGCGGGCCGCAATTCGACGCGGCCTGGTGCGACGAGCTGGCGAAGTGGCGGAATGCGGAAGAATGCTTCGACATGCTGCAATTCGGGCTGCGGCTCGGCGAGCGGCCGCGGCAGCTCCTTACCACCACGCCGCGCCCGACGCCGCTGATGAAACGGCTGGTGGCCGATCCGGCCGTGCTGGTGACGCGCGCCGCGACGCGGCAGAATGTGCATCTGGCAGAAGGTTTTTTGCGCAGCGTCGAGCAGCGCTACGGCGGCACGCGGCTCGGCCGGCAGGAACTGGAAGGGGAACTGATCGAGGACCGGGCCGATGCGCTCTGGTCGCGTGCCGCACTCGAGGCCGCCCATCTGCCCGAGCCGCCCGAAATGCGGCGCATCGTCGTGGCGGTCGATCCGCCGGCGACCTCGCGCGGCACCTCCGACGCCTGCGGCATCGTTGCGGCGGGGATCGCCGTGGACGGCCGCGTCGTCGTTCTGGCCGACAATACGCTACGCGCGGCGAAGCCCCAGCACTGGGCGGGCGCGGCCGTCCGGCTCTACAGCAAGTTGCAGGCGGACTGCATCGTCGCCGAGGTCAACCAGGGCGGCGACATGGTGACGGCGGTGATCCGCACGGCCGACGGCGGCGTGCCGGTGAAGGCGGTGCGGGCGCGGCGCGGCAAGTGGACGCGCGCCGAACCGGTCGCTCTGCTCTACGCGCAGGGCCGTGTCGTCCACGCCGGGCGGTTCCCGGAACTGGAGGACGAGATGTGCGATTTCGGCCCGGACGGCCTGTCGGACGGCCGCTCGCCGGACCGCGTCGACGCGCTGGTCTGGGCGGTCACGGAGCTGACCGCGGAGAGAAGCGCGGAGCCGCGGGTGCGGGGCGTGTAAGGCTTGATCGATCCATAGGGTGGCGCTCTATGGCGCCCCCCTCTGTCCTGCCGGACATCTCCCCCAC
>JAFKJW010000133.1 GCA_017305925.1 Hyphomicrobiales bacterium | reverse complement strand
CAACGTGCTGCTCGCGGAGGACCGGGCGGTCGCGGCCGCGCTGGTCGCCGTGGGCTGACGGGGACGTGTCCGCGCGCGCGGCGCTGGTGATGCAGGCGGTGCGGGAGGCCGACCGCGACCGCTATCTCGCCGCACTCTATGCGCCGGAAGACCGGCGCGAGGCGCTTTTCGCGCTCTATGCCTTCAATGCCGAGGTGGCGGGGATAAGGGACCGCATCCGCGAGGCGCTGCCCGGCGAAATCCGGCTGCAATGGTGGCGCGACGTGATCGCCGGCCGGCCGGCCGACGGGCACCCGGCCGCCGAGGCGCTGGTCGAGGCGATCGACCGCCATGGCCTTCCGCGCGCGGCGTTCGAAAACTACCTCGAAGCGCGCCTTTTCGACCTCTATGACGACCCCATGCCGACGCGGGCCGACCTCGAAGGCTATTGCGGGGAGACGGCCTCGGCGCTCATCCAACTCGCCTCGCTGGTGCTGGATCCCGCCACGGCGGCGGCGCATGGCGAGGCGGCCGGCCATGCCGGCTGCGCCCAGGCGATCGCCGGTCTGCTGCGCGTCCTGCCTGTGCACCGCCGGCGCGGCCAGTGCTACGTACCGCAGGACATACTCGCCGCGGCCGGCACGACCGTGGCGGATTTCCTGGCCACGACCGACCACGAGGCGTGCGAGCGCGTCGTCTCGGCCGTGACCGCGCTGGCGCGGGAGCATCTGGCGGCATTCGGACAGGCCGCCGCCCTGCCGCCCTTGCTGCGCCCCGCCTATCTTCCCGTGGCGCTGGTGCCGGACTATCTCGGCGCGGTCGCCAGGCGGGGCGTGGCGGGCGAGGGGACCGCGGACATTCCGTCATGGAAAAGGCATTGGCGGCTGTTTCGCGCGGCGACCGCGGCTGCCGGGCGCCCTGCGGATTAACTCTGTCCCGGGCCGGGCAACCTTGACCTTTCGCCAATCATGGCGCGGATGACATACCGAGCCGCGCGGCCGCGTGCGCATGCCGGTGATGGTGACGGTGGAAACGTTCAATGCATTGCTGCGCTGCGATCGCACCGAGTGCCGGACCGCGCCAAGGCGCTGATCCGCCGATCTTCCTTCATCGGCCGTTTACGATCACCGCAAGGAAGGCGCCGCATTAACCAGGAATACGCTTCGTTCGCGCATGATGAGCCGTCCAGGAGGAGCAGATCCGAAAGGAACGGGCGATGAGTGCGGTCGTCGATCGCGGTACGGGAATGGCGGGCCGGCTGTCCGGTTTGTCCGGCCGTACGATCGCCTGGATCGGATGGTTCGGGCTGGTCGGCCTCGGTCTTGCCGTAACCCGTCCCTCGCTTGCCGCAACCTTGGGCGTGCTGGCGGCCGTCTCCGCGCTGACGGCGGGATTGCTGGTCGCGGCCATGGCGCAGGAGTCCGGAAGCCCGGTGCAGCGGACGCTGCGCGGCGCGCTCTGCGCCGCTTCTCCGCTTTTCTTCGGCTCGATGCTCTGGCTGGCGACTTTCGTGGCCGGCGCGCTGGTCGGGGCCGCCGGCTTGCCGCTCATGGTGCTCGCCTCGCTGATGCTGTTCGCTGTCATGGTGGTCGCCGAAACCGCGCTTGCGGCGACCGTTGCCGTGCTGCTCGTGCGCAGCACCCATCAACTGCCGGCGCTGATCGTCGCCGTGCTGATCGCCGACCGCTTCTGCGGGCTGCTGGGCGAGACGCGCTGAGTTTCGAACGGCTTCACTCGGCGGCGGGCCGCTGCCGCTCCTGAAGCCCCAGCCATTCGCGGCAGTCTCCGAGCGCGCGCGCCGTGGTGGCCCGCTTCTTCGCGATCGCCTTGTCCTTGCCGCGGAAGCGGCCTTCAAAACCCTCGGGGCGCAGGCTGGTGCCGGCGGCGAGCGGCGGGAACAATCCGAAATTGACGTTCATCGGCTGGAACGAGCGCTTGCCCGGTTCGTCGTCGGAAGCGATGTGGCCGCCGGTGAGATGGCCGAGCAGCGCGCCGAAGGCGGTGGTCGGCGGCGGCATGGCGGGAAGCACGCCAAGGCGCTCCGCCGCGGCGAACCGCCCGGCGAGCAGCCCGATGGCCGCGCTCTCCACATAGCCCTCGCAGCCGGTGATCTGGCCGGCGAACCGCAGTCCCGGCCGTCCCTTCAACTGGAGCGTGGCGTCGAGCAGAACGGGAGAGTTGATATAGGTGTTGCGGTGCAGGCCGCCGAGACGCGCGAACTCGGCGTTTTCCAGCCCGGGAATCGTGCGGAAGATGCGGACCTGCTCGCCGTGCTTGAGCTTGGTCTGGAAGCCGACCATGTTGTAGAGCGTGCCCAGCGCGTTGTCCTGGCGCAACTGGACGACGGCATAGGGTTTTGTGGCCGGATCATGCGCGTTGGTCAAACCCATCGGCTTCATCGGCCCATGGCGCAGCGTTTCGGGGCCGCGCTCGGCCATCACCTCGATCGGCAGGCAGCCGTCGAAATAGGGCGTGCCCTCCCAATCCTTGAACTCGGTCTTTCCGCCGTCGAGCAGGGCGGCGACGAAGGCCTCGTATTGCGCCTTGTCCATCGGACAGTTGATATAGTCCTTGCCGGTCCCACCGGGACCGACCTTGTCGTAGCGGGACTGGAACCAGCAGACATCCATGTCGAGCGTGTCGAAATGAACGATCGGGGCGATGGCGTCGAAGAAGGCGAGCGCGTCGGCGCCGGTCTCGCGCGCGATCGCGCCGGCCAGCGCCGGCGCCGTCAGCGGCCCGGTCGCGACGATCGCCTGGCCCCATTCGGCCGGCGGCAGGCCGGTAATCTCCTCCCGCACGATGGTGACGAGCGGGTGCGCCGCGAGCTTCGCCGTCACGGCCGCCGAAAAACCGTCGCGGTCTACCGCGAGGGCGCTGCCGGCCGGCACCTGATGGGCGTCGGCGCAGGCCATGACGAGCGAGCCGGCCAGCCTCATCTCGGCATGGAGGAGCCCGACCGCGTTGGTCTCGGCGTCGTCGGAACGGAAGGAATTGGAGCAGACCAGTTCGGCGAGGCCGTCCGTCTTGTGCGCCTCGGTGCCGCGCACGCCGCGCATCTCGTGCAGGATCACCGGCACCCCGGCATTGGCCGCCTGCCATGCGGCCTCCGAGCCGGCCAGCCCGCCGCCGACGATATGGATGGGGTCGTTCGCCATCCGTGCGCAAATAAGCCCAGGTCCTGTGGAAAGCAATGCGGATCGGACAAGCGGAGGTGATGCTTGAAGGGAGTTTTCCGGCTTTTGGCGGTCTTGGCCGTGTCGCTCGCGGCCGCCGAAGCGCATGCCGTCTCGCTGAAAGTTTGCCACGGCTATTCCTGTTATTACAGGACGACGCTGCGGCTGGGCGACGGCGACCTGAAACGCATCGATTCGCTCATGCAGGGCGGCAAGGCCTCCGCCGAGGCGGAACGGCACGCGGTCTCGCGCGTGGTGCAATATGTCGAGAAGCGGGCGGCGGCGGCGGTCGGCGTCCGCGACCGGGCGAAATCCGATTTTGGGCGCGGGCGCGAACGCGGCCAGATGGATTGCGTCGACGAATCGACGAACACGACGGCGCTCCTGAAGCTGCTTGCCCGGCGCGGCCTCCTGCGCCACCACACCGTGCGGCGTCCGGTCTCGCGCGGCTTCTTCATCGACCGGCGCTATCCGCATTT